>PLKY01000024.1:3060-4365 GCA_003140785.1 Acidobacteriaceae bacterium | reverse complement strand
GGCACGGCTGTAGCTTAAAGCCTCGCGTCTCTCCAACGCCCGTCTGTGAGCGGCGGCTTCCGGAGGTTGCCGCACCAAGCATTGTAATCAACTGATTTGGGCTTTGCGCCCACGCGATGCCGATCGCCAGATCAGAAATGGAAGCATACAGTGGCATCCACTCCATGTTTCAAATCGCACACAACAATCAAACGATAGGAGTCTTCGCGTGTCCCGCTTCAACGCCAAAGTTCGCTGCAACTACTACCCTCTGCCGCTCAGAGAAGCGGAAAGAATCCGGAATCTCTTGCGGTTTCCTATCGAGCTGTTTTCGGCCTTGGATCCTTGCGTCGGCGACGGCGCGGCGTTCGCTGCGATTACCGGGGATTCCAGCGCAAGACGCTACGGAATTGAATTGGATGCCTATCGCGCCGAACAAGCCGGGCCCTCGCTTACCAAGATTGTTCAGGGAAACTGTCTGGAAACCCATTGCGCCGTCGAGTCGTTCTCGCTCTGCTTTTGCAATCCCCCGTACGACTGGGCGCTCGCAGGTAACGCTCGGGAACGACTTGAGACGGTGTTCTTGAATCACATCTTCCGGTGGCTGATCCCCGGTGGGGTACTCCTGCTGGTGATTCCGGCCGAGCGCGCGACCGACTGCGCGCAGATCCTCGCTTCCCACTTCAAACGTGCGCGGGTGTTTCGCCTGTCCGATCCGGAGTCGGTTCGCTATCGCCAGGTCCTCATTGCCGGCGTTCGGCGGACGCGCCGNNAAGGGCCTGCCTCTCGATGAATTGGAGGATCTCGTTGCGAACTCGCCGGCCTACCGGCAAACCACGCGAATTCTCGCCCCGGAACCAACCGTTATCGGAGGACGGCCACTCACACCGCTGCATGCGGGCCAAGTCGGCCTCGTCGCTTGCTCTGGTCTCATCAACGGAATTTTTGGCTCGGGCGAAGAGCGCCACATCGCGGCGTGGAAGAGCAAAAAGGTTACGACGAAACTCACCGAGGAAGAGGAGGATGGCACAACCGTGATCCGCGAGCGGGAACGCTTTGTCCAGGAGCTTTCCGTCGTCTTCGCGACCGGGGAAACGGGCACGCTTGAATAGCGGGTTTGACAGTTACCCTCGCGCTCGTCTTTGAAAGGAGTCTCCCGATGAAGAACGCACACGAACGCTTTGGCTGGTTGGAGTTTGAAAAGCAGCTGAAAGACACGAGAACGCGACTCCGCGTTGCACTAGACCGGTTCATCAGCGAGCCTGCCGAGAATAAGGAAGCCTCGGGTACTTGCCATCTCGTTTCAGTGTTCGGGAACGACGTCGA
>PLKY01000024.1:0-3036 GCA_003140785.1 Acidobacteriaceae bacterium | reverse complement strand
ATCCGCGGGTCTTCCGCGGCACCATAGCCGTGGCCGGACGGAGCCGCAGCGTGCGTCACCTGGTCGCCCTCTCCGCTCAGGTAGCCGATGAAGGCGACGTCGGACGGATCATCTTGTCCGATGACGATCCGGAATTTGTCCTGTACCGGATTTCGCAACGGCTCGGCTTGCCGGTTCACCCTTCCTGGGCGAGTTGGTTTTGGAGCGTCCTGCAACAAAAACAACGCATTCAGCCGCTGGACGGTCTCGGATACCAGCCAATCGCCGTCGTCGGAAGCAAAGAGGAGTTTTTGGAATGGATCGGGGGGGCCGTGAAAGACAAGACAATCGAGATTCCCGATGACGCCGGCTCGATTCCCTGGCAGTCGTTCAGCGCAGCCCGGCTTACCTGACAGTTTCGTTCTTAAACCCCAACAGCTCGCGTACGCGCTCTCGTCGCAGCATCTCCACCGGGCTTTTCACCGTACCGGTTTGCGCCCACTGTTCCACGCGTTGTAAGCGAACTCTGTGCTCGACCGGCAGCGGAGAGACTGTGATCCGCAACTCCGTGCCGGGCACGGGCAGCTCCTCTACTAGAGCGCCTTCCCGGAACGCTCTTACCGCAACCGCCGCCGCCTCGAATAACGAGTCAGCCGTGACATCCACGACGTGCTCGACGCTTCTCGAATCCAGGTAGCTGACGCGGCAGCGGGTTCCCACCACGCCTCAAAGTATAACAGTATCTTCGTCTTTTGTTCGCCATGCAAAGGAACCACCACAGGAGGAAAAATCGCACATGAGTATCCCTTCAACCATCGCCGAATATTTGAGCTGCTTCTCGCAGGAATTGGGCGACCGCATTCTGCAAATTTACCCGGCGCTTCAGGCTCCCCAGGATCCCGTGTCGGAGCGGTTCAAGACGTTGTTGCGAAGCCCCTTCGCAGCTCAACGTCTGGCGGTGATGGGCATCGTGAAGCGCTGGCATCGTGCCAAGGCCGCCGCGGTCATTGCAGAATGTGGAACCGGTAAAACACTCATGGCGCTCTCCGCAATCCATGTGCGTTCTGCTGGTCGACCGTATACCGCTCTGGTGATGGCGCCTCCAAACATCGTCGGGAAGTGGTGCCGAGAGGTTCTAATCACCGTCCCCGGGGCGCGTGTCTTCATCATCGACGGCTTGCGAACACCGGGACAATCGGGCGCAAATCCGCACGGGGTGAATGAAGTTCGCTATCGAAATGGCCGGATCGTGCGAGAAGGGCTGCACACCACGCTCACGGATCTCCGCCTTCGGAAGAACTCGAAATCGGCGCGCGATCGCTGGCAAAAGATCTGCCCAGGTCCGTCGTTCTTTATCGTTGGCCGAGACAGGGCAAAGCTTTCCTTCTTTTGGAAGCATTGTTACGCGGTGGCGAAGTCCGGCCCATGCTTGGGGACCGTGATCAATCCTGACACGGGCGCGCCGCTAATCGTGAACGATGAGCGCGTGCTCGCGAGCGAATTTGAAAAGATACGGCGGAGCGAGATCATCGGCGACGCCGCCGACGACCGAGGGAAGAATCGGCGTGCGATGTACAGCCCTCTTTGGCAGGCCGACGGCGGGCGCATCCGCCGCTTCGCGCCGCTGGAGTTTATCGGGCGCTACATGCCGGATTTCTTCGATTACGGCATCGCGGATGAAGTGCATGAACTAAAGGGAGACACGGCACAGGGCAACGCGCTAGGGACCATGGCGAGGTCGGTGGACAGAATCGCCGTACTTACCGGGACCCTCATGGGCGGTTACGCCGACGACCTTTTCAATGTGCTTTATCGCCTGGAACCACACAAGATGGTGACAGAAGGCTACGAGTGGGGCGAGTCGGGGGTCCGCAACTTCGCGGAGAGCTACGGCGTGCTCGAGCGAGTGACGATCATCGCGCCCGAAGAGAATGCCTGCTCGAAAGCGAAGGTGACCAAGCAGGTCAAACGCAAACCGGGCGCATCGCCACTGCTGTTCGGCAAGTTTCTCATGGAACTCGGCGCGTTCGTCTCACTGGAAGACATCTCCAGTGAATTGCCATCCTATCGCGAAGAAGTCATCGGCGTGGACATGGACGAACCGCTGGCGAAAGCATATGCGGATCTCGAAAAGCAGATCAAAGAGGCGCTCGAAGAGCATCGAGGAAACCATTCCGTGATCAGCACGGCCCTCAATGCATTGCTCGCCTATCCGGATCGGCCTTACGGCTTCGGTGATCTGATCGGAACAGAGTACGACCCGGAATTGCATCGACGCGTGCCATTTCTGATCGCTCAAACACAGGACCTCAGCGAGGACTTCGCCTACGCGAAGGAGCGCCAACTGGTGGAGTGCGTCAAGGCGGACCTCAGCCGCGGCAGAAAATGCCAAATCTATGCCGTATACACGGCGAAGAGGGACGTAACGCGTCGGCTCGAACGAGTTCTGTCGCAAGAAGGCATCCGCGTCTCCATACTCACGGCTCAGGTGCCTCCCGATCAGCGCGAGGCCTGGTATGAGCGCGAGCTTCGCAACGGAATGCAAGTGTGCGTGGCTCACCCTCGCCTCGTTTCTGTTGGGATGGACTTGCTTTGGGCGCCCTCCATCTATTTCGTGCAGACGGGATATTCGATTTACACTTTGCGCCAGGCGAGCCGCCGCTCGTGGCGGATCGGACAGCGGTCCAACGTCGTTGTGCGCTTCCTGACTTACAACGAGACCATGCAGACATCATGCCTGCGGTTGATGGGCAAGAAGCTACTCGTCTCGCTGGCCATGGAAGGGAAGTTCTCGAATGAGGGTCTTCAGGGTATCGAAGACGATGATGACGTGCTCACTGCGATGGCGCGCGAGCTGGTAACCCAAAGGGGAGTCGGGGAGTCGGCATCCGCCGTTTGGAAGGCTGTTCAAGAACAACACGCTCGGCTACTGCCGGCCTCATCTGTGCTCGATGAGGAGCTCAGAGAGGAACTGGTCGCCGGACCATTCGACGAAGTGGTCGCAGTCGATGGCACGGCTGCGGCCTTGGTTTTTGGGGCACGGCTCGAAAAGGAGTC
>PLKY01000158.1 GCA_003140785.1 Acidobacteriaceae bacterium | reverse complement strand
GTGCGCACGTCAACACTGACTATTACGAAGCTCGACAACAGATAAACCGGACACTATTGAGCGCTCACTTTCGATCAATTCCACGCATTCATTTCGTAAATAGAAACCAACGTACTGAACACAAAAGAGTTAGTCCGCAGATCAGCGTCCCAAAGAGTGGTACCCTTCCCTTGAATAGATTCGATTTGTCGCGCCTTGCACGGCGCTCATAGGTGCTTGGACAGGAATGGAATAAGGAATNNAAAATCGTGTCCCTCGTTATAAGCCAACGAAGAAAGAACGGGGATCGGGTGCGCCCTTTGGTCCTCGGTGTCTTTTTGTGCGTGCCCATCCTGATATGCGCCGCTGCCCCATCTAAGGAACTGAAGAGCCCCGCGAAACCGCTCCCCACTCTGACGACTGCACACGAGGCGNNACACAGTCTGACCCCCGAAGACGCGGCACGACAGTATCAGGTCCACCTGCGTGCCGTGGTCACCTATTACGACCCGTATATCGATGCCAGGCACGGTGCCCTTTTCGTCCACGATGCGACAGGCAGCATCTTTGTTCGCGTACCTTCCCGGCCGGTTCTGCCACTAACTGCCGGCACAGTGGTGGAGGTGACCGGCGTCAGCGGTTCCGGAGACTACGCGCCGATCGTGCAGCAGGCTCAGGTACGGGCGGTCGGACAGGCTCGTGTTCCGCCGCATGCTCCGCATGTGAGTATGACGCAACTTCTCTCAGGAGAGGAGGACGGGCAATGGGTCGAGGTGGAAGGGCTCGTGCACGCCGTGCGCATGACGCCCCGCAACGTGATTTTGGATATCGCCACGTCGGACGGGCAGGCGAGCGCAATATGTCTCCGCGAAGCTGGCAAGGATTATGAGCAACTCGTCGATTCTCTCATCAGTCTGCACGCCAACGCGGCTCCGGTTTTTAACCGGCGCCGCCAGATGGTCGGCGCTCATCTTTTTTTTCCGGATCTGAACGAAGTGAAAGTGATTCAAGCCGCGCCGGCAGATCCCTTTGCACTGCCCGTAGTGCCGATTCCTGATCTGCTGCGGTTTACACCGAATCTTCAGTTCCGCCACAGGGTACACATCAGGGGCACCGTTACGCTGCAATGGCCTGGGCAAATCCTGTGCGTTCAGCAGGCAAGCAATGGCCTCTGCGTGCAGACCGCGCAACTAACCAGAATCAATGTGGGAGATCTGGCGGACCTAGTCGGTTTTCCAGCCGCGAGCGACTACAAAGCAACCCTGGAAAACGCGACGTTTCGCCTGGCTGGCGACGGCACTCTGCCATTGCCGAAGAAAACGACCGCCTCACAGGCGCTAAGCGGGGAGGCAGATGGTGAACTGGTCACCGTCGACGGGATCCTTCTTGGCGAAGACCGGGCAACAAATAACCTCACGCTATTCCTTCAGGAAGAGAAATCTCTCTTTTCCGTGATCCTGCCGCCGGTCCCGGCAGGCACGCACCCACTGCTCTGGAAGGAAGGAAGCAGACTGCGTATTACGGGAATCTGTTCTGTGCAGGTTGACGCTCAGGGCACGACGTTAAAGGAAGGCGCAGTCCGCACACAGTCGGTTCGGCTCCTGCTCCGCTCACCTGACGACATCGTCATATTGCAGGCGCCCTCCTGGTGGACACCGGGCCGCGCGTTGTTGACGCTGGTCATCGTCGCCGCTATTGCCGTTGCCGCGTTCTTTTGGATCGCGTTGCTGCGCCGGAGAGTGGAGCAACAGACCCAGGTGATTCGCCGAAGCGAGGAACGCCTGCGCCACATGGCGGAACACGACGCTTTGACGAATCTTCCCAATCGCACTCTGCTCAATGACCGGCTGCATATGGCGCTGGAGAGGGTCAGGCGATTCAATTCTGTCCTGGCCGTCTTGATGGTGGATCTGGATAGATTCAAGGAAGTGAATGATTCGCTGGGTCATCTTGCCGGTGATCAACTGCTTTGCTGGGTCGCGGAACTCCTCATCACACTCGTACGAAAGACCGATACGGTGGCGCGCATCGGTGGCGACGAATTCATTGTTCTTCTCGATGATCTACATTCCCCGGAAGAGGCTGAACCGATCGCGCTAAAGATTGTTTCGTGCCTCTCCGCGCCGTTTGACCCGGGGAACCATCAAATCTCGATCTCGGTCAGCGTGGGTGTGTGCACTTATCCGAACAATGACATCCACGCCGACGATCTGTTGCAGAACGCGGATGCGGCGATGTATCAGGCAAAGGCACAGGGCCGAAACGGCTTCAGCATCTTCGAGCCCGAAATGGTATCCAACGTACGCCGAGCCGGTCACACGCTTTCAGCAGATTGACCGTGCGGCAAGAGTTGGACGCTTATGGAACGGATATTGAGACTAGTTGAGAAATAATTGTTGAGATCGCATTGACCCACAATGACTGTGGGTCTCCTCTGGTCCTTTCATTGGGACCATTTCTCTATTCTGCCGAGTTCCGAGTGAATAACCGTCTACCCGAAAGTTATATGTGAGTTATTACTTAAGGAGTAAATGGACTTGAAGGAATGCCGGAATGCCCCATGACTCATAACCCAAAGGCCGCTGGTTCTAATGCGTCCCCCCACAACGATTCGGGACCCAGGTTTCCGTGCACGTCATTGCGCAAAAAGTGAGAGAAATCGCGCGATAGCGTCACGCATCCTCCCGGCCTGCCCCGCTGTATGACGCGCCATTTACGGAGTGGTCTATCCACTCCGTTCAGTTGGATCAACGGACTAGAATTCCAGCCAGTAGTGTCCGGCTAAAATCG
>PLKY01000302.1 GCA_003140785.1 Acidobacteriaceae bacterium | reverse complement strand
CAAAAGCGGACATTTTCACTTGCTAACGACATTTCCGAATGGGCGGTGATCCAGGAGCGATGTGAAAACCGATTTCAATCTAGCGCAAAGATTTCGACTTAAGCGCGATTCGTCATCTTCTTGGCTTCCCGGGCTGCATAGGCGAGAGGCTGTGACCCGACGAAACACTCAGAACACTACCGCCTGAATGACCCGAAGCAAGAAACGTGATAGAATTCGGCGACTAATTGCCGAATGGCGTATTTTCGTGAGTTCTCATGAAGACGGCTTTTCAAAGACTCAAGTCGAGACTCAGGGGAACGTGGGTTCACCATATGGTCTGGACCTACAAGCATCCTCCTACCACCGAGCGAAACACGAACTATGACCGGCAGACTGTTGAAGTGATGTTCCGCGTTTTGCGCCGGGGTTCCAATTGCATTGATATCGGGGCCCACACCGGGGAGGTTCTGCGGTACATTGTCGACATTGCTCCACGGGGAAGACATTACGCTTTCGAACCGCTCCCGCACCTTGCGCCTGGGCTAAACAAAAGATTTCCGCACGTGGTCGTGCATCAGACTGCAGTGAGTGACAGGATCGGAGAAGCGGAATTCCTTTATGTCAAAGACGATCCAGCCTACAGTGGATTGCAGCGAAGGATCTATGATTGGCCGGACCCCGATATCACGAAAATCTCGGTGCGTGTCGTCACACTAGACGAAGCAATTCCCGCCGACGAGAAGATCAGCTTTATCAAGATCGACATTGAAGGCGGCGAATACCATGCCATTAAGGGAGGCGTCGAAACGATTCGACGAGGTAAGGCTGTCGTTGTTTTTGAAGGCGGCAGCTACTCGACAGGGCAGTATGGAGTGTCGCCCGACGACGTGTATCTGCTTGTGACGCAGACACTAGGATTTGAGCTTTCAACCATGGAGCGCTGGCTCAAAAGAGACCCCGGGTATACACGGGAGGAGTTCCAAAGGAATTGGAATGAAGGTCCCGAGTACTATTTCATCGCAGCCCCAAGATTGTTTCTGTGCGGCACTAAACTTGATGCCCATGAAGTGCTTCGGAACGCCATTTTCAGCGGGAGTCTTTTTTAGAAACGCCTTCGCCCAAGCCTCGTGTTTCAAGTAGGCATCCAGAAAGTTCAGAGTATAGAGCGCAACCCAGGCATAACTCGTATTGGCGTCCTCCCGTCCGTAGTCGGCCACCTGATTCTCAGCAAAGCGTTGCGCACTCTCCCTGCGTTGGAACATGGAACTGAACTCCGGGTGTGCCATGCCCAGCATATCCACGGTGAGGAGATCGCCATGTATCCAGGCGTTGAGCACGTTTGGACCAACTTTGTCTGCGGAAGGAACGTCGTCATTTTCCAGATCTTCGAGGCTCACGTTTCGAGTAAAGCAAAGAAGCGGTATCGTCATTCGCTCTGGATGAACGTCCCCGGCTCTTGTCACGAGGCCGGGATAATAGCGCATGCTGCCGTCCATCTCCACCAGAGCATCGATGCGAGGGTCTCGTGCTGAGGCAAACAGGCTCGAGATCCCACCCCAGCTCCAGCTCACTACGGCAACCTGAGATGAATCGGTATCAGAAAGTGACCCGGCATAGGTGATAAGGAAAGAGATGTCGCGCGCCTGCGCATTGATCCCGCCAAGATCATCCGTCATGTCGCGCGTCGAAACCCCCATAGACGGGCTTGCAAGAACGACGTAGCCATAACTGGCAAAATACTCGCACAAATCGGCGTTCTCCCACGAAACGGAAGAGTCGCTCGGAGCATAGATAAGAACGGGATAACGGCCTTTTGCCGGCTTCGCCTCCCGCACCGCCCAAAGCTGGGTATCGAAGGAAGTCTTCAACAGCGAACGCCACCGATTCTCTTTTTCTGCTGGCGCGTTGAAATGAATCTCCGTGTCCGCCAGTTGGGCATAGTCGCCAACTGTCATCGGTCCGCCCACGCTTATCAACGATGGATACCAGATCAGTGTCTGCAGGGAACGTACGTTCTTGCCCACAGAGGACTCTGACGGACCCTTGGTTGGAGCGACAAACGTGCGTGAGAGATCGTACTGATCGAAGACCTTCAACCCCACCGGATACGGTCCGGGCTTTCCCAGGAATTGGAAGGAAGATGTTTGCGAAGCCGCGAATACTGAACCAGAGCCTACGGATAATGCAAGAACGGCAGTGACGATTCGGGTTTTCAACTTGGCGTTTCCCCAAACCTGATATACGGTTCGTTCAACCAAAGAAGTTCTGAAACGCCAGTCAGCATTCCTTATTGAATCACTAGATCCCCGGATACGCATAGCGCCTGGATTGGGTTGTGCCTGGATTGTGGCCTATTGAGAAATTACAAATCCTTTACAGTAATTTTCGCATGGGCGGTACTACAACCGCGACTCGAATATCTGCCACTAATCGCGCAGGCACGACCGGGCTGGCGGGCCTCCTGATCGAATCGAGCGTCTCCCGGAGCAATGACCACTATCCCCGCAATGGGGGAGGAATCGACAACGACAGGGATCTTCTGTGGATCTCGTGATCCTTGGCAGCCGAGGAGCAGCGAACTCGCACACAAGACTCCCAGGAGAAGCGCGTTCAGTTTGCTTCGCATCTGCATGGTGCTCCCAAGCGATAATCGACCGGGATTTCCGGGAGCGTATGCCACGTGGCGAACCACATTCCCTCTGATGATCACGTCGCGGCTGAATCCAGCCTCGTTCCACCAGAACTGAACCACGAAGACAGGCGAACTTTTCGCTGAGTTCTCAATAAGCGTCTCGGCGATTATGCGTCTGTAGCTTTCTACAGAGATTCTGAGATGCAGCCTTGCACGCTTCCTGCCGCTTTCACGCAAAGCGGCAATTGGCGGCGACAGCGAAAAAAAGGCGATCAGGGGGTTGCATTGATACTGGTGCCAGCGTGCGCGAGGACGAGAGCCGACTTTGCGGAGGACTGCTCATAGTACTGGACAAAGCGCTGCGGTTCGGCTGCCTGATACGAGGCGAGGTTGTGAGCCCAGCGATAGCCGACCGGCTGGTAGATAAGCTCGACAGATAGATGGAAGGGGCCGACGGTACCGTTAGTGGGGATCGCGTATTGCGTGGTGCTCGAACCGGCGGTGAAAGCGGGGTCGGCAGCGGCTTCGCCACGGACGGCAATGTCGGGCGAGGCGGTCTGCTTGTCAAAGCCGGCGGGGAGGATGCGATTGTCCTTGAGGTATTGGTTGGCGGACATGAGGCCTGTTGTAACGCTGCCATGGCTGTCGCCGAGGATGGGCTCGAAGATCTCGACCTGATCGGGCTGGGTGATGCGGGGATAGTGCGGCGAAAAGCGCGTGGGATCGGTGTCGTTGGCGTTGCCGACGATGGAGCCGTCGGCGTTGAGTTTGCCTGACTCGAAGACGACGCGGCCATCAGCGGCGGTGAGGACGACGTGCAGCCACGCGCGGCGCGAGGGATAGGCAGTAGGAAGCTTGTGGCCGGTGAGATTTTCAACGCGTACCGGAAAGGAGAGTTCGCCGCCGGCAACTTGCGCTGGGCCGACGGTGATACGAGCAGATTGCGACTGGAGGAACGACGTGATGTGTGCGGCAGCGGCCGCAAGGTCAGAGGGCTGCGCGACGACGGCGAGGTCATCACGATGCGAGCTGAGCATGCTCTCCATGAGGAAGTTGGCGCCGACGAAGGTGTGGAGACGGACGTCTTCGCGCGACTTGCCCAGGAGGGATGCAACGGCGACCGGCTGGCCGACCGCGGGCATGTGGCACTGTTGGCAGGTCTGCTTATCGCGGTAGTCGCTGTGCTGCCACTCGAGGTAGGGCATCTGCTCGGGAAGATGGCCGATTGGTTTGCCGCCAGGGCCGAGGGTGGTGGTGTAAAGCGTGTGACAACTGCCGCAGAGTGCCGCGTCATGAATATGAGCAGCCTGCACGAGGCTGTAGCCGGCCGCCATCACGTGCACCTTGGTGATGTTATCGGAATCCGGAGCGTACGGGCCGTAGAGTGGACGCGGATTGGTCCCGGGCGCGCCGACGATGAAGTTGCCACCATACGACGCGGGCGTGCCTAGGCCAGCGGCTTCAATTTGATGGCAGACCGTACACGAGACGCCATCGGCGGCGGCAGCGTCTTGCGGGTGATCGGTGCGGAGCGGCAATCGCGAGAACACTTCGGTTTGGTGGTTCTGGGCCTGATCGACGAGAGACTGCAAGGGCATGTGGCAACGAGCGCATTCGTTCTGGATGACAGCGCTCGATTCGGGGTGGTCGAGAGTCTCGCGGCGCACACTGCCCTGCCAATAAGGATCGCGGGCGGAGTTGGCCATGATGCTCGCGCTCCACAGAAGGCCGATGGACACGTCTTCGCCATTGGGAGTCTTGAGCTTGTTGTGGCAGTTGGCGCAGCGTTCGGCAGTACGAAAGTCGTCGGTGGGGCTATGCGATGCGGTAGTCTGCGCGCGAGAAGTATCTGGTAGTGTGAGGCAGGCCAAAACAACGACGGAAGCAATGGCGAACGGCGGTATCCGGCATATCATTTCCCATCTCCTCAGTATTTCCGGCCGACCCAGTCTTTCAATTGGCCGCGATCGGCGCAATCACGAAAAGTGCAAGAATGACTAGGCAGATCGAGATACCCATGCGTACGTTCTCTGCTCGGGGAGAATAACAGCCCCCGGGGGTTCCTCTGAAATGTAGTGGTTGTCGGTTTGCGGCCGACACTTCCCCAACGTGATTTGGCTCACGTTGCTACTGGCATGGTCCGCCGCCT
>PLKY01000144.1 GCA_003140785.1 Acidobacteriaceae bacterium | reverse complement strand
GCCTCGGCCCCCAAGCTGGTGCGCCGCGAGATGATCGCCACCATGAAGCGCGGCTCGGTGGTGGTGGATGTGGCCATCGACCAGGGCGGCTGTGTCGAGACGGCGAGGCCCACTTCGCATTCCAATCCGAGTTATGTTGTCGATGGCGTGGTGCACTACTGCGTCACCAATATGCCGGGCGCCGTGCCGCATACTTCGACGCTCGCGCTCACCAACTCGACCTTTCCTTACCTGATGCGCCTGGCGAATCTCGGCGCGCGCGAGGCCTTGAAACAGGATGCGGGACTGGCGGAAGGGTTGAACACATGGCTTGGTGTGCTCACGTATCGAGGTGTCGCGGAAAGCCAGCATAAGCCCTGGACCGCAGCTGCCAGCGTGCTCAGTTAGATAGTTCCCAGTTATCGCGTCCCAGGGCTGAGACAGCGGGCCCATTTCCCGACGTTCCGAAAAGGTGGATAACGTTCATCTCTCGACACGGAATCCGGCCACGGCCGTCGATTGAAACTGCCCGCGTTTCACAGCCCGCACTATAATCGCGGCATGCCTTTCCCTGGCAAAGCGCGACGGCGGTCTGTGGTCCTCCTGGGCGCGGGCGTCCTTCTGTTCCTCGCGTTGCTGGGCGGGCTCCAAGCCTTCAACACCTCCAATGTCAGCTTCCTGAATCCCGAAACCGCGGGCGAAACGCTGGCGTTTACCGGCCTCACCGTTGTTGTTTTTTTATTGCTGATGGTGCTTCTGCTGCTCCTGCTGAGGAACATCCTGAAGCTCTACGCAGACCAAAACAGCAGCGCGCTGGGGGCGCGGCTTCGCACCCGCATGGTTCTGGGTGCGGTGCTGATCGCGCTGGCCCCCGCGGTTTTCATGTTTCTGTTCAGCTTTCAACTCATGAACCGCTCCATCGACCGATGGTTTTCACCGAACACTTCGAAGCTGCGCGAGGACTCGACGCGGGTCGTGCTGGAGCTGGCGCAATATGTCACCAGCAACGCGCGCGGCGAAGCGGAATCGATCGCCGCGACCGGAGCGCCGGACGGCGATTTGCCGACACTGCAGAATGTAATGGGATCGCATCGCATCACACTGCAGGGCGGCTTTGCCCTGGTCTATGACAACAGTCGGCGCGTTATCGCCAGTTATCAGGCGCCGCCGGAGTCGAGTGCAGCGAGTCTCATTCCCTGGCTTCCCGAAAGAAGCGAAGCAGGAGCCAGTGAGGCCGCCGTTAAGCTTCACGGTCCGCTGTCGGCAAATCTGCTTACCTCCGCGCAGCGCAATGACGAACCCGTCATCCGCATCGGGGGCCAGGACTACGCGCTGGGCATGTCTGTCACCGCGTCCGGCAAGATTGTGGTCGTGGCGCTTCCGATGCCGCAAGGGCTGAGCCAAACTACTTCCCGGATCCGCGATGGCGCAAATGAGTACTGGCGGCTTTTTCGATCGCGCAATCAGGTTCGTAGCACCTTCATCCTGATGCTGCTGCTCATTACGGTTGTAGTGTTTTTTTCCAGTGTTTGGCTGGCGCTATTCCTCTCCAAGCAGATCACGCGGCCCGTGGAGGCGCTGGCCGATGCAATGGACAAAATTGCTACCGGCAAATACGACCATCGCGTAGCGCTCGTGACCACCGGGGAAATGGCGGAGCTGGTTCAATCGTTCAATCACATGGCGGCCGATCTTGAGGCCAGCCGGCAGTTGGCCGAGAGTTCATCGGCTCAAGTGATTGCCGCCAATCTGGCGATTGAAGAGCGCCGTCGCGAGCTCGAAACTATCGTGGAGACGATACCTGGCGGGGTGGTGACTCTCGATGGCGCCGGTCTGGTTCTCCAGGCGAATCGTGCCTTTGCTGTGCTGATCGGCCAGCCGGAGGGCCCCGATCTGCGCGGGAAGAAACTTGATACGCTGCTTCCACCGGAGAGTGTCGACGACCTGGCTGCCGTGATTCGCCGCGGTCAGCGCATGGGAGCGGCATCCACCGAAATTGAATTTCATGTGCGTAGCCGCACTTTGCATCTGGCGGTGACCAGCGCACGGCTTGAACTGGCGCGCGAAAAGACAGGCACCGTGCTTGTGATTGAAGACATGACGGAGTTGCTGCGTGCCCAGCGCCAACTGGCGTGGAAGGAAGTTGCACAGCGCGTCGCGCACGAGATCAAGAATCCGCTGACCCCTATTGCGTTGTCGGCGGAGAGGATTGGCCGGCATCTCGACCGCAGCCAGCCGGATTCTCCCAGCGTGATTCGCAAATGCAGCGAAGTGATTCTGAGTTGCGTCAGCACCATGCGCACCCTAGTCGATCAGTTCTCCGCGCTCGCTCAGTTCCCCGCTCCACAGCCTCGTGCCTGCGACATGAATCGGGTGGCGGAAGAAGCTCTGGGCTTGTTTTCCGGTCGCCTTGACGGCATCACGGTGCGTCGTGAATTCGAGCCTGAACTGCCGTTGGTGCTTGCCGATCCTGACGCCATTCGGCGCGCACTCGCCAACCTCATTGACAACGCGGCCGAGGCGATGCAGGGCAGTCTTCTGCGCGTACTCGCGATCGGCAGCGCGCTCAGCGAGGATGGTACGGCGGTTGAGGTCTCAGTCTCCGATACAGGGCACGGACTCACCGACGAGATTCGCGAGCGACTGTTCCTGCCGTTCTATTCCACCAAGCATCGAGGCACTGGGCTCGGTCTTTCGATCGCGGCCAAGATTGTGCAGGAGCACGGCGGCTCCATTCGTGCCGAGAGTAATAGCCCCAAGGGAGCGCGCTTTCTTGTGCGCCTCCCATTGATGGAGACCGCCGCGACGCCCGTGCTTGAGACACCGGCAGCCGAACCCCTTACGAAGGCACATTCATGAATCACGTTCTGGTTGTCGACGACGAAACCGAAATCCGCACGTCGCTCGAAGAGATTTTGCGTGAAGAGGGATACGGCGTAGCGACGGCGGCCACGGCGGCCGAAGCACTCATGCTCGTTCAGGACGCTCCGTATGAGGTTGTTCTGCTCGACATCTGGCTTCCTGATCGCGACGGTCTCGAGGTGCTGGCCGAGATTCACGCACTCGATCCGCAGGCTCGGCCGGAAGTGGTGATTATCTCCGGTCANNGAAGCGCGCCGCCTGCGCAACGAAAACCTCGAGTTCCGCCGGCAGTTTGGCGTTGGCTCGGTGCTGACGGGCGAAAGCGTGCCGCTTAAGGCGCTGCGTCAGCAGATTCGTCTCATGGCGCCGTCGAATGGCCGTGTCCTTATCTACGGTGAGTCGGGAACCGGCAAGGAGTTGATCGCACGGGCGATTCATGCAGAGAGCCTGCGCCGCGATCGCGTTTTTGTGGAATTAAACTGCGCGGCCATTCCCGAGGACCATATCGAGGCTGAACTTTTTGGCTATCGGCATGGAGCGCAACCCGGTGGCCTTTCGGAACAGCGCGGCACACTCGAACGGGCCGACGGCGGGTCTTTGTTCCTCGACGAAGTCGGCGACATGAGCCTCAAGACGCAGGCAAAAGTGCTCAGCGCTCTTGACGATCAGCTTTTTACCCCTGTGGGTGGCGCGCAACCCCTGCGGGTGGATGTCCGCGTGATTGCCGCAACAAATAAGGATTTGGAAGAGGAAATCGCCAAGGGCAATTTTCGCGAAGACCTGTTCTACCGCCTGAACGTCGTTCCGTTTTTTGTGCCGCCGCTGCGCGAACGCAAGCAGGATATTCCGCTGCTGGCGCGCGAATTTCTGGGCGAATTCGGGCGCCAATATGGCCGCCCGCGCATGGAGATCAGCGAGGAGGCGCTCGAATCCCTTGCCAAGTATCATTGGCCGGGCAACGTGCGCGAGCTGAAGAACGTCATCGAGCGGGTGCTGATTCTCAATCCGCGCACAACGCGCATCGAGCGCAAACACCTGCCTCCGCTCACCCACAAGTCCGGATCGCAGTCGACCGAGGAGTTTTCTACTTTGCAGCAGGCGCGCGATGCTTACGAGCGCGAATACATCCTCAAGAAGATTGAAGAAGCGCGCAACAATATCAGCCGCGCCGCGGAGATGCTTGGCCTGGAGCGCAGCCACCTTTACCGCAAAATGAAAGCGCTCGGCATCGGTGTGCGGGAGTAATCTTCTTTGTCCGCTTTTTCCCTTCAGGCGACAACCGCCGTTAAGCCGAGTCCTGGAAGGTATCGTTCAGCTTATGGAGGCCACCGCAATCAATGTCCGAGATCGAACACATTGTTGCGGAATTGGCCAGAGTGCGTGTGCGGGAAGAAACCGCCGCCTGAACTAACTCACGGCGGACGAAGGCTTTAGATTGGGCGAAGATGGCGGCAAAGTTGGTCTCGAAATTGCTTGCTATCCAACCACTAGCATCCTGTTTGGAGGCCTGGCCATGGCGTATTTTGAACGGATCCGCGATGTAATCGCAGAGCCTTTTAGCCCCGAAATCATCCGGCAACGATCGGCAGTGGGCTGGCAAATGGTGTCGATCGAGTGGCGGCGAGAACTGCCCGACACGGAAGCACCGCCGGACCGTGGTTTCAACGAGGACATCCCCTACGGGCTGCGCATCTCCGACGATTGCAAGCGGCTTGAAGTCGATGCCCACGAGAACCAGGTGCTTCTGCTCATGATGGACCTGCTTGCGCAGGATTTCTCCTATTCGAGCATCGTGAGCGATCTGAATGAGAAGGGCTTTCGGACCCGCGATGGAAAGCCCTGGAGCCGCGTCGCCGTCTTCAACATGATGCCGCGCCTGATTGAGGTGGGACCGCGCATCTTCTCGAGTGTGGAGTGGGAAAAGCGGCGCGTGAAGATCGCCCGTCGCGAAGCGCCATAGGGTGTCTTTATCGGCGCGTGCCTATGCAGCTACCGAAAGCGGCTTCACTTTCGCGCGTCTTTTCCTCGAAGCTATCCAAAGATCGCGTTGCGCCTGAAGCCGAAGCCAGAAATCCGGCTCAGTATTGAATGCTTCCGAGATGCGCAATGCCATGTCCGCCGAGATCCCAGCCTTGCCGTTCAATACCCGCGACAGGGCCGGTCGGGTGACACCAAGATGCCGGGCAACTTCCGTCACAGACTTGTCCTGAAGGTAATAGGCGAGAAGCCTTCCGGGATGGGCTGGATTGTGCATCTTCATGGCGCGAACTCCGTGGTTATTCTGTGCTTCTGACAATCAGTAGTCAAAGAGAAAACAATCCGTGACGATCGTGCATAGGGTGGGTTCGAGGTACTTCCTCAGTGGTAATCCTGATAATCGACGAGAATGGCATCTTCACCTTCAAAGGTGAACGTAAGCCGCCAATTCCCATTGACGCTGACTGCCCAATGACCGGCAAGTTCACCGCTCAACGCGCGGAATTGCCATCCTGGAAAGGCCATATTTTCGGGCTTGGTGGCCGCGTTCAACGCAGAAAGCTGATCCTCGAGCTTCGAGGCATGTTTCGGCTGGATTCCAGCTTTGGAGCCGAATCTGTAAAACCTTTCGATTCCCTTGTGCCGAAATGTGCGGATCATTTCGGATGTATTGTACCGAGCAACGCCACGCTATACGCACAATTCGGGAAATCGGATATCGCCGTCTTCTTCTATTTCTGGATCGGGCCTAACGATCCGGGGTTATCGCCCAGCTGCGGGTCGACGCGGAAGTCCCAGACTGACTGGTTGATGTCCGATGGGGACAAGATCTCCACCAACGCGTACTCGCCGATGGTCAGGGGCTTGTCGGGCGTCAGTTTGAGCCAGCGTTTGCCTATCATCATCTCGGACCTGGCCGGAATGACGTCTTCACTCTGCGTCACTGTTCCGCTTGGACTGATGTGGATGCCGCCGACGATGCGAACCGCTCTGCGCTCATCGACGCGTACAATTGCAAAACCCGACGACGCCGAATGAGCACCGTGCTTGCGATTGGCGGCATCTTTGTTGCCCCCCGTCTGGACGGTGAAAGCATGCGTCGTCAAGGGCGGCGGATCGCCTCCTGGATCGAGCGAGAGGTAAACCGCCGGGTCATTCACGTGGAGGTGCACTTTGGCATGTGCGCCGTCCAGCTCGATGCTTGCCTTTTGCCCCGCCAGAGGATTCAGCGTGCTGAGGCCATGCTTGTTCTTCTGATTCATGCTCAGCTCGGAGGGCACCAATTCAACCAGCTCCGGCGTCCCCTGATACGTGTCGAGGACAAACACGCCATCCTGGTCGGGCAGTTCCAACCCCTTGGCTACTTCCGGCATGCGGGCCTTCTGATCCTCGCGCAGGGCGACCTCTTCCTTGTCGAGATCTTCGGCTTCCTTCATCGCCGGCGAGGCATCGTCCGGTGGCGGAGTGGCGTGGTCGCGCTCCCATTTCCGTGTGGCTTCCCAATCCACCAGGTCGGCGGGCATCTCTTCCCATTCGCCGCGATCCTGCGATAGATATCGCACCCTGTCTCCGACAATCTGGTAATCGCGGACCATCTGGAAGCTTCCGTCCTTCAGGATCAGGCGGTGATTCGAACCCGTTCCCGGCACGCCCGGCTGCAAAGGAATCGGCTTATGCTCCTGCGCCGGCGCACACGTTGGCAATAGCAGGAATGCCGCCAGTCCCAGCCCAAGCAGGTGACGCAAATAAAGAAGATGTGCCATGGCCCCATAGTTTAGACGAAACTCGAAGACGGGGGTTTTGCAGGAAAGAACGCACGGTTGTACTGATTCCACGGTTACATACCCATCGAAAGTGCATCTAATTCCGTGTATCCTTAAGCGTAAGGGTTCAACGACTCTGAAAAGCCATTGATCACAGGATTCCAGACACGCTCTCAAGGTAGTGGACGCAGAAAGCCCCGTGCTTTTGCGGCCGTGGCCCTTGTCTGTCTGGTTCTGCTGGCGCTGTTGGCTGTCGCGCAGGTTGCGCATAGCCATCAGGAAAGCAGCGACGCCGATCATTGTCCTCTGTGCATCGTGATGCACTCGGCCGCGCCTGTCGTGGCCGCCGTGGCCCTCGTCGCGATGGTTCAGGTTGCGATGACCGCTCCCGTGCTTGAGGTCAGGCGAGTCACTCGTCATTGGCATCCGCAGCTTTTCACGCGTCCGCCTCCCGTGGGCTGCTAGGCATCTTTCCGCTTCCATCTCCTATCGTTTTGGACCAACGCCCACGCTCCATGAGCGAGGAATCAGCGTATCTCCAATAGGCAAGGCCAGACGGAAAAAGACCCGACGGAAAGATGTCCTCGATTGCATCCATGATGCCGCGGTAAGTACGCCGTGGTTCCCCATTTGCAATTCAGCCATCCTTTGGAGGCACACTATGCCGGGTAAACGCGGCACTTTCCTTGGCACACTTTCATCATTCGCCCTCATTTTTGCGGCCCTCGGCGCCTCGGCGCAAAGCGGCAATGCCGGTGCGGTGCGCGGCACCGTCACTGACCCCAGCGGCGCGGTAATTCCCGGCGCGACTGTGCACCTGACCAATCCGACCAGTGGACTCGATCGAACCGTGACAAGCGACGCTACTGGACAGTTCGTCCTCTCCAACATTCCATTCAATCCATATCAAATCGTGGTCTCGGCCGCGGGTTTCAGCGTGCTTAGTCGAAATGTTGAGATTCGATCTTCCATCGGAACCAATCTGAAGCTGGTCCTTCAGATAGCCGGTGCTTCCCAGACTGTCACGGTCGAGTCGTCCGGTGACCTGGTTGAAGACGATCCAACCTTCCACACGGACGTGGATCGCGACGCCTTCATCAAAGTTCCACTGGAGAGTCAGTCTTCGTCGCTTAGCTCCCTGGTCACGCTCACCACCCCCGGTGTGTCCGCCGACTCCAACGGTCTTTTTCACGGCCTCGGTGACCACGCTTCCAACTCGTTTTCGGTAGATGGCGAGAGCATTACGGACCAGCAGAGCAAGGTATTCTCGAACCAGCTTCCGTCCAATTCCATTCAATCCATCGAAGTCATTTCCGGCGCGCCGCCTGCCGAATACGGCGACAAAACGAGCCTCGTGATTGTGGCAACGACTCGCTCGGGACAAGGCGTAACGAAACCGACTGGCAGTATCAGCAGTTCCTACGGCGCGTTTGGATCGGCCAGTGCCGGTGTCGATCTGGCGTATGGCGGCAAGAGCTGGGGAGATTTTGTCGAAGTGGATGGCCTGAACAGCGGCCGCTTTCTCGATCCGCCGGAGTTTACGGTGTTTCACGACAAAGGAAACGAAGAGAATGCCTTCGATCGCGTGGATTATAGCTTCACGCCGGCCGATTCAGTTCATCTCGATTTCAACTATTCCCGCTCCTGGTTCCAGACACCCAACGCCTTCCAGAACCTGAACATCCAGAACGTCGTCAGCGGAGGCGCCAGCGCCAGTCCTACATTCGGCGATGTAGGTAATACCGACCAGCGGTCGCAGATTTCCACTTTCAACATCTCGCCCACTTATACCCGGGTGCTGAGCGATCACGCGGTCCTCAACGTGGGCGCCTTTGTCCGAAAGGATCTGTATAACTACTATCCGAGCGGCAATCCGTTGGCGGACCTGGGACCGGCTACATTGCAAACTTCGTCTATCTCCCAGAACCGCACGCTGACAAATACAGGCGTGCATTCGGACTTAACCTATGCGCGGGGGATCCATAACATCAAGGGAGGCGTTCAATATGGGCAGACCTTCCTGCGCGAAAACGACGGGCTGGGAATCGTGGATCCTACCTATCCCCTCAGCGCTCCGTGCATGGACGTGAACGGCAACCCCTTGCCGGGATACTCCGACCCATCGGCTTGCGATGGCGTTGTGGCGCTACCAAACCCCAACTACAACCCCGTCCTCGCGCCTTATGACCTTACCCGCGGCGGAAGCGAGTATGCCTTCTCCGGCCGAGCCGATGTAAAGGAACTGGCGCTCTACATCGAGGACCAGATCAAGGCAGGGAACTGGAACTTCAACCTGGGAATTCGTGGCGATATCTACAACGGCCTCACCGCAGCCAGCCAGGCAGAACCTCGTTTGGGCATTGCCTACAACATCAAACCGACCACCACTGTGCTCAGTGTTTCCTACGCACGCACCCTCGAGACACCGTTTAACGAGAACCTGGTGCTGTCGAGCACCGGTTGCGCGAATCCCGTGCTTTCCCCGCTGCTCAACTGCGCGTCGGGCATATCGGGAATTCTGGACCCCGGCTTCCGCAACGAGTTCCATGCCGGCTTGCAGCAGGCCTTCGGCAAGAACGTGGTCGTGAGCGGCGAATACATCTGGAAGTACACGCACAACGCCTTCGACTTCAGCATTCTGGGTAACACTCCCATCACTTTCCCCATCGACTGGCATAACTCGAAGATCCCAGGTTATGCGTTGCACGTCGAAGTTCCCCAGTACCACAGCTTCAGCGCGTATACAGTCATGTCCTCAGTTGCCGCACGCTTCTTCCCGCCTCAGGTGGCCGGCGCCGGCGCTACCGTGGGCCAGACCGGCCTCCCGTTCCGCATCGATCACGACGAGAAATTCAACCAGACAACCCATCTGCAATACACAGTGCCCGACCACAAATTTGCGGGCGGTCTGTGGGGCGGCTTTAACTGGCGCTATGACTCGGGTCTCGTGGCCGGATCGACGCCCTGCTATGGTGTAACCGATCCGAATACACCCTGCGGGAATAGTTCGACGACTCTGAACGGCCAGCCCGCCATAGCAATGGTCGACACAAACATCCCTCCGATCGTCAACTCGGTGACCGGAGCGAGTGTCGCTCTCCCTTTGACCGCGGACGAGGAGTTTCAGGCGGGTTTTGCCTGCAATGGAGTGAAAGCAACGCCCACGACTCCCTTGCCGGCAGTTTGCCCGGCCTCGGAGTTCACATCGAGCCTGATCGATATCCCCGCACCGGGCACAGGCGACAACGATAAGAACCCGCAGCGCATTGCGCCACGAAATCTCTTCGACGCTTCCATTGGCAAGAACAATATCTTCCACAAAGAGCGCTACAAGGTTGACGTCGACCTGACTGCGATCAATGTGACCGACAAATATGCGCTGTATAACTTCCTGTCGACATTTAGCGGGACGCATTACGTGACACCACGTGCGCTGACGGCGAAGGTGACGTTTAACTTCTAGGACGGTTCACAGCTCGTAGTTCAAGTGCCGAATTGCGATTTCGCGATTGGACAATTTCATGGGTCCTTGTGAGAGCCAAGCGGGTTGGTTCTCTCCCAAGGGCTCTTTCGTTTTTGGCTGACCGTATTGAGTTCGCCGTAGACGACTCTCACCCGCCACGCATGATTCGGGTGATCGACTTTCTTACCCAGGAAGCCCGCAGGCGCGGTGCTTTTATCGTCCGCGAGGCCGGGGTATACTGGCGGCGTCGATGAGGACCCCGCTGTCTCCCTCCATTCGGGCCTAATTGAAATCAAGCGCATCGGAGGAAAAGCATGCTCAGAAGAGTTCTGTTCGCCTTGGTTGTTGCAGTTTGCCTTGGTTTGACGTGCCACGGGGTCATGGCACAAGAAGTGGTTCATGCTCTCACGGGAACAGTGAGTTCCATCGATCCCGTGGACAAGTCAATCACTGTTTTTCTTGATGGCGGTTCCGAGGGCGTCTTCAAGGACATGACGAACGCAAAAACACCCTTATCTTTTGACAAAAAGCTTCACTCTGAAGCGACCGCTGCGGACGCGTTCACGACGAAGGGAGCGTATGCGATCGTCTACTACTTTGGAGGAACGGGTACGCGAACGGCCGTTGCGGTGCGGAGCTTGGGGACCGGTCCGTTTACGGCCGCGCAGGGTACCGTGGCGAAATACGAGAGCCATGAACATGCGATTTCGGTCGAAGACAAATCCGGAACGGTCCAAACCTTCAAGATCAACGCGGACACTGTCGCGGAGAGCTACGCAGGGGCAGTGGGAGGTCTGAAGTTTCAGGCCCAGAAGGACGATCATGTGCGCGTTGTCGGTACGTCCCAAAATGGAAGCCTGATCGCCCTGTTTGTAACTGAAATGTAGCCTCGGGATCAGTCGCCGCCTCATCAGGCATGGATGAAGGTGCGGGTCGGCTGGGCTTAGTTCTCGCTGTCCAGGACTTTCATCTGGTGCTCGTCGTAGCGGGTTCCGGCGACCTCTTCGGGTGGAATTGCGGCTTCGAGGTCTGCGATTTCAGTGGATGACAGCTTGACTTCGAGGGCGGCGAGGCTTTCGGCGAGCTGGGCGCGTGTGCGCGCTCCCATGAGCGGAATGATGGAGTCGCCCTTGGCGAGGGCCCATGCGATGGCCAGTTGAGACGGCGTGATTCCCCAAGTTTCGGCGATCTGTTTGAGACGCGCGACGAGCTGCTGATTGCGGGCGAGGTTGCCGGCGGCGAAGCGTGGAAAGCGGTTGCGCATGTCGCCGGAGCCTGCGATGGAAGAGCCGGACAACAATCCGCGCGAGAGAACGCCGTAGGCCGTGACTGCGATGCCGAGTTCGTCGAGCAATGGGAAGATTTTGGCTTCGGGGCTGCGGCTGATGAGGGAGTACTCGATCTGCAGGTCGACGATGGGGTGGACGGCGGCGGCGCGGCGGATGGTTTCGGGTCCGAGCTCGCTCAGGCCGATGTAACGCACGTAGCCGGCCTTGATCATGTCGGCGATGGCTCCGACAGTGTCTTCAATGGGGACGTTGGGGTCGAGGCGGGCGGGGCGGTAGATGTCGATGTGGTCGACGCCGAGGCGCTTGAGGGTGTACGCGAGGGCGGTTTTGACGGCGGCGGGGCGCGCGTCGAAGCCGAGAAAGGCGCCATCGGGGCTGCGCTGCGCTCCGAATTTGACCGAGATGAGGACCTGGTCGCGGATGAAACGGAGAGCACGGCCAACGAGCATCTCATTGTGGCCCATGTCGTAGAAGTCGCCAGTGTCAATCAAGTTGACGCCGGCGTCGACGGCGGCATGGATGGTGGCGATGCTTTCGGATTCGTCGGCGGCGCCGTAGACACCGCTCATGCCCATGCAGCCGAGGGCGATGGGGAAGACGCTGGGGCCGGTTGCGCCGAGTTTGCGGGTGGGCTTGGTGGCGGTGGTTGTCATGAGCGCTTCTCCCCGTGAGGCATAGTAAGCCTAGAGGTGAGATGCGACAAGGGGCGGGGACGACGGATTTTGTGGGCGATGAGCTGGCTGGTGAGTTCTTGCAACCAGACGGAAATCGCGGAAGGGGAGAGTGAAAAAACCGGAACCGTGACTGTGTCGCGGCTCGGGCCTGATCCTCTTAATGTTTACTTCTTACCACTCGTCGTGGTCGGTGGGAGCGAGTGCAACTCCGCGGAACACTTCACGAGCCTGGGCGCTGCGAATCGTCCAGAAATGACCCAAATGATCGTCTCCAGTGGACAAGGTGGTGTCGCTCACGCGATCGGTGACCTTCACGAGCTTGTTCGGGTCAGCGCCGGTGTCGCCATTGGCGCTAATTGTGGACGTGATGGCGAAAATGGTGACGGTACCATCATCGTTGTGGCGTCCGGCGATGTTGCGGCAGCCGCCTGTGGCCGGATTGAGAGCGGCTGGATACCATGGGATGCTGTAGGGCACGCCGATATTCAATCCATCCTGCAGAATGTATTGGAGCACCCACGTCCCGCTGATCAGGCGGTATTTTTGCAGGCCGGCCGTGGCCTGGGATTGGGTATCCGCTACGTTTCCATTAACTGCGGGCGTGACAAGTGTTCCGTCACCCTCGTCGCACACGTAAAGAGTACTGGCGTCGGCGAACCAGATTCCGAAGGGAAATGCCGTGGTTGTGCTCGCAGCGGTGTTGGGAAATCCGGGCAGGATTGTGATTGGCACCGCTGCAAGGTCACTCGCGGAACCGGTCGGCAACGTCCCGGCGGTGCCCACCTGATACACGGTATTGATCCCATTGCCGCCGCTGCCCTTGGTGACGTAGAGGGTGCTATTGAAGATGGTCATGCCGCGGAAGTTGGTGTCCTTGCCCGGCTTGTCGGTCCCGAATTCCAGACGCCCAATCATGTCGATGTTCGGCGGGGTCGGCGGCGTCAGGCCAGGAAAGAGCAGTTCGGCTCCCGTTGCATTGGACAGCTGGACCCCATCAATCGTAGTCGTCATCTGCTTCTTTGACAGGTTGCCGGAGTTATCATTTCCGACCATGTAGTACAAGCCATTACCACCCTTGATCGCGGCGCGGCCGTTATCCCCGCTGTAGGCATTGCCATCGGTGAAGCTGATATGGCCATCGTCGTCCACTTCGGCAACCGCACGGTAGTATGCGGCGGGAACGACCGGATCGCTGACAAACGTCGTGATGACGGGATTCGTCGGGTCGCAAACACCCGGCGTATTGGACGCCGACACGTCGAGCAGGTTTGGCCTCGTGGGAGACACTTCGGAACCACCGCAACCGACGCCGCCCCTGTAGCCCATGAAAGTGATGGACCGCCCGTCAATAGAGCGATTCAGGGCCAGCTCCGACTTCGAACTGAAGCTGGTCACCATCTGATCGGTGGGGATGGGGAGTGTTCCCAGTGGAAAGCCGTCGGTGGTCAGGTAGTCCAGGAAGATCGGTGAAGTGACGCCGAAGCTTCCGTCGGAACCGGAATTGTTCCAGACGTTGTGCGTATCGAAGATATTCGGATATTCACCGTTGTCCGTTGCGGTCCCGCAGGGGACCATCACGGGTGTCGTGCTACCTGCGATGAGTGGCACCTGGACTGTTAAGCCGGTTGAGCCTCCAAGGCATCCCAGCGGCAACGCCTCGCCATTTGTAACTGTCGATGCCGTTCCCTCATAGACGCTGCGACTGAGCACAAGAGCATCTGATTGAAATTCAGAACCGTGGCCATCCTGGGCCACCAATCCTGCAGGCAAGACGAACATAGCAGCCACGAAAAGAGCTGCCGAGAGCGGGGAAGTTTTCACGTGTATTTCCTCCGGACCAAAAGGTTACATATCCCGCGCGCACGTGGATGAATAGCGCGTGAAAGGTCTATGAATGGTAGGTGTGGGAATCAGGGCGCTCGTAGTTTTCGAGATGGAAATCGAATTCAATTCGGCAGTTAATCGGACGTTCTCGTCTCTGGAGGCGGTGGGAAAGTGCTACGAGCATTCCATTCTTTGCGTGCTTCCTGTGAATTGCGAGTTCGGATGGCATGGTCTCGGGGGCTTGAGCGAGCGCGGTGGTTCAGCCATTTTTGCAACCAGGAAAACGCGACTTGCTTGATCCCTCTAAAGGTGATGAAAGCCTTGTGGACCCATGTCCGTCTTGGGGCTAAGTCTTTGAAGGGATGGCGGTTGCCGTTGATACGTGCCAGGTTTTGCACGAGCTGCGGAGATTTTTTGCTTTTTACGGAGTTGCAACTCTGCCGATCCTTGAGCGGATGGTTTGGTTGGCAAGGGGTGGATTGCGCAATCACAGACTCCAGCCGCGGACTATTTTGCCCGCTGTTTCCAGAACATGAGAGAGGCCAAGAAGAGATGGGCATCATCGGAATTGCGGATCGCCGCCCAGTCCGCGAATAGCTGCTCAGCTTCTCGGACCAAGGACTGTACGCCGGTCCGATCAAATTGGTATGTCACGTCGTAATCCGCCTTGTGCCGTTCTTCTTGAAGACGAGCGAAGCTTCTTGCGGTCGAGATCAGCGAAGCTGGTATCGGGTGATTCAGCAGCGATGCCAAGTCGATCGGTAGATTGCTTGCCTGGAAAGAGTTTGCGGCTTGTCGCATGGTTTCGTGCGTCAGTGCACGTTGGACGCGATCGCGAAGGCCTGGAGGACTCACGGAGCAGGCCTGAAGAGCCGCATCGGCGGCAAGAAGATGAAATACGGCGTAATACGCGGTCGAAACCGCCCGACGGAGGCTAGCCTGCCGAGGTCTTCCGCGTCCTGCCTCCCTTCGGGCAAGAAATCGAGCCTGTTCGAGCAGGCCATCAGCTAGCGCCACTAGTTCGCCCCGATGAGGACGTACGGAATTCGCTGCAACCTGAGCTGCACAAGCCTTTCCTGAACCAAGTTGGCGAATGCATTCCAGCGGGACACGGTTGCGTCGCTGGCAGGACCTTTCGGCGCATCTACGAAGATCTTGACGTAGACAGCCGGTTCTCCAGAGGAATCGTCACCGATAAAGGCCGAGTGATTCTTCACGAATTTCGGCTTTTTGCCTTCTTGTTCGAAACCGGCAATCAATTGATCTACCAGAATTTGCCAGAAGGTTGTGGCGTCTTCCTCACTTAGCGGCGAAACCATACTCAGAGGCACTCTTATTGTCTCTGGCCCAGTTAAGCCTTCAGCAGCCCTCGTCCGGAAAGCCGCAGTTCTCGTGGCCAGGTCGATTCCCGTGAGTTCAAGGGGACCGAAATGGCCCGGCGTCGCGATACGAGGTCGCCTTGCCGAGGAGGTTGAACGATTTGGTGCAGTATCTGCGCGCGCCATGTATTCACAGTTTAGCCTTATTTTGCTTTCCGGCACCGAAGTTGCCGTCCCTGATTTCCACCTTCCATCCTGTCTGCAACTCTGCCATACTTGATTGTGCCCATCCGGTACGTCCAATTTCAAAATCAAATAGCGAGGTCGCAGCGATGACGGCGAAATACGTCTTTGTGACGGGCGGCNNGCGGAGTTGTGTCCAGTTTAGGCAAGGGGCTCGCAGCGGCTTCGATCGGCTGTTTGCTGGAGAGCCGCGGGCTGCGCGTGAACCTGATGAAGTTCGATCCGTACCTGAATGTCGATCCGGGAACGATGTCCCCGTTTCAGCACGGCGAGGTGTTTGTGACCGACGACGGGGCGGAGACGGATCTTGACCTGGGTCACTATGAGCGCTTCACGCATGCTCCCCTGTCGCGGGATAACAACCTCACGACGGGGCGTATTTACGAGCAGATCATCTTGAAGGAAAGGCGTGGCGATTACCTGGGCAAGACCGTGCAGGTGATTCCGCACGTGACGAACGAGATTAAGAACGCGATGCGCAAGGTTTCGGCGAACGGCGCGGATGTGACGATAGTGGAAATTGGCGGAACGGTGGGCGATATTGAGTCGCTACCGTTTCTCGAAGCAATTCGCCAGATGCGGCAGGAGTTGGGTCGCGAGAATACGGTGTTTGTTCACCTGACGCTGGTGCCTTGGATCGCTGCGGCGCAAGAACTGAAAACCAAGCCGACGCAGCACTCGGNNTCGGCATTCAAGCTGACATTCTGCTTTGCCGCAGCGACCGGACCATCAGCCGCGATATGAAGCAGAAGATCGCAGCGTTTTGCAACGTAGAGGAGCGGGCTGTCATCGGTGCAAAGACGGTATCGACTATCTATGAGGTGCCGCTGGGATTCGCACAGGAGGGAGTGGACTCGCTCATCCTGAAGTATCTGCACAAAGAGGCGCCCGAAGGCGATCTTAGTAAGTGGAAGGATCTGGTGGAACGCTGCCACAATCCGAAGGACGAAGTGTCTATCGCCATCGTCGGCAAGTATGTGGAGTATGAGGATAGTTATAAGTCGCTGAAGGAGGCGCTGACGCACGGCGCGTTGCTGAAAAGCCTGAAGCTTAACGTGACATGGATTGAAGCGGAGGGGTTGGAGTCGAAGTCGCCCGACGATCTAAGTTACGAATCTCAGTTAGAGGGGTTCGATGGCATCCTTGTGCCCGGCGGGTTCGGCAAGCGCGGCATAGAGGGCATGCTGAATGCGATTCGCTACGCGCGCGAGAAGCAGGTGCCCTACTTTGGGATTTGTCTCGGAATGCAGACGGCGTGTATTGAGTTTGCACGCAATGTGTGCGGACTAAAGGATGCGAATTCTAGTGAGTTCGATCCCGCGAGCCAGCACAGGATTATTTACAAGCTCCGCGAGCTGCTGGGCGTGGAGGAGATGGG
>PLKY01000006.1 GCA_003140785.1 Acidobacteriaceae bacterium | reverse complement strand
GCGCGGCCCTATGCTGCACCAGATTATCCGCCAATTCCTGCAGCAGGTTGAATGGGGAGAACTCGATTACCTCATCGTCGATCTTCCCCCGGGAACGGGCGATGTCGTCATTTCACTGGTGCAGACCGTCCCACTCACCGGTGCGGTCGTCGTCTCAACGCCAAGCGATGTCAGCCTTCAAGATGCACGCAAGGCGCTCGAAATGTTCGCACAGGTCAACGTTGAAGTCCTTGGCATTGTCGAAAACATGAGCCACTTCACCTGCCCACACTGCCACCGGGAGATCGACATATTCTCCCGTGGAGGAGCCGAGCGCACTGCGCAGCAGTTCAATATTCCCTTCCTCGGCTCTGTGGAACTTGTGCCGGCGATTCGTGAAGGCGGCGACCGGGGCCTGCCTGTGACGTTGGCTGGACCCAAGAGCCCTCAGGCTGCCGAATTCTACGCCATAGCTGGCAAGCTGATGGAGCGCGCCGAGGCCGCTGCGGCCGCCGCCACTGACGTGATTGAAATCAGCTAGAGCATTTCTCCTATTGCTGTAGAGCATTAAATGGGAGTCTGAACCAGGCTTTTGCATCGTCGGCGGTGAGCAGCGGGAGCAGTTCTGCGATGGCCTGATCGAGTGCTTCTTTGGTTCGCGCCTTGGCCGCGCGCAGCAATTGTTTGAGCTTGGCCCAGGCCTTTTCGATGGGATTCAGGTCGGGCGAGTACGGCGGCAGGTAGAGCAACTGGGCTCCTGCCGCCTCGATTCTTTGCCGCACTCCCTGGACCTTGTGCGAACTGAGATTATCCATCACCACCACGTCGCCGGGCCGCAGCTTCGGGCACAAAATTTCATCCAGATAGGCCAGGAAGATCTCCCGGTCGGTGGCCGCCTCGACGGTCATCGTAGCGATCATGCCGCGGGTGCTGATGGCGCCCAGAATGGTGAGGATTTTCCATCGCCCATCGGGGGTAGTTTCATGAATCCGCGCACCGCCCGTGCAACGCGCATACAGGCGCGTCATCTGCGTCGAGACGCCGCTCTCATCAAGAAAGATCAGCCGATCGAGGTCGATCCTGCCTATTGCCTCGACGAACTCCTCGCGCCGCTTGCGGTTCTCTTCTGTGTCGCGCTCTTGGGCGTGGAGTGACTTTTTTTAAGCCGGAAACCTAGCCGCTTCACTACCCGCCACAGATGCTGTGTGCTGACGCGAAGACCGGTCTTGTTGTCTAACTCCGTTTGTAATTCGACCAAGGTCGCGTCGGGGTGGGAACACAATAACCCGGACAAGGCCTGTTCGTCGATCCGGCGCTTGGCTCCCGGACGATAGCTGGGCCTCTCCATTCGCCCAGTGCGCTTCCTAGCCGCCGATACTTTCCACGCCCAGCCCAGGCTCACGCCGAAATCCTCGGCCAACTCCGACAGGTTCCCCTTGCCCTGATCGAAGGCCTCAAGCAGCTTCCGCCGCAAATCATCCGAATATGGTCGCGCCATAGCATGTGCGCGGAGAATCGCCATCCATACTATACACCATCAGGAGAAATGCTCTAGGCACTTACTTCCATCAACAGCAAGCAGGCGCTATTCATCTTTCAAATCTGGGCAAAGGGCCGACCCCTATAGCAATTTCGGAATTGGTGTAGACCGAAAGAACGNNGTGTATTCCGAAATTGCTCTAGCTAATGATGCTGACGGGCACAACACCGTTGAAGAGAAACTGAAGTTGCTAGCCGCATATAAGTCCAGCCTTTACCTGCAAAAAGGCGATGGATGGAGTAGCGGAGGTGTCTTTAGGGCGGAGTGAANNGAGCCCACGGGAACGAGGTTTGGACCGGGAGGCCGAGTGGCGGGCGCGTTGGTCAGGCGGACCGGCTCGGGCGTGGGGGCGAGACGAAAGAGGTGGCGATCGGAGTTGAATTGCACCAGATCGTTCTTCTGGTCGAATGTCACAGAAAAGTTCTGCATAGGGCATGAGCCGAAGTTTGCCACTGGGAAAGCGGGGTTTATTTCAATAAACGGATGCTTGAATGTGTAGGAACCCAAGTGCACATTGGAGCTGAGCGTGGCGCCTTTCAGCACGAATCGAGTGAAAAGCGATTGCGAATTGCTGATGTCTTCGGGGCCGGAGATGAACTTGAGCTTCGACGTTAGTTCTAGAGGCAGGCTCAGGCCGGCTCCTCCGGAGTCGATCTGGGCATCAATTTGGGTGGCGCCTATGGTAATGGACACAACGGGAATTCCATACGGCATGCGGAACGGCAAAACCGACTGTGCGCCATCGGGAGCCAATTCTCCGGAGGCGAGTTCCATACGGTGATTGAGATAGTCAAGAGTCAGCAGATAGTTGCGAAAGAGGCGAAATCCCAACAGGCCCTGGCAATCCCCTTCTCCGCTGCTGAGGTTGTGCACCGCGGCTTTGACGCCGGTGAACTCGACACCCGCAACCCGAAGCGACTGAAGGACAACGATCGGGACGTTTTGCCCGCCTTGTCCGCTGGGATCGGATAAGCGGACATGGCCAACTTCGGGGAGGCCCAACTGGTCCGCAAGCTCGCGGGTTATGAAGGCTTGGGCGCCGGTGCCGGTGTCGATGATGAAGCGGAAAGGGCCCTTGCCATTGACGGTGACCATGACGAAGGGCTTGTCGTGGGTGATGTCGAGGGGAGCTATATGAACCGTTTCATCGGCCGGCGCAATTGGAGCAGCGACGAGGATGGCCAGGACAACTGCGCCGATGTGGCCGAAAGGCTTGCCCATATGAGATACCGCCGCATGATTGGGAATACGCGCGGTATCTTCATTAGGTTCCGCTAGAATGGTCGGTGGCAATAGCCACTTGGGCGGTTATTGCCATAGCCATTTAGATGTCATTTTGTCAATCGATTTAGCGCACGCAGAGCACGATGATGGTCTCATCGTCGAAGCGGTCTTGAGCTCCCTGGAAGAGGGCGCNNAGAAGGCCGGAGAGGCGGTCTTCGCCATACATCTCGCCTTCAGCATTTTCGGCATCAAGAATTCCGTCGGACACAAAGACAATGACGTCGCCGGGCTGGGTGGCGACGTTCAACTCTTCATAGGTGATGTTGGGAAAGAGGCCTAGAGGAAATCCTTCCGCACGGACTGTAACGGATTGTCCTGCACGGCAAAAGATGGGCTGGACCGCGCCTGAGTTGGCCACCTGCAGGGTCTGGTTCTCGTCGTTCCAGAGCGCGAACAGCATAGAGACATACTGCGATTCGAGCTTGCGCTCCTGGAGGGCATCGTTGAGCAGGGTGAGCATTTGCGCCGGCTCAGGCCGCTGGCTGGCCTCGGAGCGCATGATGCCGCTTCTAAGGGCAGCGAACAAGGCGGCAGGAGCAGCTTTTCCGCTGACGTCGCCGAGGACGATGGCGGTGCGGTTGGGGCCGTAGTCAACGAAGTCGTAAAGGTCTCCGCCGATGGTTCGGGCGGGGAGAAAGCGGACGGCCATCTGGGCGTGGGGATGCTCGGGAGCGACAGGAGGCAGGAGGCGGAGCTGGACCTCGCGGGCGTCGGACCGCGGACGATCGCCGACATCGTCAGCTGTCCCGGGACCGACAGCTGCAAGCTCGGCATCACCAGCTCGATGGG
>PLKY01000010.1 GCA_003140785.1 Acidobacteriaceae bacterium | reverse complement strand
CCGGGTCCCAAAACAATATGAATGAGCTCCCTTCCAACCAGCGTAAAATCCGCCCCAATGCCCATTCCCACGAGCGCCAGGACAGAGATCGCTCGCAAGAAATAGCGCTCGAACTGCTTCTGATCGCCACGAGTGCGGCTAAGGGTGCTCACGACCACTGCGGCCAATGGCGACAACAATTGCGTTTCAGGCAGTACGAACAGGTCGTAGGCCTTCTTATAGAATCCAAGGACTCGAGCCCCGAACCGCCAGCCAACGAGCAGATTATCTGTATTCCGAGTCAAGTAGCTGAAGGCAAAATGCGAGTAGACGTTCATCGCAAATTTCAAGTCTTGTCCCGTTCCCGGCGTGCGCCTGACCGGTTTTGGGATCCATCGGCACATCAGCCACGCGCCTGAAGCCGTGACAACGGTTTGCGCCACGCTACCCCAGACGAGTGCCCAATAATGCCACCCAGCGATCGCCAACACAATTGAAACAAAAACCAGGACGAGCTGCCCGGTGAAATTGATGATCGCTGTAACTCTGAACTGCATTGCCCGCTGCAACAGCCCTAAATGAACCCAGCCAAGACAGCCGACCCCAATGGTCAGAGACATCGCTACCGCGACATTCCCGACTGCTGCATTGTGATAGAAAAGCTCTAATAACCGTCCCGAGCAGGCAAATGCTACTGTGAGAATCGTTCCGATGCCCAGTTGAATCCAGAACAGATTGCTCGCCAGGGTGTCATTAAGCTCTTGGCGCTGGATGATGAGCTCAGTAAATCCGTTTAGGCCGAAGCTCCGAAACAGAAGACTGAGCGTCGTAACCATCGTTACAATTCCAAAATCGGATGGGGTAAGGAGTCGTGCCAGGACGATCACCGATCCCATCCCGACAACAAAGTTACCCGCTTGTCCAGCAAAGGCTACTCCCGCGCCCCGAACAGCAGTACGTCGAAGACTGTTTCTTGTAGCGACCGGCTGAAAAGTACCGTCGGACTGAAAGGGCCTCAAGATTTCCTCGTTTCGATGCGGATCCGTTCCAGATGATCGGTAGATTATGTTCGGTCCGCCCAATCATTCCGCAGAGTATTGCTCAAACGCGAGCCGCGCGTTCCATCCGGTGCAAACCCGAATTGCAGGAAAACTACTCTGGCGATTCCCTGTTCAGAAATTCCGCAAGTTTCATAGTGAGGATATGAGCTCCCCTTTTCGTTCATATGAATGCCGTCTTTTTGATAATCGCTGCCATCGAATACATTGTCTTTCACAGGTAGTAAAACAGAAACTCCACGTGCGCGCGGCTTTTTTATTGTACGCAGGCCTCGCAGGAATGGCTCACAGCCATGGATTGGAAGGGCTGCGGGGTTCTATGTTAACCTCGGTGCTATCCGGGATTGTACGTTGCGACCTCTTTGCTGGACGCATTACGTTCAGCGTGCTGGAAAACGCAGGGCCACGGTTCTGTGGGATCGGCGGGGAGTTGGTTCCAATCCACAGCTCTTTCGATGGCTGCCTTGGCCACAAGTGAAATCCATATTGGACTGCATCGGATCCGGCCGGCAGCCCAATTCCCAAACTGGGAAATTGCACAATGGTTTCAAAGTGACTTGAGTAACCGTTTCTCTGACCCGTTTGTGGTACTCGTCATTTCTTGAGTACTAGACTCGGGACAGCCGACCCTGGGTATAAACCCGTTGACATTTCCGGCGTTACAGCGAACCCCCTTCGCGGTGACGCCACAATAGGATCTTTGATCCAATTAAAAAAGGAGCTCTGCATATTTTATGAATCTTCCTCCCGCACTTTTCTGGATGCTTCGTCCGAAGGCCGACAACGGTAGCTTTGACCGCCAAAGGGGTTCCTGGTCCGGTAAACAAAGCACCCAAGCGGCCTCCTCTCACAACCAGCCAACGTATCAAGAACGTTCGATCCTTCGGAACTCATTTCGGGCAGGCCTGATTGCGCTGGCTGCCTCCTTTCTGAGTGCAGGCATGGCGCATGCGCAGGGAACTTTTACGGCTGCTTCCTCCAACGAATCCGATGTGAATGCGGTCATCAATGGCCCGACCCACAAAGCCGTGAACGGTGATACGATCCAGATTCCTTGCAGCGGAACTCAATCCGTCACCTGGACCAGCACGCTGACTGTATCCGCAAGCATCACTATTACAGCCCTTGGGGCCACGCCGAACACGGGTGCAAGCACATTCGGTGCAGGGACCAACTGTCTGACCATTACGTCTGCTACCGGTATCTTGTTCGAACTCGATCCGACGTATTCGGCAAGCAGCAACGTAATCACGCTGCAAAACATGACGCTTGTTCCTGGATCTGGCGCTTACACCCCCATCCATGTCAGCGGCACGGGCACGGCGAGCGGAATGCCGCTGTTCCGGATCGACAATGTGGCCTTCGGAAACTCCAGTAGCCAGTGGGCCTACGGCACCGGATCGAATACTGGCGAGTTCCTGATCATTGCCAACAACGCCTTTGGGGTAACCGATCACAACTCATCGGCGACGGGGAGCCATGTCGCCTTCATCTCCGTGAACCTGACCGCCTACCTCGGCGTGGGCCAGTATGGCGATAACTCATGGGCACAGCCGGATTCCTTTGGCGGGGCGAATAACGTTTTCGTCGAGAATAATCAGCTTTATCAGGGGCTATGGCCGCTGCTGGAAAACGAGCAGACGTTCCCCAACATCGGCGGTGGGCGAGCTGTGGTCCGGTTCAACCACACGACGATGGACGGCACATTCTTCCTGACCGGCGGGCATGGCCTCGAAACCGATGGCCGCCCGCGCTCCATGCGGCAGGTCGAGAGCTACGGCAACCTGATGAATTGCATCAACGGGACTGTGGGCAATCAGTGTTATGACTTCGCCTCGTTTCGCGGCGGCACGGGATTTATCTTCGGCAACACAGGCACGGTGACGGGCAGCGGCACCAACTGGAAGGAAGTGATCGGTCTCGCCACCTATCGCATCATGGGCGATGGCTTTGCGACAGATGGGTTTGGGAGTTGCGGTGGTGCAGCTTCCGGCAATGCTTATGGAGCATTCGATCAGAACGATGGTACATCCTACTACTCCGGAACTATGGGCGGAGGGACCAGTGGAACCTCAATTGTCGATAGCGGCTCGCCTGGATGGACGTCGAATCAGTGGTCGAATCCTAGCGATGGGTACCCCTACTCTATCTGGGATACCACACAGGGATGGGTGTCGATCATCCAAAGTAATGGGTCTAATTCCCTTAGTGTGTCGCAGTCACCTCACGGTTACGTCAATGGTGGCACGGCCATCAGCGCCGCTTCGGGCGACAGCTACATGATTCGGCGCTCGAAGTCCTGCCTTGACGGTGTGGCCAGAGGTCCTGGAGCGCTGCTATCCGGGTATCCGGCGGTGCTCAATTCCAGCGGCGCACCGGGGCCTGCTAACGAAGTGCTTGACCCGATTTACGAGTGGGACGATGCCGCGCCCGCCATTACGGGCGGAATCGAGATCAACACTTCCTACTCCCCTCCCGCACAGGCGAACCGGGAATTCTTCACTGACAACGCGCTTGGGTCGCCCCACGTGCAGACTTCGCCGACGAGTCCATTCAACGGTTCGACCACCTGCAATTACGGAAGTGGCGGCTATAGCTGCGGAGTTGGATTCGGTACACTGGCAGACCGCCCCACGAGCTGCACAACGGGTGTTGGTTACTTTGCGACGGATCAGGGAAACTGGAACCAGAGCGGCAGCGGCGGACAGGGGCAGCTTTTTGAGTGCGCTTCCACGAATACTTGGACGCTTGCCTATACGCCGTACATTTATCCTCATCCGCTCGTGAGTGGCACAGGCTCTGGCGCCAACCCTCCTCCACCGCTAAACCTAAGCGGCACGGTTGTTCAATAGCGGGCCGATTCTAGCTGCCCATAATAGGGGGAAGAGCCATGATGTTCTCGAAGATCTCTTCTCCCTTCGATCCAAGTGAGTTTCGCTTCCGGATCAGGTTCTTACGAGGCTTTGCCTGAAACTATTATGGCAATTCCTTGTTAAGCTCCGCAGCAACGCGCGCCGTGAATATTTCTGCTCCTTTCTGATTCATATGAAAGCCGTCTTTTTGATAGTAGCTTTGATCAAACTCATTGCGTTTTACCGGCAACAGCACAGTGACTCCACCTTCTCGTCCTGCCTCTACGATCGTTTCTTCGCCTTTTTGATAGGTAGGTGGCACCACGAATAGAAAGTGAGCGCCATACATCTTGCATAATCGGTCTAATGCAGCCAGCCTTCCAGCAGCTAACGGTTTGAACACTGAATCACTGACTTCTGGCTCACGAAAGGACGCATACCGATTTTGCAATAAATCTGCGACAGAGGGAAAAACACGGCTCATGACGTACCCGCGGAACACCTCCCGGATGCTGTAAAACTCGCTATAGTGCGCCAATGCGAATTCACATGCTCTCGTCGCGTCCATATGACTCTGTCGCACGAGATCAAAGAGATCCGACTGTTGAATTAAATAATGCGCAGTTATGTCGCCTCGGATTTCCGATGTGGCCAATTGATTGGGGCTCAACCCCAGTACGATATATCGAGGTCGCATTCCCTCTGCGAACAAGCGCTTCAGGCCATAGAACCAATCGTAATAATTCGTCCCAAGTACGAAATAGGTCGTGGGCGCATATCCCGGTTCGATCTTGGCTTTCAAGAGCGGGGCCTCAACGCCCTCAAGCATGAGCGAGTTCCCCAACAAAACAATATGTGGATCACTGCTCGCTGCAGAATCTCGGATAGCAAGCACGCCCGCCCGTTCTGACAGCTCCCGCAGTTCTACCTTGCTTGAGGAATCAAATCGTTCCCGGCTCACGACTTCAAGAAACACCAAGACGACAACGATAGTGCCGAGCAAAACGATCGTAAAGCGATCGAGTCGGACGCGAATAGTCTGCCGCTCAGAAACGAAAGTAGATGAAGGCATGATTTCCACTTGCTGAAAATAGGGTAACCAAAGCGATCGCTATGAGAGCCGCGCTGTAGCGGAGCACTGGCATTCGGTTCTGAAACACATATTCCCCGCCGCTCCACTCCATTTCCAGATCCATCATCATCGCCAGTCCACTTAGAGTGATCACAAATAGCCAGGCCGCGGCGTAATCAGGAGACCATTGAAAATGGCCCAAAGTCTTGAGCATGTTGAAAGCACTGGATACATTCTCTGCGCGGAAGAAAATCCACGAGAAACACACAATGTGAAAGGTCAATATCCGGCCAGCAAACCGCCTTACGGCGGTCGACTGAGCGACGTGCAATCGGCTGCCGGAAATCCACCGCTCAATGGAAAGGACGCAACCGTGAACCGCTCCCCATACTACGAAAGTCCAATTCGCTCCATGCCACAAACCCCCAAGCAGCATTGTGATCAATAGATTTCTATACGTCTTTACCGGGCCCCCTCGACTGCCCCCGAGGGGGATATACAGATAATCACGCAACCATGTGCTCAGGCTGATATGCCATCGGCGCCAGAACTCCTGCAGGCTGCAAGCTAAGTATGGCTGGCGAAAGTTGACCATGAAGTGAAATCCCAAGAGCTGGGCACTCCCTCGCGCGATGTCGCTATATCCGCTAAAGTCTCCATAAATCTGCCATGCAAACGCATAAATTCCAATACATGTTGCCCAGCCATCGTTCCCTAAGGCCCCACTGAATGCCGCGTTTGCCAGATGCGCGCAATTATCGGCAATTACTGCCTTCCTCACAAATCCCATCAAGATCAGCATGCAGCCATCTCGAAAGGTACTTGGGTTGAACACGCGTCGCGTCTGAACTTGGGGAAGCAAATGCGATGGCCTTTGAATCGGCCCCGCAATCAGATGCGGAAAGAGGCTTATAAAGAGCCCATACTCTACGAAATCCCGCGACGCCCTTATCCTGCCGGCGCTCACATCGACGATATACGCCACTTCCTGAAAGGTATAAAAAGAAATCCCGGGCGGCAGTATAACCGCGAGAAGGTTTCGTGGAACACCGTGTATTCCCAAAGCGTCTAATGCTGTAACTGTTGAGTCGAGGAAGAAATTAAAATACTTAAAGAAGCCCAGTATTGCAAAGTTGAGAACAAGAGACGTGATCAGCAGGATCTTGCGCTTGCCCTGATCCGAAGCTCCTTCGATTTCACGAGCAATCAAGAAATCGACAATCGTCGAGCCGATCATTAACAACAAAAAGCGCCAATCCCACCATCCATAGAAAAAGTAGCTGGCGAGCAGGAGCAGAATATTTTGGCGTCGTAGGTTCAGTCGCCAATACACAGCAACAATGAGGGCAAGAAATAAAAGATAGATAGGTGTATCAAACAGCATAGAAGGCTACTTATCCCGTCCCAGTGGCAGTACGGAGGAGTCTCTCATCAATGGTTCGGAACAAATCAGATCTAAAATCGCGGCTTTCTAATCTCAGAGTTCGTGGGGGACTATCTACCGTTACACTCCCACGGCTACCTGCACACGTCGCTTGGCAGCATATCGCCAGGGACCCGTCGCAGATTTTCTTGTTACTGGATCCCAAACGACCCCAGAGCTGATGGCCGTCGAGCTGACGATGGCCAAAAGGAGAAAGATCCATATGGGATCTGGCGACCTGAAGCCAGCTTCGGTGATACTGTAGACCGACGAGATGACAATATACGCGAGCATAAGTCCGCCAACGGATGGATTTCGCCTGAAAGCAGCTACCCCGCGCCTATATCCACTTATTAGGATACATGAGATTAGGCATACCCCTACCCATCCAAGATTCAGGTAAATTTCGATGTAACCGTTGTGGGCTTCGTTGAGCTGCTCCGGGTGCCACCAACCTACCAGGCTTTGCTGAAACTTCACTACATTTGGGCTTATCCAGAAACTCTCGTATCCTGCGCCAACAAGTGCGTTTGGCGCTGCAGGAATCACGGCTGCCCAGATATCCGTGCGTCCCGACAGATTCGACTGTCGCCCTAGTGCATTTGCCACAACTCCTTCTCCGCCGACGAGAAGGATAATTCCTGCGACAACGACGCTCGCGAGGCACAGCACATGGAGTCGAACCGGTCTCTTCTTGATCGCGCGACGATTCGCCATGAGGATGAATCCCCCACCAAAAGCGAAGCAGCCAAGCGAAGTTGCCGAGTCCGCCATCCGAAACAACAGGAGCCCGAATGACAGGAGAACAATTTGGGCAAACAGGTGCCGTCGGCGATCGGTTGCTTTTTTGTCGCTCCAGAGACCCATGACCCGCCACAGCGTATATAGAGAAACGACGAGCAATATGACCCCGAAAACATTCTTGTTCGATGTTGTGCCGGTATTCATCAGCATCCCGTTAGGGGCATATCCGCGTCCAAGGAGAGGAAAATACTTGATAAAGAGCAATGAGAAAGGCAGCAGAATGTAGCCGACTCGCGAGACAAGGCGTCTTAAAGCCGCGGCTGGCCGTGGATCCGTAACAACGATTAGCACCATCGCCAGGTCGTCTGTAGCCTTGATCCAGCGTTTGACCGCGATATCTGGATGATAAGACCAGGCGGCGCTGACGAGACAGTAAAAGAAGTAAACTACAATCGGCCAGTTTGGCATTAGTAAGGCAAATGTCCGTTGCCGGCGCTGAATCAGGACCACAAGGGCAGCCGCCAAGAGGAGCGCAAAGATTGCGGCATCGATCGGGCTGCCGTCAGACTGGACAATCAGGGAATTAGAGGCTGTGACACCAAACCAATACGAAATAGGGCGGGATCCAACAATCCACAAGTAGATGGTCGGCAACCACAGAGCCTTGGATGTGCGGACGGTCCTGTCTCGATCAAGATAGAAAAGTCCCGCGATCCCGCAGATGCAGATAAAGGCAGCAATGAAAGGGTTCATTTAATTGCGCTCGAACACAACTCAGAGGTTTTCAATTGTCAGCTGGCGTCAAAGAAGAGCCGATGCAGCAGCTCCAACGTCAACAACTTGTGAATGGCGGTTGTATAGTTAAGCCCCCGGCGAGTGTGGCCATCAACTACCGCCTCCAGGACCGACTTTTGAAGATAGGGACGTCCCAGGGCTCGTGGGTCCAGAAGAATCTCACGCACATAGCGTGCCAGTTGGTCCCGGTACCACACCCGGAAATGGGTCAGCTTATGGCGTCCCAGAAATATCCTTTCAAGGTGAAGACCGGAGAAGAGGTGATCAACGCGCGCCACTGACGCGGGCATACCATAGTCGTAAGCGTACTCAGACTTGAATGTGAATTCTCGGCTCGCCCGCCTGAGCATCGCAAACGGGCCTCCGTGGCCAATCACGCCACGATCCGAGGGAATCTTGGCCAGAGTGGCACTCCCACCCCTGATCAGGCGAAGGCGAACATCTTCACCCTGCAAAGCGTCCTGGGGTGCGCGATAGGCTGTTCGGACGAAGTCGTTATCCATAAACGGAGAACGAACCGTGATCTGGCTTTTTTCGATCGCCAATATTCCATAGTGATACCAAGGCGACTGGATGAAGGCTGCGAACGTGACTGGATGCTGTTTCCGCGCCTCGGCATATGTGCTGGCGGCTTCATCGAGGTATGGCAAGAAATCCGGCGAAAACAATCCTGGCACCGGTGCACTCGGTTTGAACATTGCCGCATGCCGAATGATCTCGCTCCCATAAGTCCCTACGATTTTTGCGGGCGCAATCTCTCGGACTTTCTTGCTTATGTAAAGGTCGGACGCTCGATAAACGTCGACCGTACCTTCGCTGATGAGAATGCTGCTCTCCGCGTAGCCGGCAAATCCACGAAGAAATTCCTCCCCGACTTCGATAACCTGGTGCGGCTGGTGAAGAACCCCTGCGATCTCGCGCCCAATCCGAACATCAAACGAATCACGATAGGTTCCGCCAAATGTATAACTCGGAAGCGATCCCGGCGCGACCGGGTGAAGTGCCAAGATCACCCGCGTATCGAGACCCCCGGTCATCGCTATTCCTAGTCGTTCCGGGCCGTGGAAATACTTAGGAAGGATTGTCGTAAGAACAGAGCGAAGTTCCTCATAGAAGGGCCCCGCCGCGAGAGCGGTCTGCTCTTCCCATTCGTGCGGGTCGAAGTACGTTCTCCTGCTCGCGAGTTGGGCGCCTTTAAACGTCCATTCGCTCGCCGCGGGCATGACGTGGATACCTTTAAATACCGTCCGCCCTCCGAGAACACAACTATATGAAACGAATTCGCCAAGTCCCTGAGGATCAATCGTCCGAAGTTCCGGCCGCACCGCCTGGATCGCCTTGGCCTCGCTTGCAAAATAAAACCCGTCGGCTGCCTCATGATAGTAGAGTCGCTGCATCCCATAGCGATCATTGAAGAGAACCGCATCGCGATTCCGGAAATCAATCGCGAGTCCATGAAACATTCCGTTCAGCTTTTCAACAAAACGCGGATCGTCCTCGCAGAGATGAACAAGATATGCGGTTTCCTTTTGACCAACACAGTGGCCCCGTTGTTTCAATTCTTGCCGAATTGAAGAACCGCTATATTCCTCGCCAGAGAAGAAAAGTGCGACGTCCCCCTTTTCGTTGCGAATCGGCATCTCATCCGCAAACGACCCTTCCAGAGCCGTCCAGCCAACATAAACTCCCAAGGATTCATCAACGAACGTTCCTCGCCGGTAAAAATCCTCACGATGAGTGGCACTCATCATCGCTTCGAGCTGATGCTTCTTCTCGCTGCAATCACCTCTCCCAATAATTCCAATAAGCCCCGGCATTTCGGTGGCTCCTAACTATGATTGATGTTCGGGTGAAATATCTTGATAGCTACTTATTTACAGATAGCTATAAATTGGAGCCGGCGGGAGGATTTGAACGCTCCATCTGCCGATAACAATTCGGCTGCTCTGACGTTAAGCTACACCGGCGCATGAAAGTCTTTAGATCGTACCACAATGCCCGAGCCCGCAATCCCGCTGCGATAACCGAAGGAGGCAGGTTGCCAATAAGGCCGCGATGAAGTCTTGCTTTCATGCAAAGCCTTCCCCACAGCGTCAAGGGCACGAAATATCTAGGGACAAGAAACTCTTTAAATCCGTTACGGACCTTAAACTCCCGCAAAGGACTGTCGCGCTTGTTTCCATAATTGTAAAGTCCATAGGTGATATGTGAGATCCCGCGCGCCCCACTGATCTCTACGGCTTTCGCCATTAAGGCATTCGCTGGCCTCTTATCAAAATGACTCGGCTTTGAAGTTAGATTCAAAATCGCGGCCACATTGCCCCGATAGACCAGATGCAGAAACCCGATCATTTCTTCGCCTGAATACGCGCAGATAAAGTCACATCTACCGATAAATTCGCCATAACGTTTAGTCGTCTCTTCCGCGGTTAGTCCGAAATAGGCGTTTCGCAGGCCTTGGCGCATCGGGGAATCGTCGTTTACCCCTCGAATTCCTTCGATGAGCTTCTCGTCAAACTCTTTGACATTGATCACCACTCCGCGCTTTTGCGACCGCCTTACATTCTTCCGCGATTCCTGAGGCAAACCTTCCCACCACTGTTTGAAGTTGTCGAGCGGTATAGCCGCGACACTCTCCCATTCCATCGAATACCGAAACTTCGGTTGCGTTTCCGGAAGCTTCTGCGTGAAGCTGAAGATGTCGCTCTTTAATATGTGATCAGTGTCCTTTTTTAAGGCCGCGATATAGCACTCGGGATCGTCCACCCCCTTCTCCATCATTTCTTCGCCACGAATGCGCGCGATCCTAAGCCATTTGCCTTTGGTAGTTAGTTCGCTCCCGTTCACCCTCATCACGGGAACTGCAACCCACTGCCCCTTAATTCTGACTTCAACTGATTGACTGGACTGGACCATGCCTGTGTATTGCACCTCTAGGGAACGTTTGGGCAAAGCTATTACTTCAAGTTCTGCCAGGCACAGAAGTCTCTTTCGCGTTCCTGGAGTTTTTTACCGCGTTTTACAATCCAATCGAGCAAGCATACACAGGTTCAGACAACCGTCGCAGCGTGTTCTCGCACATAATCCTTTGTCGGTTCTGCAACGCTCTCACTTAGGCTCTTAAAAATGGCTTCCATGATTCTCGAGGTCAAGAGAATTTCGCGATAGGGTATTGGCTCCGGTGTCCCTTCGATGATGGAACGATAGAAGGACTCAATCAGGAACTTCAATCCGGATTTCATGTGGAAGTCGTTACCGAGGAAGGTCTTTAAATTCAGCGATGCGTTCCCCAAGTACTGTCCGGCAAGGACAATGGGCGGCACAAATTTCTCGGCGTAGCTCTTGTACCGTGCTCCGCGAAGCTTAATGAGCGTCTCTTGGTCCTGATCGAGCATGAGACCGTTCTTGGAGCCGTACATTCGAAAGCCATGGAGCCCCGGACGCATCTGAGAAGAAAAGGTAAAGTATGCAGTAGTCCCATCTACATCGTGAATGATCACTCGCAGTTCATCGATGATTTCGGTTTCGCCCATCGACCGAAGAAGAGGACTCGTAAAGCCGTAAGTGATGACCTCTGGCGAATCTCCCGCCAGGAATTCCGCGATCCGGGCGATGCCATGACTAATGATATTTTGCAAAAGCTTTCCCGGCAGTCGCCGTACCCAGTGTTTCTTGTCCCCTAACAGAGCTCCAGAGTAACCGGCCTTCGAGATTTCATAGCAGTAGTAGCTCTCCATGTGAACAGGTGAACCGCCCAGAAATCCATTGCGCACTATCGAGCGCATCCGACGCGACACATGACTGAACTGATCATCATGACCGACAGTCAATTTCAACTGTCGCTCATTGGCAATTGCGATTAGCTTTTCAGCTTCATCCGCCCATACAGTGAATGGCTTTTCTACATAGATGTGACATCGATACTCCAGACAGGTCTTCGCCAGATCAAAATGACCTTGTGGGGGCGTAGTGATGTGCACAACATCGGGTCGGGCCTCATCAAGAAGTTGCGTCAAACTGCTAAAAGCCTTCTTGATTGGGAATCTCTTAGCTAACTGCTGCGCCATCAAAGGCTCTCGATCGTAAACGCCAACGATCTCACAACCCTTAATCCTGCCGATCTGAGAAGCATGCGAGTCAGCGATCTTCCCGCAGCCGATTATGGCGACCCTAAGCACTTGCTCTCCTGACTCGACAGCTCTCAAAAAATAACTTCAATCCATCCTCGGTTCGAACCTTCGGCATCCAGCCAACGCGCTTCTTCAGTTTTTCATTGCTATAGCGCGTGCTCTTCCAATATGTGTGCCATCTCCTGCGATTGAATACTGGGGGGAGCTGATCGTGGGACCACTCCGAATATTTCTCCCATAGGTAGCAGAGCGCGTAGCTCATCACGTGCGGAACGTACAGCGATGGAAACGATCTGACATGCCTTTTGTACAGGCGTAAGAATTTGCGGCTGCTGGGAAGGTCGTCATCCACAACATTGAATATCTGGCCGTCAGCTCCATGCTTAATCCCGGCAAGAATTATCGCATTTGCGCAGTTATCGACATATGTCAGAGGTATCGTATTGGAGCCACCTAGGTGGAGGAAGATCCCGAACGTTCCGATTCCGACACGGCCTGTAATTCCCTCGTTTCCGGGCCCGTAGACCTGACCTGGTCTGACGATTGCGTAAGGGATGCCGCGTCGGGTTGCATACTCTAGCACAATCTGCTCCTGTTCCACTTTCGCGAAGCAATAAGCTTCCCCTCGTAGTGCGGGCGATTGTTCAACCGGACATGACTCATCAAGCAGCTTGCCGTGGCTTTTATGCTGGTTGGAGTAAACGGAAAATGAACTGATGTTGACGAATCGCTTCAGGCAGCCATTGTTCGCCGCCGCCTCTAGCAAATTTCTGGTCGTAACCACCGAGTTCATGAATGCATCGGGAAAAGACTTCTCGCCGCGGCCTGCTGCAAGATGAAATATGACTCTTGCATCCGTCGCAGCGCTGGCACAATCTTGCGGCGATAAAAGGTTCCCGCTGACGATCTCCAACCTCGAACCAACCCCACCGACTTTGGCGAGCGCTTCTAACCTATTTCCACCTTTCGATGATCTCGCGAAGCATCGCACACGCTGAAAGCCCAATTCCAATAAGCCCTCAACAACTCGAGAACCGATGAATCCGTTCGCGCCTGTCACAAGCACGAGATCGTTTTTGTCGATGATATTTTCGTGTTCCATCGATTAGCTTTAAAAACCTGTCTCGGAAAGAACTAGTTTTTTTAGAACGGATTGTTTCAGGGTCAACTCTATGAAAGCCACTTCATTCCGAGTGGGATATTTCTACAATCCGACTTGTAGTGGCTTGGGAATTCCTGCTAAAGAACTTCTTCAGCCTGTTCAACTGTTCTCTTCGGACAAAGGCGACAAGATCTGGGGAAAGCGGGACTTCTGCCCGGCGAATAAGTGACCAGGCATATCCTAAGCCCAACGCCAGACCGCCAATCGCAAAAGGGCTGCTCTTCATTTGATAAATCGTTCGAGCCAACTCCCAGAGAGGATGGTTACCAACCGTGTAATCCTTCACGCCGATTTTAAACCGGGCTTTCAGAACACCCTGCATTGCCGTGCCCATTTGGCGGTGATGCACGCAGACATTTTCTGTGAAAGTTCTGGTCTGCCATCCAAGCATACGGGCTGAAAGTACGGCGACGTGATCGATGCATCCGCCCTTCAACGGCATGTAGCCACCGATCGCCTCATAACACTCCCGTCGAAACAGCTGACAACCGCCCCATACATTTTCAATATTCGAAAAGCGGTAATCATACTGAAAAGTTCCTTCGCGAAAGGGAGCGCCCGCCACACCGATTTGCGGATTCTCGCTCATCCTCTCGACAAGAAATTCGAAGTGCTTTGGCTCGAACGAGATGTCAGCATCCAGGTTGCCGATGATCTCTGCCTTCGTCCCCGTTAGTCGCTCGTAGCCGGCTTTGAAGGCATGTACCTTGCCGGCAAAATGTCGCTGCGCACGTTCCGGCATTCGCACCAGCTCGATCCATTGATACTCATCCAAATATTTGCGCACCAATTCATCGGTTTGGTCGGAGGAACCGTCGCTGACTATTACCCATTTCAACGGCAGATGAGTCTGCGCAATCATCGACTTGATGGTCAACTCAATATATTCGGCTTCATTCCGCGCCGGCGTGATCAACGCATAATTCAACATTGGAGGCATAGTGAGAGAGGTTCGTAAGAGCGCACGGTGGATGTTCTTGATGCCCTGACGGATCGGGCGATGTGTGGGATGGGACTAAGTTATTTGTTTCCTAATGAAGAAGCCAAGACCGCTTGCTCGGCTTCTGGACGATCGCCGGAAGAGTTCCTGGCAAATGTCACGATCTCTTCAGCGACCTTCCCCTGTTGCGCCGCTGTCAAATGAGGAAATAGCGGCAAAGAGACGATCTCCGACGCCACCCGCTCTGTTACGGGAAAGTCTCCGGAACCGTAATTTAACGATTTATATGCCTTCTGCAAATGCAGCGGAATCGGGTAGTGAATCCCTGTGCCAATACCCTTCTCTCTCAAGAAAGACGTCAAGCGATCGCGCTCGACCGTGCGGATCACATAAAGGTGATACACCGCTTGGGACCAGCTCGGCTCATGCGGACAAAGGATCGCGTCGTTGCCTGCCAGAAGCCGGTTATATTCTGAAGCACGCTCACGCCGCTGTTCGTTCCATTTCTCCAGGTGATTCAGCTTCACGTGCAGCAGCCCCGCCTGAATTGAATCAAGCCGCCCGTTNNGCAATGGCTGCGTCATTCGTTGTCGCCGCGCCGGCTTCGCCACACGCGCCAAGATTTTTTCCCGGATAAAAGCTGAATGCCGCTGCCTGCCCTACAGAGCCCGCGGTCATCCAACGGTTCAATTCGCGAGAAAAATACTTTGCACCGTGCGCTTGGCAAGCATCTTCGATCAGCGTCAGATCGTACTGCCGACATAACCGCAAAATCGGATCCATGTCAGCCATCTGCCCGTAAAGATGCACCGGCACAACTGCCTTCACGGGCCGATTATTCCTGCGACTGATCAGCTTTCCCGCATCGTCACGTGTGCATTGTTCTTGGATGAACTGCTGCAGCCTCGTTGCAGACAAGTTATACGTCGTCTCGTCGATATCGACGAATTCCGGCGTCGCCCCAGCTTGCGAAATGGCCTCTGTTGTTGCGATAAACGTGTGCGGCACCGTCACCACTACATCGCCTGGACCGATACCGCAAGCAATCAGCGCGAAGCGCAGCGCGTCGGTGCCGCTGCTCACAGCGATCGAATGATTTACATCGCAGAATGTCGCAAACGCCTGCTCAAACTCCTCCACCACCGGTCCGCCGATGAAGCCAGCCGTATGCAGCGCTTTCCGGAATACCTCTGTCAATTCCTTCTCAAGCTCCATATGAGGAGTTATAAGATCGAGAAAAGGGATGCTATTCGACGCTTCCATGCTTCGCCTCTAGACTTGGTTCTATTTTTCGCAGTACACGCGCCGGGTTTCCGGCCACAATTGAGTTCGGAGGAACATTTCTGGTGACGACGCTGCCGGCTCCAACAATCGCGTTTTCTCCCACAGTTATGTTGGACAGTATCGTCGCTCCCGACCCGATAGATGCACCTCGTTTAATAACGGTCGGTTCCACCTTCCAGTTCGCCTCGGTCTGCAGTTTCCCATCTGGTGTCGTGGCACGCGGGTAGCTGTCATTGATGAACATCACCCCGTGTCCTATAAACACGTTGTCCTCGATCACCACTCCCTCACAGATGAACGAATGGCTCGATATCTTGCACCGTTTGCCAACTACCGCGTTCTTCTGGATCTCAACGAACGTGCCAATCTTCGTCTCGTCTCCGATATCGCACCCGTACAGGTTGATAAACCTCGCTAATCGGACATTCCTTCCCATCTTCACATCGTCTGATATCGAGTTCAGCGAGTTTAACAAGTTCACAGGTAGACCAAGGCTCCCCTCTTGCTCAGTGACTCACTCGCCGCCTCCAACATTTGCACTACCCTCAGACCGGCACAACCGTCGTTAAATGGCTCCCGGCCATTCGAAACGCACTCTACAAAGTAAGACAGTTCCTGACGGAGCGCCTCCACTTGCTCGAGCTGCGGAGACCACATATCTCCTGACCTATAACTTACCAATAACTCATACAAACCTTCGCGATTGGTAATCTTCACACCTTTGTCATAAATCTTAACCTTTTCATCGGCTTCTAAGTCATTCCACACAAGCATCCGCTTCTCGCCGCCAATAAGTGTTGTGCGTACCTTCACCGGCGAGAGCCAGTTGACATTGATATGAGCGATTACCTTCTCGGGGAAGTAAAGAGTCATGAATGCGACGTCTTCATGCCCATTTAGATGCCCTTGTCCTGTCGCAACAATTGCCTCCGGACGGCCTTTGAGGACATGATCCATAATTGAGAGGTCATGTGGCGCAAGATCCCAAAGCACATTGATGTCGTGCTGGAATAGTCCAAGGTTCACCCGGGTTGAGTCATAGTAATAGAGGTTCCCGAGTGCGCCCTCGTCGAGCAATTGGCAAATTTTGCGGACCGCGCCCGTGAAAAGGAAGGTATGATCCACCATAATCCTGAGATTTTTTTGCTGTGCGAGATTGATCAATTCCTCGGCTTGCGCAGTATTGCTTGTGAAAGGCTTTTCGACAAAGACATGCTTCCCGTTCTGCAACGCAGCCTTAGTCAATTCGTAGTGCGTCCACACAGGAGATACTACCGCCACAGCATCTATCGCCGCAGACGTTATCACCTCCGACGCGTCTGCTGTTATCTTGACGTTTGGATATGCTTTTTGTGCTCTCGCACGCGCGCCGGCATTTATTTCCGCAATTGCAATAACCTGTGAACCTTCAAGATTCACCAGGTTTCTTACGATATTTGGACCCCAGTAGCCGTACCCTATTACTCCAAAATTCACTGTCCTTCTCCGTCTTGCGCTAATTAGCAAGTGATCTAATGACTATTTTTAAAGTCGTGTCCGGTCGCAGAGCGTTAACCTGAATGATTGATATCTGCCAAAGCCGCGTAGAGGTCTCAATATGCGCCGGAACCTTTGATTACCGCCGCAGGGGTGCGAAGCAGGATTATTAGATCGAGCCATGGGGTCCATGTCGTAGCGTAGCGCAGATCAAGCCGCACCATTTCGTCGAACTTCACACGGCTCCGTCCAGTAACTTGCCACAATCCAGTAACTCCGGGCTTCACTTCCAGCACTCTCCGACGATGCCACACCTGGTACGCCGCCAATTCATAAGGAATTGGCGGGCGGGGACCAACAAGAGACATTTCGCCTTTGAGAACGTTGATCAGTTGGGGCAACTCATCGAGGCTGGTTCGTCTCAAGAACTTTCCTATAGGGGTCACCCTCTTGTCGTTTGTTAACTTGTATACATTTTGGCGACTCCCCGATTGCGCTTCTGTTACGGCATCTTCTGCAATAAGCTTCGTAACAAACTCGCGATGGACCGTGTGATCGTTATCGACATACATCGAGCGGAATTTCAAGAACGTAAATATTTGACCGAATTGGCCGACGCGCTCTTGTCTAAAGAGAACGGGCCCCTTCGATGACCATTTGACCGCGATCGCGATAGCACAAAACAGCGGCAGGCAGATCAGCGTAAGCACGGCGCTTCCGGCGATATCAATGCACCTTTTGACTATCAAAAGAGATGTACGACCATGGTCATTACTAGTCAAATCTGGATATAAGGCTGAGTTGCTTGGACGGCCCGACTTGTCATCTTCCCAGTCATCAGGAAAGAGATGGAAAGAGATGCTGATTTGGCTGAACTGCTCAAAAGTGAGCTCGTTGCGGAGAGTCTCACTGACCCGGTTCAGGATGGCGCTCAATATCGAATGTTTATCGTTAACTATGAGTCCCGTGAACATGACTCCGACGATGCAATTGTCTTTGTACCATCCAACGAGATCCGTGTCCCTGCAAGCCGCAAGCAAGGCAGTCACGATGCATTCGAGCGATCGCTTCGTTTTCTCCGAGTTCTGGTGATTCGTGACTTCCAGCAGCATGAGAACGAACGGCGACTTTGAGCGCTCGGTTCGTTTGCGCTCGATGGCGATCACACGCCTAAAGGTCTCTTCGTTGAGTGCCCCTTGTTCGGCCGAGGCAACAGTCTCGCTAATCGATTCAACGAGATTCGTAGACCGTTCCTGTCGTATAGTCACGATTATCTCCTTTCGTGCTTCTATACTTATGCAATTCACTTCCGGAGAGGTATTGACCCAAAGACGCGCATTACATGCGCATTTGTACTAGCGAGAGATTGCAACTTGTTGTTCGTGGGAAATAATTGCAATGAATTGATGGATGGGATAGCGCCTACCCACGCGATCGGACACTCGTCAGAAGGACGCCATGCGCCGAATTCGCGATAGATCAATAGTAGTAGTGACTGTTAGCCTGGTTTTTGGAACAGTTCAATAGCGAACCCACGAGTTTCTGAGGCTCAATTGCTTCAAGTCCTCTTTGCAACTGCTTCCTCTCTGTAATTCCCTGGCGCACAACCAGAATGATTCCGTCCGCCAGCCTCATCCAAACGCTGGTATCTGCCAACGGAAGGACTGGAGGCGAGTCAATCACGATGCAATCAAACCAGTCGGCTAACTGGGCCATCAAGGCATTCAGTTTGACCGATTGCAACACCTCGAGAGGATTCTGAGGAGAGCTTCCCGCCGGCATAATCCAAATTCCCGGACCATCGAGATAGTAGACACAGGCTGTCAGCTTATGATCGCCTCTAAGCCATTCGCAAATTCCTGGGTTTCCCTGAAGTCCGAACATTTGCGACAATGCGGGACGTCGAACATCGCCTTCGAGAAGCAAAATCTTTTGCTGTGTTGAACGAGCGAGCGTGAAAGCCAGGTTAGCAGCGATAGTTGTCTTGCCTTCTTGAGGAATCGTGCTCGTAATCAGCACTTTCTTCAGTGGGCGGGTGCGACTTAGATCCCGCAATCGCACGCCCAGGAGCCGAAATGCCTCCGCGGCCGGACTGTCTTGCTCCGTAAGAGCCACAAGCCGGCTCTCGGGTGATAGGGAAAGCTGCAACGACTGGAACTGGCCAAGGATCCGCAAGCGGTCATCATGCTTCGAAGAATTGGTTATTCCCGAAGTTGAGGATCCCGAAACGAGCGTATCGAAAATGGTCTGCGGTCTTTCGCCCNNTTCGACGGCCACCGACTCTGCACCATCAAGTACCGATTGGCTCTCCCACTTCGACGCAATTTGACGTTCGGCGCGCCGAAGCATGTCGTTGGTTTCCAGAGGCGCTTCTAACGGGCTGCCCGCACGTTCTGCTTCCGATCTCTGTAGGGCGTCAAAAATCTGACTCATTCTCTTTTACCTCTCAGCTTTATAAGCGAGCTTGTTCAGGATCGCTTGAAATTTCATCTTCTACATCTGGTAGTTCGAAATGGTGTCCGTTTACATAAGCGCCGTTTTCCAAACTTCTGTCGATCTCAGACACCGAATTATCGAGCCGGAACTCTCGTGCCACCTGCTTGACAATGTCCGGAGTGATGACCGGAACTTGCCGTGCATACGCCGTCAGCAACGAATTCTCGCAAATTGTATTGATCAGTCGAGGAAAACCCCGTGAGAATCTGTAAACCATCGCTGTTGCTTTCGGAGAGAACAGGGAGGACGCACTGGAATCAGCCCCCGCAATCTGTAGACGGTGTTCAATATATCGCTGAGTCTCTTCAAGGCTTAGAGGGGTGAGATGGGTTCGAAGAGCAATCCGCTGCTTCAACTGTCTCAACCCTTTGGAATCAAGCTTCTCGTCGAGTTCCGGTTGGCCTACCAAAACAATTTGCAACAATTTGTCATCGTAGGTCTCGAGGTTGGAGAGTAGCCTGATTTCCTCCAGGAGTTCATCGGACAAGAGATGCGCCTCATCGACAATGAGAACCGTCGTCATCTGTCTGGACGACCTGGAAACTAAGAACTGACTCAGGTCGAATAACATTTCACACTTATTCTTTCCTGACGCCTGCAGACCAAAATCCAACAGCATGTACTGCAGAAACTCAGTCGATGTCAGACGGTTATTAAAGACATAGGCATACGTAATATCCCTACTCTCTTCAAGAAGCCTCAACAAGCAACGAAGCAAGAGCGTTTTGCCCGTCCCCACTTCTCCCGTGACAACGACAAACCCTTTGTGCCGTCTCACACCATAGTAGAGCGATGCGAGCGTTTCATTGTGCCGCTCGGTCGGAACGAAACAGGTCGGATCCGGCGTGAGATCGAAGGGATTCCGCGTGAGTTGAAAGTATGTTTTGTACATTCGTCTCGAGTCCGCTCTAACTTTCAAGAAGACTAATTGTGGTTCCGGCCAGAATTACGACGACAACAACTACAGTCATCGCCCAGCTCAGCACCATTCGTCTCCTGCTCCTGGCCACATCCGAAGGGTGCACTACTTCTGGTATTTCCGAAAGAATTGCCATCGGCAGCAATGCTTTGAGATCCGTTTCGCTATACAGACGGTCATCTGCGAATTCAAACCCGACCACCACAATGGCTCCCACAACAAGCCCCAATCCCAATCCAATGCCGCAGAATTTCAGACGATTTGGAAAATCGGGCTTTGCCGGCAAGCTTGGAGGATCCAGCACTGTAAAGTGCTCTCCCTCTTGCAATTGCTCCATGCTTGTTGCCATCTCCGATGCATTCTTTTTCTTTAACAGGTCGTCGTAGATTGACTTCGACTGTTCGTACCCGCGAGTCACTTCCGCAAATTGTTGCTCTGTCGCAGGTGCTGCATTGAGCCGTGCCTGGTATTCGTTGATTCGCTCCTGCAACTCGTCAATCCGATGTTCGCGATTCGAAATCTCCAGTTGATTTGCCTTCAGCTGACCCTGCAACTGCGCCAATGGCGCGTTGGTTTCAAGACCGTCGATCTCGCGCGACGCGGCGGCTTCGTCAACCGGCTTCTTCGGAGCGGCAATAAGTTCCTTTCTTACCTTTTCTGTCTTCGCGATCTGTTCCTTCAACTTAATTACGTCCGGGTATTCGTCTGTATAACGCGAGCTTAGGTCCACCAACTCCCCTCTTAGCCTGGCGAGTTGCTGATCGACCTCCACCAGCCCAGTCGGCGTGCCGTCCGCCTTTAACGAGCCGCGCGTTGCGCGATTCTGATCGATAAGCGCCTGGAGGTATACTCGTTGCTGCTTGGATTGATTCAGAGAATCCTGCTCGTTCTGTAGTTGTGTCTGCAGCCCGCCAAGAATCGTCAGATTGCTGGTCGCCTGTGACGGCAAGATACCCTCATGACCGCCTTCGAACGCCTTCACTTTTGCTTCCTGCTGGGCGAGCTCCACGCGTGCGGCTTCCAGTTGATCCTCGATGAATTTCGTCGTGCCCTGAGATTCTTCCTGTCTGAACCGGTTGTTTTCGTTGATGAAAAGATCCTTTATTTCTGTTGTAACTTGTTGCGCAAATCGCGGGTCAGGTGCGGAATAAGAAATCCTGAATGCGGTGATCTCATTATTCCGAATATCTTTAACGAGATCAATGCTAATGTCCTTCCGCATTCGTGTCACGCGCGCGTCTTCGGTTGAAGAACTCGGAGAGTCTCCATAGAGATGAAGCTTGTCAATAATCAGTAACAGGCGCGTCCGGCTGAGAATTTGCTGTGTAATGCTTTGCAATCGGTTCTGCAGATTCTCGTTTACGTTTGGCGCCACATAGTTTTCCGGCATCGTGGGTTGCTCCACAAGGATCTGCGTGCTCGACTTATAGAGCGGCTGCAATACCCAACTGGACCCCCATACGACTAGCCAGGTCAGGAAAAAGGGAAGGAGCAGGTGCAAATAACGCCTGCGCATGATGTCTAGATACTTCTCGACATTCGGCTGTTCCGAATTTTGCTCTTCAACCAGATCTACCATAGTTATCGTCCTAGAGGTCTCTTGAACCCGTAGTTAAGGGAAATGGCCACTCGATCGGCATCGGGGTGATTTGAGATCGCTGCAATTCCAAAGTAGGAATTATGAATGCGAGAGTACTCTCCAACTACCGCAAGATGCTCGCCGAGCTGATAGTCGAGTGAAGCTCTTCCAAACAAGGTGTGGCCATTTATGGAAGATGTGGGAATCAACGTGGTGGAGTTCTTCGAATTCGAATAATTGCCGTTCAGACTGCCACTAAGTCGTTGGGTGAACTGCCAACTCGCCGATATGGTTGCACTGTCGGCCGTGAAGGAACCAAACAGACCCCAGCCCGTTGTGATCGCTCGAGAATAGCCCAACGCAACAGCCGCGCGACGTCGTTGCCACCCAATGCTTCCATTTCCACTCGGAGCCCACGTCCCAATCGTCGGGGTCCCGGGGACAGAGGTTGTGGTGTATTCAGGCCCCCCGCTAGCTGATAGAGAGAAACTATTGCTAAGCCGGACGCTGTAGAAAACAGAAGCAAATTGGCTTTCTGTTGTCGAAGGGGATGGAGTTGTCTCGGATATCGCATACCTATACGAAAGCCCAAGATACTGCATTCGTCCGAATCGACGGCTGTAGGATCCCGACCCGCCGCCGCCATGTGAGTCATAAAGGCCCTGAGATGCTGTCGAATTCGAAAAATTAAACGACGAATAATTGCCCGAGGCGCTGATCATGCTGCTTCTGCTGAATTGATAACCGACATGCGCACTCGTGGAATCCATGATCTGGCCCGCATAGGGAGCAATCACGATTGGATATCCGGAGCTTCCAGAACCGGATATAGTGGCACCTGACATTGTGTAGGGCTCGCTAAAAACCGTTGAATTCTGTCGGAATACTTCTTGTACAGCGACCGTAGTGTGAGGAGTCCACCGATACTGGAAATCGGCGTCCGCATCCTGTGTCACTTCATTCAAATAGGTTGTCGGATGGAAGAACACGAATCCGGGGCTGTAATTCAACGATCCGCGCAGCCGGGATGTGCTCGTTGAGAGTGCAATATTTGGCAGTATTGAGTACGACTCGGCGCCGATCGTTCCGGTTCCCTCGCCTGCCAACACATTGTCGTCATAGGCGGCGGTAAAGAGGAGGCCAACTGACAAAAGATTCTCTCTCGTCTGGGATCCCGCTCCTGTCGGGTAAAACGACCCACTTATCGCGGGCGGCATCGTCATGAGCGAATCATCGTCTGTCGTTCCTGATCCGCCCGTGGCGCTTGGCTCGACCTGACACCAAAGCGGCATCGAGCCGACTGCTACAGCGAGACTGAGGAGAATACGTCTAAACATGTTCGACCTTTATGGGACGATGATCATGTCGCCTGGTTCAACTTTGACATTCTGGGAGAGATTCTTTCCTTTGATAAAGTCTTTGTAGTTGAAGTTCAAGCGCGCCTGGGTCCCATCGGGATTCTGTCGAAGGATATATACACCCTTCGATTTGGCAAAATCCTTAAATCCGCCCGCGAGTGCAATTGCATCCATGACTGTTGTCGAAAGAGTGAGTGCATACGCTCCCGGTTTCCCCACGTAGCCAAGTATGTTGTATTTTTTGCTGTTAATCTGCTCCACAATCACAGTAACTTCGGGCGCGGTGATGTAGTTCCGCAAACGGCTCGAAATGTCCGATTCGAGTTGCAAGGGTGTCCGGCCCGAAGCCTGCATCTCTCCCACGAGCGGCAATGAAATCTTCCCATCAGAACGTACTGGAATACTCTTAGTGAGATCAGGCTCCTTCCAGACGTTGATCGAAAGGTGATCGTCATTGCCAATCACATACGAATCATCATGTGCCTTGGTGCTCGTACCGGTCTCTGGCTGCGTAACAGAGGATGCCGCGCCTGCTGCTTGGGAATTTGCATCTGCAGGATTAGCAGTGGTAGCCTGCCCAAACGCTGGAAAGGACAAAACAACAAGTGAAAGAACTATTTGGATTGGCGCTCGTGTGATCGAATTCATTTCAACTCCAGCGGTAAGTCAGGCATTTCACTTCGGGACAAGCAAATGTGCCTGTCCTGATCTATCTTCGTTCCGAGTATTGCCAATGCAACCGACATTGTGCTCTTCAGATATCGAACGCAGAGAACCAAGTCGATTTCAATTCGTAATTCACAAAAGTCAATGAACAGTCCGTCCCGCGCTTCAACGGCCTAACGCGCTTGCACTTAACGTCATTCCGCGCGAGAACAGGTCGNNTCCACATCCGCGGCATCGATTTCGACCGATACTGATTGCGCGAGCATTTCCACGGAAAGAACCAGCCGGAAAAGACTCTTCTTGCGCACCAGTACTCCAACAACCCCTTCAAGACTTCCGCGGGTTACTCTAACCATCTCGCCGCATCGCAGAAATGGATGTGGCTCGACACGGGTGGGGCTGTTGACAGCCCTCCTAATTGAATCAATTTCATCGTTTGGGATAAATGCGAGGCGTTCGCCGCTGTAGAGGATGGTATGAATACCAGGGGTCGTCACAACCTGCAGCCGGCGATTCATTCCGCCCCGCACGAAAACATAGCAAGGGAAAAGCGGCAAAGAGAGGGTTTTGCTTCTATCTTTCCAGCGACGGACGGAGTCGTAAAGCGGCAGAAAAACTTCGAATCCCTTGGTAGAGAGTACCTGCGCAACTGCCTTTTCATGCTGATGGCGCGTGTATACCGCCCACCAGCTTGAAGAGTTTTCGACCTCTTTGTCAATTTGACACAAGTTGTTCATTTTTTAATAGCTTACGGTCAGATTGGCGGTCTTCAATTTGAATGCTTGAGGCACAGCTCCGCCCTGTGGGCCACAGGCCCTTATTTCGAAACTTATTCAACGAACTTCGTCTTCGCCCTATTCCGGCGCCGCAGACTCATCATCTGCGGTTCACATTTCTATGCATCTCATCGACAATTTCAGTTGAGAGCAAAGTCGTTCGATTCAGGCCTATGCGGGTGCGGACTATTCGAGCGGTTCGCTTCTTAAGATCCGTGAAGCCCTCGTTCCAGCCTCACAGTCCGCAATCTTGTGTACTACCCCATGTCACCTGCTTGTAGGCACTATGTCAATTCCACGTTGGTAATGACTAGCCAATTACCAGTCCTACATATTCCACATTTTGCGGGAGATCGCTCTATGTCCCGTCGAAATCTCCCTGAACTTGTGCGCGCACTCGCTTCTTCCCAATCTGTGCTTACCCCGAACTACAGAGAAAGAGGTAAATTCCGATGACTTCATCGACCCTAAGATTCGTTTGTCCACCGCCCAGCGCAAACGCCTCGCTCAGAACAGCTTCCTCTAGCATAGTGAATGAGGTCGCTCCGCAATTCAATTTCACGAAAGTTGCATCATCTCGAAGTGACTTCCGCAAACAGCTGAGTCCATTAAGCGCTACATTCTTCTTGAACGGAAACGGCAGAGTTATTCCGTATTCCAATCCTGCCGATAAACGTGCGAGCTACGGATGGATCCTTCTGTCCGCCCAAAGGGATGAAGATCGGATCATGGCCCCGGCGCGCAAATCCTGCCATCGAAAAAGGGGAATGGCGAACGTCAATACAATAACGCAAACGAGACGCACACAGGCAATCGCTATTCTTTCAAATCTCTGTTTCTAAACGGGTTGTGCTGGTTACTTCTTGCTCAAATACTCCGATCCAGCTCCCAATTTCGGATCACTCCAACGCCTATTTGGTGGAGCTGAGCAGAGTCGAGAGTCGCCTTCCCAAGGTATTACCTTCGGCCCGGGAATTCGTTTCCCTTGGCCAGCATGCTCGCTGTTGGATTGTGGGAATCGCCCGGACCCCTTGTTTTTGAGGTGCTGTGCTCGACTTTAACTGTTGTAATTTGAATTTACTACGCATAATTTAAGTGATTCGTATCTAGCAACATCACGATAGTCATCTGCATGAGGACCCTTTAGGCAGCGATCTTGAAATTGCAGCAATGTCGGCCACCACCGGAGCCCGAACTTTCATCTGGTTGCGGATTTCGCTGGGTCAATTTTTATGGCGTCAGGAGGTTCGCCGCGCGCATCATGGAAAGCAGCCGTTCCGACGCGAAGATACTGATGTGGTGAAAGTCAGAGTAGAGGAGGTCATCCTTGTCCTTAAAGCTGCACCATCCTTCGTGGCAGAATTCGCTGGTTGGATCGAATACTTCCAAATCTGTGAATTTCCGATGCAGCCCATCCACGGCTTCAAGATAGACTTTCCTGTTGGAGGAGTTCTCTTCTGAACGAAATTCACACTGTTTTGGGGCCCAAAAAGGCAGTCTCTGCACGCAATCGCGGGGATCCGCTTTTAAATGCGGAACGTCGATCACGAATACGACTTTCTTGCCGGCCTTCAGTAAACTGTCGACAAGGAATCCAGTGCCTAACTCAAAAGCCTCCTTCTTTGTCAGCGGATGTCCATTTACTCTATACACGGAAGGACTCTCCGCATCTCTTGCGGAAACATATGGAATGACATTTGACACGACAACCGTCTCTATTGTCTTGCTCGTTTGTGCGAGCTTCAATACGTAGTTGGAAATGGCGGTGCAATTATTTCCATAAGAGAGCTTATGTTCAGGGGTGTATTCCAAATTGGGATACAAAAAGCAACCGTAACCGGCAACCAGGATCGAATCAAGTTGCACGCGTTTGGCATAAACCGACCCATACAAAGATACAGCGTGGCTGTCACCGGCAAACAGAAAACGGGGCGCCTTTGAATTCGACAAACAAACTTCTTCGGGAAGCAGATTCATCTGATCCAAATCGGAGCAGCTGCTGTCCGAGTATCTCGATCGGTCAAATAGTCTTTTGTCCAATTCGGAGAACTTAAACCCCTTGGCGATTGCTCTCTGCGGGAATCCGTCTTTGACAAACACTCGATTCGAGGCGATGGCGACAATTGCAAGCACCGATAGCAAGATGATTGCCGTATATCTGTTGGGGGAGTTCCGGACGTTCTTCTCGATAACCAAATAGGTCAGCCAGGCGAATAAGAATGCGAAAGCGACGGCGCAAAGAATCAACCGAACCGACGGTGAATTGCCAGTCATAATGTTGGCGAATGAAAGGAACGGCCAATGCCACAGATAGAGCGGATAACTTATAAGGCCAATCCATACCATTACTCTGTTGGACAACACATGCTTATTGAACCAGGCGGTCGAGCCAGCCGAAATCAGAAGGGCAGCACCAGCCGTCGGCAGAAGAGTCCACCAGCCCGGAAACGGCCGGTCCTTGTTGATGACTACAAGGCCAATCGCAAGCAGTATTACTCCGATAATTGATTGCGCATTGCTGTTCCTGTTTATCAACCTGGATCTGTGCAACGCCGCATATGCGAGCCCCCCCCCAATCATCAATTCCCAGAACCGCGATATGGGCCAGTAGAATGCGGCGCTTTGACGCCAGGAAAGAAGATAGAGGTTCACAGCAAACGACAGAATGGCTAATGCGCCGGTTATTGAAAGAAAGCTCCAATTGTATCTGCGCACGAAGATGAGCATAAGAGGCCAGAATATGTAGAATTGCTCTTCAACCGCCAAACTCCACAGATGAAGCATCGGCTTGGTCTCTGCAGCGTGATCGAAGTAGCCGCTTTCTCTATATAAAGCGACGTTCGCGAGGAAGGCTGCGCCTGCTGTAATGTGCTTGCCGAGCTGACGGTATTCATCGGAAAACAGCGTAAACCAGCCGACGATGAGGCCGGCTGCCAGAACCGCGATAAGTGCAGGAAAGATGCGCCGAATTCGGCGATTATAGAAATCGAAGATACTGAAGCTGCCGCGCTCCAAGTTAGAGAAGACTATTGTTGAGATAAGGTAGCCAGAGATAACAAAGAATATATCGACCCCAATGAAGCCTCCTTTCAGTGAATTCGGGAAGGCGTGAAAAGCTACAACCGACAACACTGCTACTGCACGTAATCCGTCGATATCCGGACGGTATTCAGGATGAACTCCGGGCGATTGAGCAATTGACGTAGTAGGGAGGTTTGCTGAGCTTGTCACAGATCCTTTGTAAATCCTAGGTCTAAAACCCCTTGAGCAACTGGGAAAGGCTGAGCTTAAACCCATCCGCGATCGTTTTCAGGACCCGTAAGCTTGGGTCCTTCATGCCAGTTTCAATCTCCGATAGGTAGCTTCGATCGATCCCGAGCATCTCTGCCATCTCTACTTGTGTCCAGCCGTGCTCCCGCCGCAGTGCGCGGACATGATTTCCGAGGCGGACGCGAATGTCATTAGACACTCCTAGATAATCGCGTGTAGGCTATCGCCAATGCGTTGGCTATTGCCAACAGAGCGTGCGCGAGGCACTAAAAGCGTGGAGACTTCGGAAGTCCCTCTGCCGTACCTGGAATACCGGCAGCGTGCAGCAGCACGGAGTGCTGAAGGACACGCAGGGCATGTTGCGGCACGCGAGCATCAAGACGACTGGTGACGTTTACGTTCAGACCATCGAACAGAGCGTCCTCGCCGCCGTGAACTCGCGCTCGCCAGCGGTACTCGGCGACTGGAAGAAGCCGGAGAAGAGTTTGGGCCTGAAGGGGGAGAAATCTGAAAGGTCTGAATTGAATTCGGCGAAGTTCGGCGAAGTCGATCGGAGGGGTTTCTGCAAGTGCTTGAAAATTTGCCTCCTCATGTAGGACTCGAACCTACAACCCTTCGGTTAACAGCTAGAAATTTACTTAGCCCAAGAGTGCCCAGTGTTGCTCTATAGTTCCTGATTTCAAAGCCTTGGAGTGGAAGCATAGGTCTCCATCTACGTAGGGATTGCTCAGAAGTACTCCCCTTTTTGAAGGGGAGTCCCTACAAAAGTCCCTACACTGTTTCTGGTACCGTCGCGATGTTCTGGCATTTGCGAAGAAGCGCGATGAGGAACGCCTTGCAGCGTTAGATGGTCTGGCTCAAGGCGCTTTTGAGACGGGTATGTATGAGTGCAATGTCTTCCCCGAAGGCGGCTTGGACGAGTGAAGCATGGCTCTGCAGTTCTCATTGATGCTTCCGTCCTTTTTCCCATGCCGCCGGCGGATACATTGCTTCGTCTTGCCGCAGGCCCGCTATATCTGCCGAAATGGTCCGATCAGTGCGAACCAGCCAGGAAGCCACGACCTCCGGACCACATAATATGAGCCGTCCTTGTCGGGCGCGTAATGATACCGCCAACTCGTCGGAACAGCACCCCGCGCCAAGAAGCATATATCCGATATCGACAGAAGAACAAATGGAAAGTTTGATCGCCTTCTGATTGCCGCTTTTTTTTCGTTTCTCGGACAATTCGAGAATCCGACAACGTTTTGTCCATCAAGAACCAGTTCAAGGTGAAAAACGATAAGGCCGGCCGCGATACATGCCCACTTGCTCTACTGACCGCACACGAATCACTTGTGCCGTCGTGTTATCGTTGCCATCGATCTCCACGGCACGCGTCACCAGCTCGCGCGCGATCTCATCAATGTTTTTCTGTTGCGAAACGATCTCCGCGATCATCGAATTACTCATCTCATCGTGCAGTCCATCAGTGCACAGCACCAATAGATCCCCAGGCTGTAGCGTCAATGCTGTAGTGTCGGCTGCCACAAACATCTCCGGCCCAAGAGAGCGAATCAAAACGTGCTGCGCGTCCGATTCCGCGATCTCGCCGGCCGAAATCAGACCAAGCTTCCTTTGTTCATTCACCCAGGTATGATCCTGCGTGATCTGTTTTGCTCTGCCATTGCGTACGAGATAGCAACGCGAATCGCCCACGTGCGAAACGATGGCCTGGTCGTGCCGCAGTGCGCAAGCCACGACGGTAGTCGCCATCTTCTTACCACGATACTTCGGAGCCAGAGTGCGATCGTGTACCGCGGCGTTGGCGAAGTGGATCAGTTTCGGCAGGAGACTGATTAGCATCGCTCCCGATTGCGCCTTCGCAAACTCCTCGGTGATTACCGAAACCGCAGTGGCCGAGGCCACTTCGCCCAGATCCAATCCACCTACACCATCGGCCACGGCAAAAAGATAGCCATGCGACCTGGCCTGCTGGCGCGAAGAGGGAATGAATGATCCCATCGAGTCTTCGTTATTTGTTCGGAACTTGCCTGGATCGCTAGCCTGGCCGAACTGTACCTCTAACATGAGCGGCGCCGCCTGAAGGTTTTTCCGCGATTTCGCGGGGAGATGTAATGTTCCTTAATCGAATACGTTCAAGAGCCTACCGGGTGGTACTTCTCAACCGCCATTGCCAAAGCGGCCCTCGAAGATGCCACCAGTATTTCTATTGCAGTTTCCGGTCTACCCAACGGCTAGCTGAGAACGTTCTTCGATTCGAGCAGTATCGACTTTCCTTTCGCCTTGGATGAACGGAGGAAATAAATTGCTCCGTACAAGCCCCAGACACCAGAGATACCGAGTGCAATGTACGGCTCTTTCCAGGTTCCGTAGCCCAGAAAGGGTACGACGAGGTACGCGGCCATACAGGCCAGGTTCGCGAAGAGGCCAAACCCGGGGATCAGGAGGTGCTTGACGAAGCTGTAGTCGGGGCGATTGTGGAAGGCCACGATACACAGGAAGCAACTGAGCGCGTAGAGGATGAATGTACCAAAGTTGGAGGTGAGCGTGACCGCCAGGATGGAACTGGGCAGCGCGGCTAACTTATCGTGCGTCGTGTATCCGAAGCTGGAGAAGATACACTTGGGCAGCGCGGCGATGGTGGCATCGGTGGGAGCGCTACCGTCAGCGAAGTAGAGCGAGACGCCGATCACGCCGATCACGGCCGAGATGATCGCTAGCGTCCAGATGGCGCGCCGCGGCGACAGAGAGCCGGCGTGAAGAATGCCCAAGCGCTCGGGCGCCTCATCGTCCTTGCCCATGGCATACGTGACGCGTGCGCCTGTGTTCATGCAGCTGAGCGTGGTGCCGATCAGCGCCAGGAAGACGGTGAAGGCTTCAGCGAGCATGAAGTACCTGCCGTTGCCGTGGCCCAACAAGGCATCGCCGACAATAATCATCATGTCGCCGGCAGGAGCCGCTGAGTTTGCAGCGCTTTGCATGGTATATCCGGAGTTGAGGAAGTAATTCGCCGCGAAGTACTCAATCAGGTAGCACACCACCCCTTGGATCAAAAGTGAAGCTATAACGGCGATGGGAATGTGTTTGGTGGGGTTTTTTGCCTCGCCTCCCATCGACGTTACCGATTCGAAGCCGACCAGAATGAGGATTGCCACGGTGGCCTGGATGAAGATGAAGCTCACCTTGTGCGGCGCGACTACTGAGGAAGCCGAACCATGGGAAAGGAAGTTGCCGCTTGCGTCCTTCTCCGGGTAGTCGATGGTGAATGGAATCGGCTTGCCGGCTTTGTCCAGCAGCGGCAGCGGATTACCGCTGGCGTCGCGGACCGTCGAGCCGTCCTTGGCCGTCTGAAACTGGTAAGAGTAAGTAGCCAGCGTTTGCGAATCATATTGAAAGGCGGGCGCCCCGGCGGGATGGTTGGC
>PLKY01000125.1 GCA_003140785.1 Acidobacteriaceae bacterium | reverse complement strand
GCGGCTGCATCGCCCGATGGGCGAGGTTTTTGAGGTGAGTGCCGTCGAACGGATGGAAAACCGCGGTCCGCTGCGGGGTTGGGAAAAACTGCTGGCGAGTTTGCTTCACCTCGTTGAAGACTCGGGCAGAAATCTCGTTCGCGCCGCTTGCGACCGAGGCCTCCAGCGTTTAAGCGAACAACTGCTGGCTATTATCAGCGAGGACCGTGACGCGCTTCTGCGGCCAATCGAAGAATCCGAACGGCGTATCGAGCTAATGAAGGAAACCATCAACGAGGCTGCGCGCTCCATGCGCGAGCTGGATTACTTGTTTATGGCGGAACTGCACCGAATTTCGGACCTCTTCGGTGAAAGGCACAAGCGGTTCTTCCAATCCGCGTGGACGGAATCTGAAACAGAAGAATTTGGTAAGGAGCTACCGTCCGTACCTCTCGGCTTTGGGCCAAACTATCGGCGCCGTGTGATGCAACTCGCGCAGGAGATCTCGCGCCGCAAGGTTATGCCTTGGCTGAAACCTGAGCAGGAAGAGGGCGAGCGCCAATATCGCGCTGCGGCCCTTCGATTTGTGGAGATGGGAAACAACTTTCTAAAAAAGCTTGCAGGTGCGGGTCTTAACGAACTGACGCGGATGCCCCATGCACTCGATCCTGAGAAAGGCTTCCGCGTCCGTTCGACCTTCATCTTTGAAGACTTTATTGGAACTGCGCAACCCCCATCACCGCTGCGCTGGCTCGCTGATATCTTTCTGCCGCTTGTGGGCGCACGCAAAGTAATTGCGAACGAGGCTCGGGAGTTTTTGCGGCACCTTTTAGAAATTAACAGCGCGCGGGTACAAAACGATGTTCTCAATCGCATTCAGGATAGCCGGGGACGCCTGGAGGCGGAGATCCGCAAACTGCTGTATGAAATCAGCCGTATTGCAGAACAGGCACTTGACCGGGCGCGGAGAGTCAAAGAAGAAGGAACTCCCGCCGTACAGTCGGCAGTTGAACGGCTCAACCGATTAGAACAGGAGGTTTCCGCGCTGGTCTGATCCCGTTCGACCACGAGCCCGACGATACGAAGGAAACTGCTTAGCGGAGCATGATCACTTTTACCCACGCTACCAGTGAACGGTTCGGGATCGGACGATTGAGGCGTGAGCCACTACAGGGAATGGTGGTCATGGACGACAAGAATTGAGATTTGAGATTTGCGGACTAGCGTCTCGGAAGTGGACCCTTCAAGCCATCGCCGAACGCGCCCGACGTCCGACGACGATAAGGTCCGCCGAAGCTTCTTCGGATTTACGCTCAATTTCCTTCTCGGGGTCGCCTTCGATAATCTCCGCTACCACGTCCACGCCTTGGTCGCGGGCAACGCCTGCGGCGCTTCGCACCTGCTCCTCGAGATCGGCGCGCGCCTTGGAGGCCTCTTCCAGACCAAAGCCTTCGGCCTGCGTTTCCGCGCTAAGCGGGGCTATGACGCCGAGCAGAATGATCTGCGCATGAATGCTGGCCGCCAGCGAGATCGCAACTTCGAGAGCGCGTTCCGATCCTTTAGTCCCATTTGCTCCGACGAGAATTCTTCTAAACGGGCTGCTGGTCATCATCTATCCCTTTTCATTGCAAGTCGTCCGGTCGGTCATCTGTTTGGATACAATTGAGCAGAGACTGATCTCGCTCAGTCGTTTGACTTGGGGCGTTCGTGGTCTGCGTTTCCTGTTTCAGAATGCCGGCGACGCTTTCCTTTGGGTACGCCGGAGGTGTTCTTTCCCGAGTCGCAGCGACCATCTACCCACTCGTCGTAGATGCCACTCCGGTTGACCCGTACGCCGGTCTGCCGCCAGCGATCAGCGCTCAGCTTGGTCGACTGAGCGCGCTCGCTGAACCCACTTCCAGATCGTGAATCCTGTGACATGAAACAGTGCGTACAGCAGCGCACACCCATGTCGGGTTGACAAAACGAATCGATCCCGATCCGGCGAGCCGGGATCGCGCGGGTTGAACTTGAGTGCTCGATCCCAGAACGCGCACGCCATGGACGCCGAGCCCATGGCCAAACCGGGATGGCACAAGTTGGCCTTCTGAACCATGTCGACGGCCAGAAAGCGAAGGGTGTTGATGCACAGCTCTTCCAATGCAGGCGGTGTAATAGTCGCGTCGAAAGTGCCGCAGAGGGTGTTATGGAGTGCGCTTCGCCTCTTCAGAGTTGAAATGAAACAAACTCCGCACGAAGAAACGAGATTCACCCGTGAACACGGGATACGAGCGGCTAGACTTTGAGCGATTTCCCATCGCATTCCGCGTGGTGGCACTGGCAGGTCAGCTCGGGTGTCTTTTTCGCATCGGCACATATATTGCTGCAGTGATTCTTTCCGGGCGCAGCCGTACAGTTACAAGCCGTGTGTTCGCATTTCTTTGTCGTGGTCATGAAAGCTCCTCTTACTTGAACATGCCTTCTCTCCTCCGACGGCTATGTTGCGCGCTTCGTCAGCTTCACACCAGCAGATGCAACTATGCGTTCCGTTCTGCTCACTGCGGGAGATGCCCGGCGGCAAACCCGATGGGCTATTCCGCTCCGGCCATCATTGAGCAGAACTGCACAGATTCCAAATCTCAACGGGGAGGATACTGCGTGTGAGCCCTCCCCCTGCGGCAGCGTCCGCGACGTCAATCTTCACACTCGGCACGATTCACTCCTGGGGCTACTGGAGATTCGCTACAGGCGGTGCCCCCAATGCGGAGAACTCAAGCAGCACGATGGCCAACATTCTGAGACATCGCCGCCTAGAAGTTCCACAATGCAAATCGCTTCGACTACGCCGAACAAAATGGTCCTGGACCGGTTGGATGACTCTCTGGGGTAAATCGCGCCGGATTGCCGGAAAATCCAAAGGCTCCAATGAGTCTGCTTTAAGCCACGTCTAACCATTTTCCCACCCTCCCTCTGAACCGATGCGCCGCAGAGAGAGCAAGAACAGGAGAACGGTCACAAGTGAAGGCGGCCCGAAGCATGAAGGCAACGCCAAGCCGGAGCCTGAGGCTAAAGCCGACGAACCCAAGCCTGAAGCCAAGCGCAAGCCACAGCCTGATGTGACGCCACAGATCGTCAAGCGAGTCCATAAACTCTACGAGCCGCTTGGGCGCGACAAAGTTCAAACGGTTTAGGACTGGGAGAAGGCAGAACTGGAGCTTCAGAACAATGAATCCAAGAAATAGACAGACACGAACAACGAGGCTGGCATGACCAAGGAATTGAACATAAGAATCAGTTCAAAGGATTTCCGCGTGCCGCCAGACAAGAAGGTGGACCTCGGCAAGTGGCCGACTATTGTAGCCTCGTATTCAAAGTCGACGAAGCAGTATAAGGAACTTTTGCACCAACACATCGAGAGGTTGAGCTCGCTGCAACAACTTCACTATGCGTCCAACCGATACGCACTATTGCTGATCTTTCAGGGGATGGATGGCGCCGGCAAGGACGGCGCCATTCGGCACGTCATGTCCGGCGTCAATCCGGANNGGCTGCGAGGTCTTCAGTTTCAAACAGCCGAGCGCCGAAGAGCTTGAACATGATTTTCTCTGGCGCACGACGTGTTGTCTTCCCGAGCGCGGTCGGATTGGCATCTTCAACCGTTCCTATTACGAGGAAGTGCTGGTTGTTCGAGTGCATCCGGAGATTCTCCGCAGACAGGGGCTTCCCGAAGAGTTGCGCAACGAGAAGGACATTTGGGAGCAAAGGTATGACTCCATCGTGAACCTAGAGAAGCACCTTCATCGTAATGGGACGCAAATCGTCAAGATCTTTCTGCATTTGTCTTACGAAGAGCAACGAAAGCGATTTCTCGCGCGCATCGATGAACCAGACAAGAACTGGAAGTTCAGCACCGCCGACATCCACGAGAGGAAATTCTGGAAGCACTACATGAACGCCTACGAGGATTGCTTTCACGCGACGAGCACTCATCATGCGCCATGGTACGTCGTCCCCGCCGACGACAAGGAAAACGCGAGGCTGATCGTCTCCCAAATCGTGCTCGATGTGCTGGGCGATCTCAATATGGCGTATCCCAGAACCACCGAAAAGCGCCGTCTCGAATTGCACTCGATCAAAAAGCTGCTGGCGAAATGACGCCGGAGACCCATCGCAAACTGACCTGAGAAAACCCAACATTCGAATCCCCCAACCGCACTATTACCGGTCGCGCAGAAATGGAAAGGAACAGTCAATATGGCTACCAAGGAACTCCCAATCAACGCCGATCAGGATGGCATTCCGCAATCATTCAACAAGAACTTCGATCAGTTTGGCAGTTCATCCGGGTTCATCTTCGACGTGAGCCTGTCGACCGCGGTTGCGGCCGACGGCAGGAATGAAGAAAGAGCACCAAAGCCCGAGGGACCGCTCTCGCCTGAGATGCTCGACAAGATGAATCGCTACTGGCGCGCTGCGAACTATCTTTGCATCGGCCAGATCTACCTCTTCGACAATCCCCTGCTTCGCTCGCCGCTCAAGGCAGAGCAGATCAAGCCCAGGCTGCTCGGTCACTGGGGAACCTCGCCTGGACAGAACTTCATCTACATTCATCTGAACCGGCTGATCAAAGAGCACGATGCGGACATCATCTACATCTCTGGTCCCGGACACGGAGGCCCTTCGCTGAATGCTTGCTCCTACCTGGAAGGCAGCTACACCGAGGTTCACCCGGAGATCACACACGATGAAGACGGCTTGCGGCTTATGTTCCGCAAGTTCTCGACGCCGGGCGGCGTCCCCAGCCACTGCGGGCCGCATGTCCCAAATTCCATGCACGAAGGCGGAGAGCTTGGCTATTCTCTGGTCCATGCATTCGGCGCGGCCTTCGACAATCCAGACCTGATTGCCGCCTGCGTTGTCGGGGATGGCGAGTCCGAGACCTGTCCACTGGAAGGAAGCTGGAAGTCGGTCAACTTCGTCAATCCGGTGCGAGACGGCGCGGTTCTACCAATCCTTCATCTCAATGGGTACAAAATCTCGGGGCCAACCGCCCAGGGAAGGACGAGCGACGCCGACTTGAAGGCCCTTTACGCAGGCCGTGGTTACAAGCCCTACTTTGTTGAGGGCGATGACCCGGAGGTCGTACATCAGCTGTTGGCTCAAACTCTTGAAGATTGCTACTCCGAGATCCGGGCAATTCAACAGGAGGCGCGCAAGAACGGCTTCAAGATGCAGCCCGTCTGGCCCATGATCATCCTGCGCACGCCCAAGGGATGGACCTG
>PLKY01000321.1 GCA_003140785.1 Acidobacteriaceae bacterium | reverse complement strand
AGTCGAAGGACCTGCGGTTGCTTTTGCGCTCCTTTAATCAGCACAGACCTGGGTGCCCCACCCTAGCTTCGCTAGGGTGGGAAAGCAAGAATCTTCATCGTGCGTACTATTCATTGATCCCTGACTCTACCAGCCCAAGACATACGCAAAAATCAGCGGCGCCACAATCGAAGCATCGCTCTCGATGATGAACTTCGGCGTGTTCTCACCCAGCTTGCCCCACGTAATCTTTTCGTTCGGCACCGCGCCCGAATACGACCCATAGCTCGTCGTCGAGTCCGAAATCTGGCAGAAATACGCCCACAGCGGCACATGCTCGCGCTGCAGATCCTGGTGCAGCATCGGCACCACGCAGATCGGAAAATCGCCCGCGATGCCCCCCGCAATCTGGAAGAATCCAAGTGGCGTCCTCGCCGTGGTATTGGTGTACCACTCGGCCAGCTCCATCATGTACTCAATGCCGGTGCGCACCGTGTGCACCTTCTTCACGTCGCCGCCGATGCAGTGCCCCGCATACATATTGCCCAGTGTCGAGTCTTCCCATCCCGGCACAAACATGGGCAGATTCTTCTCCGCCGCCGCCAGCAGCCAACTGTTCTTCGGGTCGATCTGGTAGCTCTTCTTCAAATCGCCTGACAGCAGAATCTTGAAGAAGAACTGGTGCGGAAAGAAGCGCTCGCCTGCTTGATCGGCGCGCACCCACTCCTTCAGCACTTCGTTCTCGATGCGCCGCATCGCCTCCATCTCGGGGATGCACGTATCGGNNGTCACGCGGTTCATGTGCCGCGCCAGCAGCTTTGCTTCATCGGCCGGAGTCAGGTCGCGATAGTGAGGAACGCGCTCATAAAAATCGTGCGCCACAAGATTGAAAACATCCTCCTCGAGATTCGCGCCCGTGCAGCAAATGCCGTGCACCTTGTCCTGGCGAATCATTTCAGCCAGCGAAAGCCCTAGCTCCGCAGAGCTCATCGCGCCGCCGATGGTGACAAACATTTTGCCGCCCTCGGCAAGCAGCTTGTTGTAACCTTCCGCCGCGTCCACCAGGGCCGCCGCGTTAAAGTGCCGATAGTGGTGTTTGATAAACGACGTGATCGTAGACATAGCTGTGTTCTGACTCCTGCAGGGAAAATTCGAGCTTTGATGACCGGAAGCACTTCGCAAGGTGGCTTCTTCAGATGAAAAAGCCGCTGTTAGCGCAGGAAGGCACGTCGGCCAGGAAGGCACGTCGGCGAGAAAACTGCTCCCCCTAAGCTATCACACCGCCACCGAAGCCAGGTTGGGCATGCGGCCAAAATGCCTGATCCTATTCTCGGAATGTCGTTCGAATCAGGTCACGGCAAATTTGGCGCTTCAGCCTATGGATCGGCGGCGGTGCCCATAAGTGGATCGGGGAATGAGCAGCGATCAGCGGAGAACACTTCCTGCCCCAATAACCACGAGCGTTTCGCTCGCCCATACGGGTCTTAGGGTCTGAAGTCCCGAATTGTTGCGTGATTCTCTGAGAATCAGACGGACAGCGCAGCGTGGTTCTACTTCAGCGAACGAAAATACGAGACAGCATCCTTGATCTGCTCATCCGTGAGCTTTCCCTTGTACGCGGGCATCTTTCCCTTGCCTTCTTCTGTCACTTTGATCATCTCGGTNNGTGGATCCATGGCAGCTTTGACATTTGGCTCTGTAAGTTGCCTGACCTGCCGATTGAGCAAAGCCCAAGTAGCCGGTGATGCACACTCCTGCTGCCAGAATAACTAGAGAACGATTCATCTTCATCATCACCATCTCCTTGAGGTTGTTCACCGCCGGGAATCCGAGCGTCTCCCGTCCGTCGCTTCAGCTGGAAAAATCAACCCACGGAACTAAGTCGGCATTGTAGCCAGAAGCGTATCGGACATACGTGTGATCTGGGTCACGCATGTGGTCCGAATTACCGCCTACACTGACATGTTTTGATGCTCACGCTCGTGGTCCGAATCGCCGCCGGTATTTGCAAACGAGGCTTCTCTCAAGAGGGCTTAAGCTCCTTCCACGTTGGGAGAATGCGGCGCGTAAGCCGAGCAGTGCGAATCGGTGCTTTTTGGCGTGCGGCTGCGCTTCGTCTTTTCCGCTGTTCCTCCGGAAGCTTCACAGCTCTCACATGCTGCGGGCCGCGACTCGGCACTTTTGTAGCGCTTCTCTTGATGCTGGCGCCATTCGCTACGCATGCACAAACCGATTGCCTCTCCTGCCACGGCGACGCCACCATAAAGGACGACAGCGGCCACAACATCGGCGTTGACGGCCAGAAATTTTCAGCAAGCATCCACGGCAGCCTCAAATGCAATGACTGCCACGCCGATATCAAGGACTATCCACATCCCGAGCACCTTGCCCCGGTTGAATGCTCCAAATGCCACAGCGACGAGCAGGACAAACTTAAAGGCAGCGTCCATGCCGACGGCAAAGAGCATCCGTGCACCAGTTGCCACGGCGATGCGCACTCCATCTTTCCCAAGGCTGACCCCCGCTCCGCCGTTTATCCGCTCAACGTGCCCGCGACCTGCGGAAAATGCCACGGCGACAGCGGCGAGGGAAGAAAGCACGGCTTGTCCAGCGTGCTCCCGAACTACATGGATTCGATTCACGGGTTCGCGCTCAGCAAAGAGGGCCTGCTCGTCGCCGCGAACTGCCAAAGTTGTCACGGATCGCATGGCATCCTGAGCCATACCAATCCCGCAAGCCCGACATTCAAGGCCAACATCCCGAAAACCTGCGGCAGTTGCCACGCCAAGATCGACATGGACTACGAAGATGGAGCCCACGGCAAGGCCATCGCAGCCGGCAAAATGAAAGCCCCCGTCTGCACCGACTGCCACACCGCACACGCAATCTTGCAGCCGACAGAATCTGCTTTCCGCATGCAGTCCACGCCCATCTGCGGCTCCTGCCACAAGGACAAGCTCTCCACCTACCGCGACACCTTCCACTCGCAGCTCGGTTCCCTTGGTGGCTACGTTGAGACGGCCCGGTGCTGGGACTGCCACGGCGCGCACAAAATTCTGCCCGCCTCCGATCCAAGCTCGCCCATCGCACCGGCGAATCTCGTCGTTACCTGCGGCCGCTGCCACGCCGGAGCCAACGCAAGCTTCGTCCGCTACCAGCCGCATGCCAACGCGCACGACCGCAAGCTGAATCCCGCCCTCTACTTTGTGCGCCTGTTCATGAACCTGCTGCTCGCCAGCACGCTCACGTTCTTTGTAATACACACCATCCTGTGGCTGGTCCGCGCACGGTACGACCAGATCAAGAAGAAGTCGGCTGAAGGAGACCACCATGCCTGATTCGGTCCAAACCACCCGAACCTCCGCACCCGAGCAGGCAACCGGAAACCGCCACTTCGCACGCTTCACCGCTGCGCAGCGCACCATGCACGCGGTTCTCTTCAGCACTTTTCTCGGTCTCGCTGCCACCGGCCTTCCGTTGCGATTCAGTGAGAGCATCTGGGCGCGCGGTTTGGCCAAATTCGTAGGCGGATTCGGCGCGATTCTCTTCTTCCATAAGTTCTTCGCGATCGCACTTACCATCGCTTTCCTCGTCCACGTAAAAGACATCTTTCAGCGTGCGCTCGTCAAGCGGGAGAAGGGCGTCTTCTGGGGCGCGACCTCCATGGTCGCCAACTGGAAGGATGTCAAAGACATCTTCGCCCACATGCGCTGGTTCATTGGACTCGGCCAAAGACCGAAATTCGATCGATACGCCTACTGGGAGAAGTTCGACTACTGGGCGGTGTTCTGGGGCATGATCGTTATCGGCTTCTCCGGCTACGCCATGTGGTTCGCGCCTTTCTTCGCGCACTTCCTGCCCGGCTGGGCGTTGAATGCCGTGCTCGTCATCCACAGCGAAGAGGGCCTGCTGGCCATCCTATTTATCTTCTCGATCCATTTCGTCAACACGCACCTACGTCCCGATTCATTCCCGATGGATATGGTGATCTTCACCGGCGTCGAGAGCGAAGAGGAGTTCAAGCACAAACGCCCGCTCGAATATCAGCGCATGGTGGCGGAGGGAAAGCTCGAATCCCGGCTCGCCGAAAAGCCGCAGAAGTGGTTCGTCAACTTCTCGCGGATTGTTGGGTTTCTCGCGATCTCCGTGGGCCTTATTCTTTTGATCCTCACGCTGACTGCCTATTTCGGGTAAGTCGCCAACTTCTCTAGCCAAGGCCGTTTGCGGCTGGAGTTACCAACTCGGGAAGAACGACAAAACTATGCCGGTTTCGGCACTGCGATGGCGCTCACAGCCCAATTCGGCATTCCGTCATGTTGTTGGCCGCCGTTCGTGATCCGAGTCACAGCGAGGTCTTCCACAACAAGCCCATCTTAAATACGTGAATTCGGTTCGTTGGTTGCTGGCGTGTAGTTTCGTTGTGTCTTCTCTCGTCTGGGCCCCGTCTCTTCATGCCGAGCACAAGCTCAAAAATGAAGACTGTCTCGCCTGCCACGGCGACGCCACGCTCACCGAAACCGTCAACGGCAAGGCGCACAGCCTGTTTGTCGATGCGACCAAGCTGAAGCACTCGATCCACGGCTCCATGTTCACATGCGTCGACTGCCACACCGACGTCAAAAGCCTGGCCCACGAAACACCGCCCAAGAAACTCACCTGTGCAGGTTGCCACGCCGACGCACTTACAGCGTATTCGCATAGCACCCACGCAAAACCCACTGTAGCCGGCGGCCCGGCGGCCGGTTGTTCCGACTGCCATGGCTCGGTGCACGAGATCGTTACTGCAGACGATCCGCACTCGCCCGTCAATCACGCCAACATTCCCGTCACCTGCGGAAAATGTCACGGCCAGAAATTCCTCATGGAGTCGAACGGCGAGAGCGCTCAGCCGTTCGTCTCCTATCAGCAAAGTGTGCATGGCCGCGCAGTCGAAAAAGGCTCAACCAAGGCCGCCGTCTGCACCGATTGCCACGGGTCGCACGAGATTCTCGCTGCCAACGAACAGAACTCGACGATTGCAAAATTCAATGTCCCCGCCACCTGCGGCAAGTGTCACAGCGCAGTGCAAACGGCGTATGTGCAGAGCATCCACGGCCAGGCGATCGCGCGCGGAAATGGACTCGCGCCGGTCTGCACCGACTGCCACGGCATCCACACCATCAAGGAGCCCACCGGCACTGCGATGTCAGACTCCGACCAGAGCCTCACCCGCGACACCTGCGCCAGCTGCCACCAGGGCGTCCGTCTCACGCAGGAATTCGGCGTCGCAGGGAATCGCGTCTCCAGTTATCTCGACAGCTACCACGGCCTGGCCTCGCAGGGCGGCTCAGTGGTCGTCGCCAACTGCTCCAGTTGCCACGGCGTCCACAACATCCTGCCGTCCAGCGATCCGCGCTCCACCATCAATTCGGCAAATCTCGGCGTCACCTGCGGCCAATGCCATAAAGGCGTCACGCAGAAGTTCACGCACAACAAGGTTCACGTCGACATCGTCGGCGGCCAGTCCTCGGACACGGGCTCGGTCGCCGTGCGCTGGGTCCGGCGAATCTACATTCCGCTGATCCTGCTGGTCATTGGAGGAATGTTCTTTCACAACATGATCATCTGGCGTGCCAAGCTGGTCGCTCGCCGCCGTGCTCTCAAGCGCACCGTCGTGCGTATGACCGTCAACCAGCGCTGGCAGCACGGAATCCTGCTCACCAGTTTCTTCGTCCTGGTGCTCACAGGCTTCGCGCTCAAGTTTCCCGACTCCTGGTTCGCCGCACTCCTCGGCCTGGGCGAGCGATCGCGCAGCATCATCCATCGCGTCGCCGGAGTGCTGCTGATCGCCGACGGAGTCCACCACCTCTTCTACGTCGCATTCACCAGCGACGGCCGCCGCCTGGTCCGCGACCTCTTCCCCACACTCAAGGACGTCACCGACGCCTGGGCAACCATGCTCTACTACCTCGGACTGCGAAGGGAAAAGCCGAAGTTCGCTCGCTTCAACTACGCCGAGAAGGCCGAGTATTGGGCGCTGGTCTGGGGCACGGGCCTGATGGCCGTCACCGGCATCATGCTCTGGGCAAAGATATGGGTGGGCAACCTGCTCGCCCGCTGGTGGCTGGACGCGGCCACCGCCGTGCACTTCTACG
>PLKY01000087.1 GCA_003140785.1 Acidobacteriaceae bacterium | reverse complement strand
AAGATCGCTTGACGCCAGACAGATTCTCTGGTTAAAACCGCTCACCAGCAGGTTTCAGCCAAGCTGGATTGGGCCAAACAGCACATCGAGAAGCTGAAGGTGGCCTTGCGGCGATTCCACGATGAATATCCCATCTCTCCGCTCACTAAGACCGATTCGAAGACTGGCGACATCAGCTACTATATCCGCGATATTCCGGCCGTTCCCGTCGAGATTCCACTGATCCTTGGCGATATTCTTTACAGTTTGCGTGGCGCTCTCGATTACCTCGCGTGCGGACTTGTCCCAATTATCACTCCCGACACGAAATTCCCAATCGCTCACTCGGCCCATACTTATAAATCCATGCTGAACCGAGTTGTACCAGCCATAGGGAAGGATGCTCTCAAAGTTCTCGACAGTATCCGTCCATACCACGGAGGGGACTTTCTCCTCGGGCAACTTCACAAGCTCAACAACATCGACAAGCACCGTCTGCTCTTGACCCTGTGCGTTGTAAATCCGGCTCGCACCCTCCGCCCAGGAGAGGAACTGACGGCTACAAGTCGCCTCCCAGAAAGACTTCTCCTGACGCCTCGCGAGGGATTTCCAAATCTCATCGCCGAAAACGTCTTTACGCCAATCCCTTTGAAAGCTGGCGAAAAACTCCTGACTGTCTCCGCAACGGAAGCGGATAACGAAGTGAGCTTTTACTTCGCGGTAGGCATCCACGAACCGGAGATCGCCGAAGGGACGACATTGATGATGCTGACTGACTTCTTCAGCCGGAAAGTTAGTGACGTAATCCGCAAACTGTCTCCCTTTTTGCTTCGCTAGTCCTTTAGATGGGGTCATTCAGCACCCCCTCTGTCATACGTGGTACAGTTCCGCCATCATGCTGAAGTGTTTGGCGATACTCGACGAGGTGGCGGCTTTGAGTGCCTTGGCTTGCGCATAGAATCTGTTGCCAGGGGACGGGGGCTAGCAACAGGAACATCCCGAGGCCAATGCCGATACATCCCACCCAAGCGCACCAGCGCCTTTCTCCGAAAACGCATAGAAAAAGGGAACCGCCAGCCAGAAAGACACCGAAGAAGAGTCGAATACTATGAAATATCTGGAAGACGCTTTTGCTGCTGCAAACCTCTCCAATTGGGTTTTGGCCGCTCTGGGTGTAGTTGGCGGAATAATCGCGGGGATCACCCTTCGCGTAGTTTTCAAGCAAACTAAGATTCTGAAGGATTCCGTTGCGGCTGCGCGGACGAGTGCCGATGCGGCCAAAACCAGTGCCGATATCGCAATAGGCGTGTCTGTTCCCACGCTGAAAATTGTCGAATTTGGTGTAGTCAATTTGGGAGCATTGACCGCAGAAGATTTCTTCCGATCTCCGAGAGTCAAAATCACCATTAAAAACTACGGTCAAACCCCCGCTTTCCTTGAATGGTGGTCTGTTTGCTTCACCTGTGAAGACTTGCCCGATATCCCGGTTTATGGAGGTCCGGCAGATGGTATTGTTCTCAAAAATGTGGCTGTTCAGCCCGGAGAACCCTATACCCTTCCGCCCGTAGAGTTCTTCCGTACCCCAACCTTTTCCGATAAAGAGGTGCAGGCGATTATGAAAAGGGAGACAATGCTCACGGCCTACGGGTATATCTGCTATAGCGATGTTTTCAATCATCGTTTTCGACGATTCAAATTCTGCGAAACCGTCCTGAATATTTTCGATGACGAGCAAATCTGCGATTGGTGGAAAGGCTTCGCGCCAGCAGCGTACATGGGGACTGACCAATTTCCAGTCCAAAAGAGGAATGAACAGCAGCCACACGAGAATCCAAATTAGGCGCGACACCCCCCTGTTGAGGCTTGATGAGCCAAGTATGTTTATGCCCGATTTTGCAACAATTCGTGATCGAAAGCCCTGTCGATTACGGTTGACTATTCATTTATTTGTATATATAATTAAATCATGATAATCGAGTTCGACCCGGCTAAAAATGCGAAGAACATCAGGGAAAGGGGCCTGCCGTTCACGCTTGCCGACGAATTCGATTGGACCACGGCCATGATCGTACCGTCCAGCCGCCACGGCGAAGTCCGCTTTTTCGCCCTCGGTTATATAGGCAGCCGCCTTCATGCTCTGGTCTTCACCAAATCCGACGCGGCGGTACGGGTTATCAGCCTACGCCGTGCCCACAAGACGGAGGTAATGCGCTATGAAAAAGCCCAATCCTGAGATGATCGACAGGGAAAACCCGGAGTGGACCGACGCCATGTTCGCCAAGGCCAAGCCTGCGTCCGAAGTCTTTCCCGATCTCGCCGCACATTCGGAGAAACGCAAACGCGGCCAGCGAGGCCCGCAGAAGAAGCCGCGCAAGGTTCTGATCGCTTTGCGCCTTGAAACCAGCACGGTCGAGGCGTACAAGGCCGCCGGTCGCGGTTATCAGACCCGCATGGCCGCCGTGCTGGAGAAGCACGCAAAATAGTTTCCGACGAGCCCCCTTTCCCGTTTCCCCAAGGGGAAAGCCGGGGTGGGGAGGGGAGCCCCCACGCCGCGAAAACGGTGCGGCTCCCCCCAGATGGAAGCGAGTCACATTCTGTTTCAGGAAGAAGATCAAGACAGCTATATCGAGACGATGCTGGAGAGCACGATGATGAGTGCAAGGCATTAAGGTTGGCCATGCCTGCCGCCTTTTCGAGCGTCCGGCCGTTTTTCAGATATGCGGTGATGCACGTGGCCCGACTATTCTGGGGCCGGAATAGCCGCGCTACCGGCATCACGGCCTACCTCAAAAACGGCGGCACGCTCGAGAAGGCCGCTACGATGGCTAAAGTGGGGTCACTGCGATCTTCGACTGTGTACTCCAGAAACTCCAGGCGGCCAGAAGGCGTGATCTCGTATTTGTCGAGAAGGCCGCCACAACAGTGCAGATCTTTGGTCTGTTGGGTCTCGCCTTTATGCACCCCGAATAAATCGCTATTGCACTTCACCTCGTCAAACATCCCCATAAATCAGCTACCTCCAGAGTGCCGGTGCCTGCGAATCCACCAGGCCGTGAGCGAGACCCACCAAAAACAAGAGATCATTTCGTTGATTACGACGAGCACCGCGCCCGAGACGGCAATCCAAATTGCGGCTGAATGCGACTGATGCCAATGCATGCCAATCGCACAGCCGATCAGCAAGAGTGCAACGCTGTGAATGAAGATCACCACTGGGTGGCCGAGCCGGACTTTCATTTCGTTGCTCATAGCTACTTACTCAAAGATGCCATCCTCTAAGCGGAACCGCGACATCTCGTCTTCGACGTCCCATTTCTGCCACCATTCCCAACTGACCCAAGCATCGAAGCCAATCGGCGAATGAATAAGCTCGGGAACTGCCTTCACGATCTCGCCCCAATACGGCCATTGTCCTCGAGAGAGCGCTGCGACGTGCCGTTTCATTAGCCGATTGGGAGTGACTGTATAGACGGCGACGGAGTTGTCCGCACGCTCAATGGTGTAGCCGCGCAAAATTGGTCTTGGATCGATTTGAGCCGTGACTGCGCGCAGCCGCCGCTCGACATCGTCGGCCCACTCCGTTTGGGCAGTATCGTCCCACACCCTGTCCGTTTTGGGGAACGCTTTCAGGAAAGGGCTAGAGCCGCTAGCAGCCTGCAAGTTTTCGTAGCGCATCATGTCTGTCCTGCATCACTTTCCGTACCAACCTCATTCCCTCCGAAAATTCCTTTTCGAGTATTGCGAATTCAACCATGAAACGTGCAGCATCCTCACGATGGATTGGAGCAGCACAATCAATTCCGTGATCGGCAAGGAACTTGCGGGCCCGGGCCATGGCTCTGCGGACCTCATCGGTTGCTTTCGGCTTGCATTTCGAGCCTGTCATGCAGTGAGATACCCCGCGCTCATTAACTTCTCTTGTACTCGTCCAAACTCCGGATTTCGGGAAGAATGATCGCAAAATCTACGAACAAACCCTGACCTGCCGCGAACTCCCCATCAAATATCAGCGGCTCGGAACTGGACGAGTAAATGTAGACGCATTGCTCTTGCGGCACCACCAGCCATCCGCGGTTGCTTTCCTTGCTCAACCGCGGAAGATAAGAATTTCATGGATTCAGGTTCTTGCAGCAGAGAATCGAGTGATCGATGTGCCAGACCCGGCACATTCAGATCATGACTTCGGAGGTGGTGTCCTGGGAATCCGGATGCGAAGGATCACTCGGTCGACAGAAAACACGCGAGCTGCGCGAAACAACATGGAGAATGAAGGACTGAGACGACCGGACTCGAGTCGAGACAAATGGGACCTGCTTGTATGGAGGCGAATCGCACATTCTGCCTGTGTCCAGCGGCGATCGAGTCTCATCGCGAGCATCATGTGCCCGAATGCGCGAGTGAATTCTTCAGTGCTATTCTCTTTCTCCAAATTTCTCGGAGAGAGGTTGAGAGTCACGTAACGGACAAGCGATCTCCGGCATCGCTTGCAGATCGCGGATGCGGATAAGGTGCAGAACTGTACGAGACCGCACATCGGGCAGCGGATGGAATCAAGGCCTGTATCGAAAGTCAAGGAGTGCTCCTTTGGTTTTTGTGGCACTACACCAGTTGCGTTGTTCCGATCGGCGATCTCACCAGCGACGGGGATCAGGAAACACGCGGGATGCGGCCGACTGTTGTGGCTGTTATGAAAGGCAAGCGGGAGGAGAGAAAAAGGCAGGGAGGTGTTTAGGTGAAGGAGAAGTGTCTTTGAGTCGTGTTTCTAATTGCCGACGCTAACCGAAGGGTTCGAATGCGCCGCGACAAGACGGTACTTTTCAGCGGGGGGTACCTCACTCAGGGTTTAACGAGGGAGGTACTTGTTAGTCCGACGTTCTCGCTGCTTCCGTCTTCCGTATTGCGTGTCCGCCATGCCAAATGCCAGCTGCAACTATTCGCGATCTCCCGCCGCATGGTTTCGCTGCTCCCGATGGGTCGATTAGGCTGCGGTCTGATTGCATTTGAGGGTCATCTTTACTGACGAGTATTGCTCGTCCGTCAAATCGAGCCATATTCCGCCTCGCCCTGTCGCAATTGCCTCATCGAGCGACCTAGCTGAAGCGAGATCCTTCAAGCCATGCCCGCGTCGCGCAGCCTCGTAGAGCTTTTGCTGGGTGCGAAAGATGTGCAGGCTCAAAATGGGTGTCTTTGCCAGATCGTCATCATGAAATCGGCAACGCCATCCATTCAGGTAAACAAACGACATGAAGACGCGATGAGGTTTGCAGGCGTGGCAGTGTCTCTCCTGTCGGGTGTATGGCGGTCGCAGAAGACCGGCGCAGGAATAACAGATTCTTCCCGCAAGGCGCATCCGGGTTTCGAATGCCTGGACTCTTCCGAGCCCAGGCAAACGAACAAGCAATCGATAGAGCATGTAGAGGTAATTCATAGTGGGTCGGCTTTCTGTCTTGGATGGGTGTGTGTTGAGTTATGAAGCGGTCGCTCGTGCGGTATTCACTTCGCTGTCGCTCGGCAGCCACCTGGTCAATCCAGTAACCACGCCGGCGCATCCAGCACCGGGGCCTCGCAATCCGAGACATAGGCGACTGGCGGCCCGAGGACGAACCATGACGGAGGAAGGAGAACGGCCGAGCCGTTCCAAATGCGATTTCAGCTCGGGGAACCGGTTGCCCAGAAAACGAACGTGGCGCGCGGCGTGATGGAAGGCGAAGAAGTCTGTCGCTCCGGAGCGGAAACGCAGGTCTCGCGCCAATCCCATTCGTTCTGACAGAGGTGGCGCAGAACCGGTGAGCCGGCCTCGCTGTTGACTTCGAAAATGAGAAGCCCATTACCGGTCTCTACCGCCCAGTTGCAGTCCGGATGTTCGCGCGCGATCGGAACAAGACGAGACGGGTCGGAAGTGGGAACGATCCGATGCATCCATTTGATCTCTTCGATTCTTGAATCGCATCCACGCGTGACAATCCGGGGATGAAACCGAAAACGTGTTGACGGGGCCGCCTTGAGTGATGCGAGGCGGTTTCAGTCGTCACCCTCTTCCGGTCGGTTTGTAGCCAATTGGGAAGTATGCTCGTTCCGCCCCACTTCCAGGAGCATCCGAGCGAAGAACAGACCGGATTCGATCAGGTTCTCCGCGACTTCCACCACTTCCTGACCTTCGCCAGATGCTCGGTCACCTTCGCGCTTGGTGTCGAATAAAGATAAAGAGCCCAGGCCGCTCTGCCCTACTTGGTTGAGGGCCGGCCAAGCAGGTCGGCCAGCTGCGGCCGCAGAAGGCCGAGGAGCCGAAGAAGCGACCGCCTGTACGCGGTCGGGGCCTCTTTATCGTCGTGCGCAAAATAGGCATCGATCTCTGCCAGCGCGGGGTCCATCTCACCGTCGGTCGTGGCCTGACATATGGCCGCTTGCAGTTCGTCCTCCAGTTCGGAGGTCGACAGCCACGTAGGCGGGTCGCAAATTTCGGCCTGGTTCGGGTCCGTGTTGTTGTCTGTGCTCCTTCCGAATTGAGGGAAAGATCCTTCGAGTTCCATAGAGTTCGTCTCCAAAACGAAACGGCCCGACGCTTCGAAGCCTTTTGGGCAACGAGCGGCGGGCCGCGGGTTAGTTGTGAATTGAGTTAGTGCAGTTCAGCCCATCCGGCAGAATGGGGTAAATTCCAAAGTGGTCGATTTTCTCCTTTCAAGAGAATTGGTGCGCCGCAGCGCCCGGTGGCCAAAAGTGCATGGAACCCGATTGGAGAATTGGGTACAGATTGGGAACAGCCACGCAGGGTAAAGGTTCGCCATTTTGACAAGATCACTATATGCATTTCTATTCCGACGCTCCCGCTGCTACCGTCTTCCGTTTTTCGTGTCCGACATGCCAAATGCCAGCTGCCACCGGACACGCATGAAGATTCAGCCTTGAATCCTTCTGAAGCGCGCTAGATGCCTTTGCTGTTTCACTGTTCGGCCAGAAACGTTTCGGCCTTCCAGTCCACGACGTGCAGACATTACATCTGTACGCGATTCGACGCGGGGTTTCCATTTCACAGCCGCAGCGCCGTTTGCAGTTTGTACCGGACGGAGTCTGGGGCAGTGCCGGAACTAATTGAGAAGCTGCTTCATCAAGGCCGGTTTCGCGAGGGGCGTTATTGATCGGGGGAATTCAGTGACCGGTCGAGACACGTTGAAACATGCCGATGAGTTGCGGAGGAGTGCCTTGCGCCGCTCCGCGCGCTGAACTACGCAGCTGCGTAATCTCCTTCGTCATCTTGTGAAGTGCTCTTTGTTTTGGTCCTGATCCGCCGCACATCGAGAAGCCAGTCCGGCAGGTCCAGTACTCGTGTACCGGGATTGAGGTATGCGATCTGTGCGCCCGAGTTAAGCACACTTGGTGGGATGAGAACTAGATTGTCCCAGTGAATTTGGATTCCGGGAAGGTCTCTTCCCACTATGTGAGTGCGTCGGCCTGATTTGCGGAAACATACAAAACGTGAGTTGAGGTCTGTGAATTGGAGAGTCTTACACCAGGACTTGTCGTCTTTACTCAGATCCCGCAGTGTCTGCCGTCCGACTTCATAGTCGAATTCCAGAATGAGCAGGCCGGATCTTGCGCCGGTCTCGACGGCCCAATTGCATCCGTCCGAGGTGTATTCCCTGACCCAGTCACAGACCTGTACAAAGTCTAGAGTTGGATCACCTGCGAGTGCCTGACGGGAGAAGTACCTGCTTCGCGCGAGGACGGGCGCAATGTACCACTCGCGGCTAACTGCGGAGGTCAAGGTTGAATCCATCTCGATCTCGGGAGAATGGGCTGATGACAGATCGAGATTCGCTGACGCTGAAACCCGATCACGATGGAAACTTCTGAGAAATTCTTCTTCAGATTTCATAATCTGTCCTATGGAGTTAAGAACCGCAACCATCTCGTGAGATAGGCGTGGCTCCAGTTGTGTTTAAAATTTGGAGACGAGAGGCGTGACCCTCGGTTGCAACTGCGAGGGGAAATTCGCTCTCAGTGGCGTTTCAAATGACTGCGAGGATAACGGCGCAAAAGGGTCGACAGAATCATCAAGTGCTCCCGGCGCCGGGCTCGCCATTTGAAGTCGTTCCGGTCACTTGTGTTGCGAGAAGGATTCGATACTGCTCCTCGGTTAGTTGCAGCCAAATTCCGCCTCTGCCACGCTTGATAGCATGCTCGAAAGCACGTCTCGTATTGCCGGTGACGAAGCCAAGTCCGCGTTCGGCCAAGGTGCGGATACTTGCAGGATCACGAAATATGAAGCAACTTCCTACCGTGGTCTTTTGATCCTTTTCGAGAAAGCGGCAATGCCACCCGACTTTAAGCTCGAAGCACATCTTGATGGGACGCGTGCCTGGTGGCGCACAGCGTTCGCATTGCCGGCTTCGGAAGGTATAGGGGCCCGGCAGCGGCGTGCTGCATCTGCAGCAGACTTTTCCAGCCGATTTCTTTCGCCATTCGTCTTCTACTTCCAACTTTCGGCAAATGTCATTCATGATTGCGTTGTATTGCGTCTGATTCATCGAATCGATCTCCATTCATATATCTGAGGACTCATTGACTGAAAAATGCGGCGCGAACCTTTTGCATTTTGGCTTGTAGTGGGTTTGGCTCTGCGCGATGGTTCGGTGAGCGTCTAATCCGGCGGAATTTGCCGGACGCGGATTCTCGTGTGTGCGGATTCTCTTTCGTGCGTGCGGAAGGTGGGCCTAAGCGCTGAGGGAAAGGGCAGGGAAGAGCTTTGAAAGGCCGACTGCTTCAGAGCGAAGAAATGAAGTCGAGAGATCAGAAGTGAAGGGAAGAGCGCGAGGAGGGCTGACTTACGAGAAGGCCTTTTTCCCGCAAGTGAGGTTCTTTCTTTGTCTTGGTGTAGCGCAGTGGCAAGCCTCTAAATTCCTAGACTCGCCGCCGCAT
>PLKY01000316.1 GCA_003140785.1 Acidobacteriaceae bacterium | reverse complement strand
ACGTGCAGCCGGTGGATTACTTCGGCGATGGCACGCGGATTCCGCTGATCGTGGTGTCGAAATACTCGACGGGCGGAAACATTTCGCACGAGTACGCCGATCACGTTTCGATTTTGAAGTTCATCGAGCGGAATTGGGGACTGAAGACGATCACACGCCGCAGCCGCGACAACTTCCCNNTGCCGGTGAAGGAACACGCGGCGTTGCTCGGAGCCTGAATTCGTTCTATGCGGCGACGGTCCTATTCCGATCAGCGTCCTGGGAATCGGTGGACCACCGCAAGATAGGAGATAGGAGGATTGGATGCGCTAGAATCCCGTTCGGGAGGATCGTAAGATATGGCCGATTTCGCGAATTCCTCAATCTAACGGGTCGTGCATATACGTGAACTCAAGTGGTCACATGCAGAGAAGGTCCTTGCACGACAAGCCTTCGACCTGGCTCTTTGCAACGAATTGCAAGCCACGATTCAGGAAGCCAAAGAGTGCGCTGCGAAGATCCAAGGGCCCTCCGAACTATGGGAACTCGAAAGCTGGCTGACCGAGTGCCGGCAGGACATTGATCGAAGGTACGACTATCGGTACTCCGTTCTGCCGATCGTTTTCGCACACCTGCTTCGCGACGGGTATTTGAGAGAAGATGATTTAAAGGGTTTGCGGCCGGAAAAGCTAGAGTTGATATACAGAGGGGCGACATTCTGAACATTTTGAGTTGAGAATTAGGTCCGTCTGCGACGCCTCGATCCATCCGCGCAGGGGAGTTACGACCTTCAACGCGAGCGGCCAAATTCGGGAAAAGCCGCGGACTCCTTTTGTTGCAACCTTGCGCTAGAATGTGGAGGTTCCGCATGCGTTTAGCTTTTCCCCAATCGCCGTTGCTGCTGCTTCTGGTCTCACTGTCAGGCTTCGCCCTAGTGCGGCCTCTCGTGTGCCAAGAGCCGTCTGCCAGTCTGAAGGAGGCGGACGCGGATTACCGTGAGGGAGTGGCGGCGCTTTCCCGCAACGACATCAGGACTGCAAAATCCAAGTTTGAAGCAGTGGTTAAGCTAGCGCCTGCAGCAGAGCAGGGTCACAGCGCATTGGGAGCCGTGCTCGTGCGCGAGGGACAGAACGCGGCGGGCATCAGAGAGCTGCAGAAGGCTCTCGCGATCAAGGCTAACGATGGATCCGCGCAGATGAATCTGGCATTGGCCTACGAGCGGACAGGAGAGCCCGCGAACGCGTTACCGCTTTTCGCAAATGTGGAATCGACTGCTGTTGCCGAAGGGCAATCGCTTCCACCCTACGTACAGGCGTCCTATGTCAGAGCACTCGTTGCGACCGGACAAGCGGCCGTCGCCATCAATCGAATGAAACTTCTGGTTGCGCAGGATGCCGGCAATCCGGAATTACACGATGAACTTGGGTCGATTTACGCGCAGGCTCGCGATTGGGTGCATGCAGAACGGGAATTTGCCAAGGCCATCAGCCTGAAGGACAATCTCGCCGTTGTCCATTTGCACCTTGGGTTCGTACTCCAGGCCGAGAACAAGTCCGGTGCAAGCACTGAATGGATGAAAGCATATGAGCTCTCACCCAGGGATGCGAAGGTTGCCGTGGAAGTGGGCAAAGCCCTGGCAGATGCGGGCCACGACGAGCAAGCTGTTCCTGTTCTCGAAGAGGCTAACCGGCTTGACCCCAGATCGATTGCAGCCGCAGACCAGCTGGCGCTCGTATTGCAGCGAGTGGATCGCGTTCAGGATGCGCTTCCCTTGCTGCAGTCGGTGGTTGAAGCAGAGCCGAGGAACGCAAACGCGCTGATCAATCTTGGCTTGGCTCTCAGTCAGGTTCATCGGGCTACGGATGCAGTGCCATTCTTGCAGCGCGCAATCGGAATCAGGCCCTCGGACGCCACAGCGCATCAGGACCTTGCGGCTGCCTATCTTCAAATAAACAGGACGGGCGAAGCGGTGGCCGAGCTGAAGGCCGCCCTTAAGCTAGCTCCGGATTCGCCGCAGATGCACTACGATCTTGGCGTCGCCTACAAGCTGCAAGACGACGCGAGCGATGCCATTCAGGAACTAGAGGCAGCACAGAAACTGAATCCTTCCGCCTACGAACCGGCGTACGTCCTAGGCCAACTTTACATGCAGGCTGTGCGTTACCAGCAAGCTGCATCCCAATTAGAGGCGTCACTGAAGTTACATCCAGAGAACGGCGACGCCTGGGCCATGCTTGGGAGTATCTATAACAAGCTAGACCGCCTGCCGGACGCTGTGACCGCCCTGCGCGAGGCCATACGGCAACTTCCAGACCAAGCAGACTCGCATCTCCTTTTGGCTACAGTGCTCATCAAGCAGAACCAGCCTCCCAAAGCTGCCGAGGAACGCAAAGTTGCAGCGGATCTAATGCGCGCACATATGAACCTGCAGCGGGCCGAAGTTGCGACTAACTCGGGCAAGTCATTGATGGCGAGCGGGAATATGGACGACGCCATCACTCAATTCCGCGATGCGCTGACGTTCGACCCGGGTTACATTGAGGCACACAAAGAGCTGGCTGAGGCGCTGGAGAAGCAAGGCAACGCGGCCGAGGCCGAAGCGGAGCGAGCCCAGGCCAGGTCCCTCGCGAACCGCCAGCAATAGGTGAGATGCCCCGTCAACCTCTCGATGGTATACAACCTTTCATGGCTAGCCTATACTGCGAGTTGCAATCGGCACCCTCTTTCCCGCTTGCATCCCCGACGCGTTGCACAATGGCATGGATTCACGCCGGCAAGGGAACACCTCGCGGAAATAGAGCGCCGCCATCAAAGGTATTAATCGATGAGTCGTGACGCACGGCGCATTCTCGTTTTGATTCTGCTCTTCGGTGCAGTGTCAGTCTGGTCTGTCCGTGGCACGTTCGGAGCAGTAGACTCCTCCGCGGACCAAGCGAAAGCGCGCAAGGCCTACGCGGATAAGGTACGCGAGACCTACAACTTTCCATTTTCCAAAGACAAAATCGCTATGCCCGGCAATGCCGCTGCGGAAGGCGACGATTTCCTGCAGCCGGGGGCCTTTCCAGATGCCGAATATTGCGGTCACTGCCACCAGGAGGCGTATCACCAATGGCGCCAGGCGCTGCACTCCAATGCTTTCCGCACACCTTTCTACCGGACGAGCGTGAATATTCTGCTTCGCACCAAAGGAATTGAGTTTGCCCGGCACTGTGACAGCTGCCATAACCCGATCGCGGTACTTGGCGGAGCTATGAATACCGGTTCGACCCTGGATCGGTCCTTCGACCGCGATGGGCTGACGTGCACCACCTGCCACTCCATACAAAGCGTGCAGTCGAAGCTGGGCAACGGCGGCTTCGTCATGGGTGTGCCCTCCGTCCTTGTGGACGAACAGGGCAAGCGGATTCCAGGCGTTGTGCCCGATGCGGAGATTCTCGCCCACCTTGACCGGCATTCCAAAGCGGTAATGCAGGACATCTATCACACGCCGGAGTTCTGTGCCGCGTGTCATAAGGCGAACTTGCCTCCAGCTCTGAACGATTACAAATGGATTCGCGCGTTTACTGCCTACGACGAATGGCAGAACTCGANNTTTACTATGGGTTCGACGAGCAACTCAACAAGACTATTGAATTCCTCAGGAGCGGGAATTATCTGAACGTTGATATCTTTGGTCTCAAGATTAATAACGGCAATGAGGTGCTCGCTCCTCTTGGAACAGTGCCCTTTACCTTGCACAGTAAAGATGTGGTGGAGGCGCTAGTAGTCATCCAGAATAAGAACATTGGCCACTCGCTGATTCCGGAAGTACGCGATCTCTATGAAGCCTGGGCGCAGTTCACGGTAACCGATGCCACTGGGACCGAGATCTACAAGAGCGGCTTTTTCCGGCCGGATGGGACACTGGATTACGGCGCCCATAGCTTCACTAATCGCCCCGTTGATGTGATTGGAGACTTCGTAGACAATCATAGGGTTTTTGCGATCCATTCCGTGGCTTATGACAACACGGTCCAGGCTGGACGCTCGGCACTGGTGCGCTACCAATTCCGCTTGCCTTCCGATGTGAAGGGGCCTCTTACCATGCGCGCCCAGGTCAACTATCGCCATCTTCGGCAGAGCTATCTGAACAACATCTTCGGCACTGACCATCCTGCCTATCCCGTGGTGGAGATCGCCTCCCGCAGTCGCATCCTGCAGATCGGTGAGAACCAGCCTGAGCCCGCCCTCCCCACCGATAACCCGGAATGGATGCGCTGGAACAATCTCGGCATAGGCTATTTGGATCAGTTGCAATATGAGGACTCGATTCATGCCTTTGAGCAGGTGGTTCGCCTGCGGCCGGATTACAAGGATGGNNTTACATTGAATGGGAAAAGTATGAGGAGGCTCGCAATCCACTGGAGAAGGCGCTCGCGCTGCTTCCCGACGATGCACGAGCCCTCTACTACATGGCGCTTGTGGAACGGCGTGCGCGTCATTCCGAAGCGGAGACCGCAGACCTCGAGAGAGTTGTAGCCCAGTTTCCCCAATCCAGAGATGCACGGCGTGAGTTGGGCATCTCGTACTATCAACAGCACAGGCCAGATGAGGCCATCGAACAATTCAAGGCGCTNNCCATTGATCCAGACGATCTGGCGGCCCACTATAATCTGGCCATCCTCTACCGTCGCAAGGGAATGAAGACGCAAGCAGCGCAGGAAGCCGCTCAGTACACCATTAAGCGCATTGATCCGGGAGCCCCAACCTACTCGCTCGACTATCTGCGCAAGCATCCAGAGATATCAAATGAAAGCGTACCTTGGCATGTGCACACCGAAATGTCGAGCCCATCCCAAAGTATAGGTGGCGGCTTGCAATAACCGGGAAGGACAATTAGCTTGATTGATCGCGATTTGAATCGCCGCGCATTTCTTCGTTCGCTCAGCCGGACCGCACTCGTGTTGCCATTTGCCGACATTGTTGCGCTAGCGAGTCCGTGGCAGGAGGAGGAAAAGCGCCAGGCGCCCAAGATTGGCCCGCAGGAGCGCAGCTACGATGCAAGACCGGCGCCGCCCCCGTCTGGACCCAAGTCGCCGCTTGAAGGGACGCCTCTTGGAGTCAGCTTTGTCGAGGTTGCTCCCGAAGCTGGCTTAGTCGGGAAGACTATCTATGGTGGTGAATTCAAGAACAAGTATCTGCTCGAAACTACAGGATGCGGCCTCGCCTTCTACGACTATGACAACGACGGATGGNNGACGGCACATTTACCGACGTATCTCTGGGTTCCGGGTTAGAGCACAAAACTGGCTGGGGACAGGCTTGCTGTGTTGGCGACTACAACAACGATGGCATTGACGACCTGTTTGTCACTTATTACGGCCAGAATGTCCTCTTCCGTAACAACGGCGATGGCACGTTCACCGACGTTACAACGCAAGCGGGGTTGATTCAGCCGGGTCCCAAGATACGCTGGAATACCGGCTGCACGTTTGTCGACTACGACCGGGACGGCCATCTGGATCTATTCGTCGCTAACTATGTTGACTTCGATCTGAAGACTGCCCCTTTGCCTGAGGATGGTCCTTGCACGTACAAGGGAATTCTCGTTGCCTGCGGACCACCGGGATTGCCTGGAGGAAAGAATATTCTGTATCACAACCAGGGCGACGGCACCTTCGAGGATGTGAGCCAGAAGTCTGGCATGTGGACAGCTATCGGTACCTATGGGCTGAGTGTCGCGGCTTCAGATCTTGATGATGACGGATGGCCAGATATCTATGTGGCCAATGATTCCGCGCCCGCCACGCTCTATCAAAATCAAAAGGACGGAACCTTTCGCGATATTGCAATCGAGGCGGGTGCAGCGCTCTCCGCGGAAGCCAAGCCGCAAGCGGGAATGGGAGTTTCAATTGGAGACTATGATCGAGATGGAAAGTTCGATGTGGTGAAGACGAACTTTGCCGGGGACACTGACTCGCTCTATACGAATATCGGAGACGGAAACTTCGAAGACCGGACCTATCCCAGCGGTTTGGGCGTTAATACGCGTCTTCTGGGGTGGGGCGTAGGTTTCTTTGACATGGATAATGACGGCTGGCCTGACATCCTCATGTCGAATGGCCATGTCTATCCGGAAGTGGATAACTCGAAGACCGATCTGAAGTACGCCGAGCATAAGTATCTCTATCGCAACTTGCGGAATGGCAGATTTGAAGAGGTCACTGAAAAGGGCGGTCCGGGTATCCTCGAGAAGGCTCCGGCGCGCGGCTGCGCATTTGGTGACTATGACAATGATGGCGATATCGATGTTGTAGTCAATTGCATTAATGCACCGCCGCAACTATTACGTTGCGATTCGACGCTCGACCGCAATTGGATCAAGGTCAAGCTGGTAGGAACAAAGTCCAACCGGTCTGGTATCGGGAGCAGAGTTACGGTCACTGCTACCACTTCACCGGATGGGCAAAGACCACTGGTGCAGATGGACGAGCTTCGCAGCGGAGGCAGTTACTTTTCGCAGAACGATCTACGCCTCCACTTTGGGCTCGATCAGGCAAAGCATGTTGACCTGGTCGAGGTCCGTTGGTTGAGCGGACAGATTGATCAATTCCGAAACCTCGATGCGAATCGGCTGTATGTGTTGCAGGAGGGCGGCAAAATTCTGAAATCGGAAACGCTCAAACCGATAAGACCCAAGGCTTAGAGAGAAGCATGATTAGAGGCATTGCTCTTATGTTGTCGATTGTTTTCATCCCTGGAGCGTTTGCGCAGACCGCTCCCCCCTGTCCGTGGCTAACTACCGGAAGTGCGGCGAAGATTCTGGGCGGGGACGTAACGATGATGGTGCGCGCCTCTGGGAACTGGGAGGGTTCTTGCCGATTCACACGCCAGACGGGAGAAGCGATGGAGGCATTGGAAATTCTGGTTGGCAAAGCCGACACTCACTCATGCCCGGAAGGGAGCCCGAAGCTCGAAGCGATCGGAAATGAAGCAGTGCAATGCAGGCGGTCGATCGCGCCTGGTCAAGAAACCGACACAATCGCCGGCCGGGTCCGGAACGTGTATTTCGTCGTGGCCTTGACGAATGTGGCTGGCGCGATTTTGGGTCAATCTGGCGATGCGCGACCTGCAGATCCATACGGTGCATCACCGCTCGAGCGCCTCGCCGAACAGGTGTCAGGGAATCTGTATTAGCAGAGTCCCTGGTTCCGGCGAAGTAGCATGTCCTATATCCGATGGATTCATTGCGCTATGAGTGATGGTCACAGCACAGGATCTTGCCAGACAATGGCGAGATGTGACTGGCTCGGTTGATGCCAAATCGCCAACTTGCTTGTCGAGCTTACTGCCCAAACGATCCCAGTTTTTGGCGTTCCGGGCGAATTACTGCCGATTCGTACATAATGACCGGTTCTCTGCCCTTAAAGCACAAAGGCGACATTATGCAAAGGCGCGGAGGTGGCAGCCTGGGTACTCAAATTAGTCAATGAAGTAGCCAATATCCGTGAGGACACTATCACTCAAATCCACTCCTAGCAGCCGTGCGCCGACCCGGGCGCGAAGCTCCGCTTCAAAACGCTGGAGAACGTAGGCGGGTAAATCCGTTTGTTTGCGCAGCAAGAGCAGCAGCGAATCGCTATCGGTTGGGCACTCATAGTCGCCCGGTAAGCCGCACGCGGGGCGGATCGTCAGCGAGAGGGGAATCGCTCCCGTTCCAGATTCGAAGTGATCGGACGGTTGGGTGATGAGATTGACTCGCATGCGGGAAGCCTGACATTTGCTTGAGAAACTCTCAATTGCACTGATGTGTGATCAGGCCGGACTAAAAGGGGAGATCTGTGGTCTGACGGCGATTCGCACAAAATGCCGATTCGTCACTGATGTGCTCGAGCAAGTCGATTTGGACGCGGCGAACCTGTTCTTGGACAAGTACGTGCTTCGGGCGCAGTCCTTGATATATCTCATCCTCCGTCGGTCCGATGACGTTGCGACTTCGCCTGCCTTCCCGCATCGAAGCATTCATTTGAGCCTCCCAACCGACGCCCGGTACATGCTCAAGAGCGACTGACAGTTGGCCGCCAGTGGTAACATCCGTGCGAATGTTGGTTGCTCCATCTGGAGATCCCGAATGAAAAGGCCGATGATTGCCCGGAGTCTCAAATCCTTTTTTCTAGCTCTCGTCTTCCTGCTTCCGGCGGTCGCACTAGCCCAGAACAAGAAGGACGAAACGCCCAAGCCAGCCCAGTCACTGCCCGAGCTGCGTCAGCAACTGGAAAGAATCCTTGCCGACACGCACACTCCCGGAGTCTCGGTCGCCATTGTGCATCGCGACGGCCCCGAGTGGATCGCCGGCCTGGGCAAATCCGACGTGGCTTCGAACCACGCCACTGGTCCCGAAACGCTGTTCCGCATCGGCTCCACATCCAAGGCCTTCGCCTCGCTCTCCATCCTCAAACTCGTAGATGAAGGCAAGCTCTCGCTCCAGGACACTGTGCACAAGCTCGTCCCCGAGATCTGGTTTGAGAATCGGTGGGAATCCACGGATCCAGTTCGCGTGGTTGATCTCCTCGAGCACACCACCGGCTGGGACGACATGCACCTGCCCGAATACGCCAAGAACGCCAACGGAATGACCCTGCGCCAAGGCTTGGATTATTACCAGCGCTCCCGCGTCTCCCGCTGGCGCCCCGGAACCCGTATGTCCTATTGCAACTCCGGCCCTCCGGTGGCCGCCTACATCGTTGAAAAGATCACCGGTCAGCGATTTGAAGACTACGTGACAGCGAATTTCTTCGTGCCCATCGGCATGAAGACTGCAACCTACTTCGAGCAGCCCTCGCCGCAACTCACCACCCTCTATCACGAAGACGGCAAAACTCCGTTTCCCTACTGAAACATCCTTCTTCGCCCCGCGGGCGCCATCAATGCTTCAGCCAACGACATGGCGAACTATGTCCAGTTCTATCTCAATCGCGGCGCAGTCGGCGGCGTGCAGGTGGTGCCCGCGGCCGATATCGATCGGATGGAGACGCCGACGCGGACCTGGGAAGCGCAACAAGGCCTCAAGGCCGGCTACGGCTTGAGCAACTACGCATCCATTCACGATGGCTTCGTCTACCACGGTCACAACGGCGGCGTAAACGGGGGCCTCACTGACATGTCCTATCTGCCCGAATACGGCGTGGGCTACTTCTATTCAATCAATGCCGGCAACGGCGCGGCGTTCGGAAAGATCGGCGACGCCATTCGCGCCTACATCACCCGCTCGCTGCAGCGCCAGACCGTTCCTGCTGCCGGACCGTTGCCGGCCGATGCGCAACAGTATGCCGGCTGGTACGAGCCCGCATCGCCGCGAAACCAATCCACCTACTTCCTTGAACGCCTCCTCGGCTTGCGGCGAGTTCGCTTCGCCGGCGGCAGACTGCTGCTCACCAGTCTTGGGCAAATCGACCAGCCCTTCGTGCCTGTTGCCGGTGAGCAGTTCCGCAACCTGCCCAAAAAGGGGGCCTCCGAACCCATCGCGACCGCTGCGCTCCTCGCGCCCAATGCCGAGGGGAGATTTGCTTTTATCGGTGGGACCACCCACCGCATCCCCACATGGCTGGCTTTCCCCCAGATCGCGTTGGTCGCCTGGTTCGTGCTGGCGTTCATCGCCATTCTGCTCTATGCGCCCTTCTGGATCATCGGCGGTTTCTTCAAAAAGCGCCGACGGCCGCAGGAGCGCAGCATCCGTTTGTGGCCGCTCATTAGCGTGCTTAGCCTGCTGGCCTTCATTGGCATCTTTATCGCGTCTTCGAGCGACATGATCACCCGCCTGGGAAACCTCACGATCTATTCCGTTGCCCTGTTTCTCACTACGCTGGTCTTCGCCGTGGCCTCTGTGGCCGCTGCTCTCTCTTTGTGGAAAGCTCGCAATCAACCCATTCGCAAATTCGTCCGCTGGTTCTCCATTGCTGTAACTTCGGCGCTGTTGATCGCGACCGTCTACCTCCTCTGGTGGGGAGTAATCGGCATCCGCACCTGGAGCTAACGCTTAAGCGTGTCGTCAGAGGTTCGCATTCAGAACCTGGTTATGCAGCTGGTGAGCCCGCGCTCTTTTGGCGAAGCAGGTCGCCGATGGCGGAGGACAGCCGGGCGAGGTCGATTTGGTTGGGCTGAATTTGAGCAGGCGCGGGGCCGGGGGCGTCGGGATGGTCTATGGCCATTTGCAATCCATAGAAAAGGATGGATGCGCGGCGGGAGCTGATCTGGTTGTTGGCCAGCGCGTTCATGACCTCACGAAGAGCCTGGGCGATTCCCTTGCGGTCGAGTATGGCAGGGAGCTCGATGCGCGTTTCGGCTGGAGAGCTCCTGGGTGGAGAAGCGCGGCGCGCGTGGAAGTAGCAGAACGCAGTGCCGCGCATGGCGGGCGACTGGCAGCGGAGCCCGCTGGGCATGACGTGATGGCAAGTCTGAAACATGGTTCGGCCCTCTCGGTGAGAGACGGGTATACCCCATGCCCCCGCCGCCCCCCGGGGTGTTTTCTCGAATTCCCTCGATGCAGTGGAGTTACGGGTGAGGATCTGGGCCAATGTCCTTCTTTTCAGGAGGTTGAATCTCAACATCCTGCAACGAGGAAACTTGCAGTCTGCCCGAATTTGATCCGGGGACGGAGTGCGCAGAGGCTTAGGTATCTCTCTTAATCCAGCGTAGCGAATTCGGAGAAATAATCCGCAACGGCTGGAGGTTGGTCGGTGGGTGAAGGTGAGAACAAAGGTGGATGCGAAGCGGCAGGGCGTGTTGCTATTCGCCGAGGAGGTGGGTCACCATCCGTGCTCAACCCCAATTCAAGACCCTGCGGTAGAGTCGAGATGTGGCG
>PLKY01000114.1 GCA_003140785.1 Acidobacteriaceae bacterium | reverse complement strand
GGTTTCCGGGCGGGTCTTGGCGCGGCGCTTGCGATCGAGAACAATGTTCCACACGATGCGGATCAGCCACACACGGTGGTCGCGTATCTCGCCTAGAGTGTCGCGATGGCGCAGGACACGCAAAAACGCCTCCTGCACGGCATCTTCGGCGTCCGATGGATTGCGCAAGATCGAGAAGGCAACGCGGTAAAGGGTCGACGCGTACTGGCCGACCAATGCCTCAAGTGCTTCCTCTTCCACTTGCTGGCGGGCCTCGTCCTGCACGGCGCTCGGTGCGATCTCCATCCAACCTGCGAATACGGATTGGCTTGCGCTCATACCCTAAGACAGACGCAGCCAACCGGGGAAATGCTCGAATTTAATCAGGCAGGCCCAAAATCTCTATTGCCCTTATTGTCCAGCAAGCTTCTGCGCGGCGAGCGACCCGGCAGCGCCGTCCTTGTCCGTGTCCTTCACCTTAGCCCACAGAACCCGCGCCATATCGCGCTTGCCTGAACCGGCATAGAGATCGGCAAGGTCCAGTTGCGCCACTGCTGCTGAAACCGTTACGGATGGCTTCGCAACGATCGCGTTGTACAGATCGATGGCCTGGGCGTCGCGATTCGTCTGGTGATAGAGACCGGCAAGAGCCAGCTTGGCAAGGTTCGACAGATTGTGATCCCATGCATCCGCGGCGGCCTTCAGCTCCGTCTCAGCGGGGCCGCTGCGGCCCAGTTCGGCGTCGGTCACACCTGCAAAATAGCGTGCCTTCGATCCTTCGGGCAGCCAGCCGTATTTCTCCGCGACAGCCTGGAACTGCAGGTTGGCAGCCTTCGCACGCTCAGCCGCAGTGGCATAAATGCCATTCTCGGGCGGTGCGCCAGGAATCGCCAGCGGAGACGAATAGGTGTCCATCGCCGCCCCCAACGCCGCATTGGCCGCAGACGAGTTCACGGACACGAAAACGCCTGCCCCAACGAGCAAAATCACAATTACGGCAAGCGTAACCACTCCGCGCACAACGCCGGAGCGATGACCGCTGAGCCAGGTCACACTGGTTTGGGTGGCCTGAGCAAATTTGTCGCCCTTCAGGGCGTGGCGAGTTTGTGTGTCCACTGAGTCTTAATGTCCTTCGTCGAATGACTTGCAGGCGGGGTCCTTACAGGAGGGGGCACAGCGACTGCAACCTTACTAGTCTATCAGCGGGCAAACAGGAGCGTCCACTTGCAGGCCGGCACACTTTTAGCTTCGCGGAGTGAGCGCTTTTGGGCGCAGCGCGCGGATCCGCTCAATCGCACTCGAAACGACCGCGTCTTCGGTCATCGCTTGCCGGCCCTTGGCAATCAGAAAATCGACGTAATCAATGATCGGCAGGCCGCGCGATTCCGCTTCGCGGCGCATTTCGTCCGTGACATCTACTGAAATCTGCATTGTGAGCGATTCCTCTTAGAGGATCATCGGCAGAGATCGGGAAAAATGCAGCGCCTATCGGGAATGTCGTTCGAGGAATTAGCGAGCCGCTGACTCGGCGCCTTGACGGAGGGCGCGTGGGGCTTGAGCCCAACGAAAACAACGGAGGGAACGTGGGGTTTCAACCCCACGAAAACTGCGAACCCAAGAGTCGGGGCCTTCAGGCCCGGCATCCTTCAACACGAAACCATCGCCGCCAGCTTGCCTCAACACTGGCTGAACGGTACCCTAGAACCATGTACGAGGAATTCCACGTAACCGACCGCTGGAGTGGCGAAGATCTCTATTGCAAGTGGAAGGCGAACATCGTCGCCATCGCCACCCGCCACGCCGATGCGGTCGATGTGCGCTTCGAAGTGAATAATCATCCCATGTGGATTGCGCTTCCGTGCACGGCCTGGGTGGAGCACAAGAAGCGCACTGGCATGATGATTACCGACCAGTTGGCCGCGCAAATCGCCGGCCGCTATCTGAAGCAGCTCATCGAAGAGGGCTACGACTCCCGCCGCGAGGTCTACACCATGAGCGTCCCCGAAGTGCTCGAGCACCTCGACGCCGTAGTAGCTGAAGCCAAGGCGCGCGGCAGCATGCCCGCCCTCCCAGTCGGCATTTGAATCGAGTGATCGGCTCTTAGGTTACAGTTCGCAGTTGCCTACTGAAAGCAACTTCTCGCCGGCCAATAAGGCGTCTTTCCCTATCCCCTGCTTACTCATGCCGCAACGCCTGCATCGGTTGCACCCCAGCCGCGCGCCGCGCCGGAATCCAGCCCGCCGACAATCCCACAAGAATCAAGAGCAGCGCTGCCCCGGCCAAAGCAAAAGAATCATTCGGCTGCAGTCCATAAAGCAGCGATTTGACGAGCCTCGCCTGCAGCAAAGCTGCACCAATCCCCACCGCAATTCCGCCGAATGAAAGCCACCATGCCTCGCGCAAAACCATCGACAGCACCTGGCGCGGTGTCGCGCCCAGCGCGAGGCGAATCCCGATTTCGTTGGTGCGCTGCGCAACGGAATAAGCCATCACTCCGTAGACACCAACGCAGGCGAGCGAAAGCGCCAGCACGCCAAACCCGGCAGTCAGCGATGCGAAGATTCGCTCCTGCTGCATCGTTGCGTCAATCTGCTCTTGCTGCGTGCGTACATCCTCCAGTGGCAAATCCGGGTCAATAGATTGAACGGCAAGCCGCAATGCGGGAGCAATGCTCTCCGGCTTCAGCCGCGTGCGCACCTCATATGTCGCTCCGAAATCCAGGTTCGCGGTCTGCAAATACGGCTCATAAAACATCCCCACGGGGTCCTGCTTCAAACTCCAGTAGCGCGTATCGGCGCAAATGCCCACCACCTCGATCCAATCGCCCGGCTTTCCCTCTCTGGGGTGCCAATGCGCCAGGAAATGCCGTCCGATCGGATTCTGTCCAGGAAACGCCTTGCGCGCGAGACTCTCGCTTAGCCCTAATACTGTTCACTT
>PLKY01000135.1 GCA_003140785.1 Acidobacteriaceae bacterium | reverse complement strand
GGCCTCTTTATCAAGGGCGAAATCACAGGCTCTGAATCACTCTACATTGACGGCAAGATTGAGGGCACCATTAACCTGCCCGGCAACCGGCTCACGGTCGGCCGCAACGGACAAGTGAATGCGGCCATCAACGCCCGCGAAATCGTCGTGCTTGGCAAAGTGCGCGGCAACGTGGCTGCCACCGATCGCGTCGACATCCGCGCCGAAGGTTCTTTGACCGGCGACGTGGCTGCAGCCCGCATCAGCATTGAAGACGGCGCTTTCTTCAAGGGCGGCATCGACATAAGAAAGCCCGAAGGCAAGGCCGCACAGGCAACAGAAGTTCCCAAGCCGGTCGCAGTCTAAACACACGACTACGGGTGGGATGGGGCAGATCCGCGAGGAAACTCGTGCGGCTGCCCTATGCTGTTTTTGTGCTTCTTGCTGTTTGGTTGAGAGTCGCGGCAGAATTTTCGCACTCGGCGCGGTCTTGTTTTGTACCATCTCCAAATGAAGCTCGCCCTCTCTGGAATCCTCTTGGCCTCTCTCCCGCTTGTGTACGCGCAAAGCGCTCCTCCCGCCGAATCAAAATCTCTCTCCCCTGAAACACAAACTGCGCTGGTGCGCCTGGGCGGCCAGCTCATGATGGCCGGCAAAGCCTATGAGTACGACCGTCACCTTGCCGACGACATCGGTCCGCGCCTGACCGGATCCGCCAACTACAACGAGGCGGCCGCATGGGCGGAGTCGGAATTCACACGCCTCGGCCTCGCCAACGTCCATCGCGAATCGTGGGAGATTCCGGCCACGTGGGAGCCCGAAACGCTTGCTACCGCGCGCCTCCTTAAGCCGCATGAGCAGCGGCTCCATCTCGAGAGCGAGGGCTGGAGCCCCTCAACCCCGGAAGGCGGCGTGCACGGCGCGATCTTCTACGTCAAAGAACTCAACCCCGATGCGGTCAAAGCCAGCGCTGCGCAAATCAAAGATGCCATCGTGCTGGTCGATGGCGACTCGCTTTCGGGAGATAAATTGCGCCGCTTCGGCAGGCTGTTTGACGCGCTCCGGATGATTGGCGACGAAGGCGCGCGCGGCCTCATCTTCGGCCTGGGCACGACCAACAACGCGCCCAGCCTCATCGGCAACACTGACTTTAAGGGCATTCTTGCCAACGTCCCCTGCGGCAATCTCGGCGAAGAAGACACGCTCCTCCTCAAGCGCCTGCTCAAGGAAGGCACCGTCGAAGTCGAATTCAGTTTCAAAAACCGCATCCGCCAGCACGTCAAAGTCGACAATGTTGTCGCTGAAATTCCCGGCCGTGAATCGAACGGTGAGTACGTNNAATCGAACGGCGAATACGTCCTCATTGGCGGCCATCTCGATTCCTGGAATCCCGGCACCGGGGCGCAGGATAACGGCACCGGCGCCTCCACTGTTCTCGCCGTCGCCGAGGCCGTCAAGGCTGCGGGCCTCACGCCCCGCCGCAACCTGCGCTTTGTCCTCTTCGGTGGCGAAGAGGAAGGCTTGATCGGGTCGGTCCACTACGCACGCGATCATGCTGCCGAGCTTGCGAAATGCGTCGGCGTCTTCGTCACCGATTCCGGAGCGGAAGCTCCCAAGGGCTGGTACACGTTTGGCCGTGACGACGAGACCCACGCGTTGGACCCACTCGCTCCGCTCCTCAGCTCGCTGGGCGCGGGCGGAGCCACCGACGAAGGCCTCCACACCTTCCAGACCGACGAAGCGCCATTCCTGGTGCGCGGGGTTCCCTCGTTTGTCTTGTGGACTCCTGTCGACAAATACATGCTGCTGCACCACAAGCCAAGCGACACCTTCGACAAGGTTGATGAGCGCGATCTCAACCTCGGCGTCGCCGTTGTCGGAGTCACCGCCTACGCGTTTGCCGACGCGCCCACGACACTGAAGCACCTCGACACCACAGCGGTCGAAGACGAGTTCAAGAATCTCAAGGTGTATGAGCAGTACCAGGATTTGCAGGAGCACAAGATGTTCTAGTCCGACTTTCTTTCGGTTGCAGGAGTCTACGAAATCCCCAGCCGCTTCCGCAACACTCGCGGCAACGCCGATCCCGTGACCTTGAGAATCCCATCGGCGACCAACGCCCACAACGCTGTCCCCGCAACCAGCACTGCGAGCTCAGCCCAGCGGTTTTGCATGCGTGCCTGGAGTCCCAGCGCATGAAGCAGCCGGTTGGAGACCGCCCATACCGCTGCGCTGCTCACAACGCCCGCCAGCAGGCACCGGCCCAGTTCCTGATAATCCAGACCCGCCAGCGACACCATGCGCCGCTTGTGCAAGAGCACAGCAATCGTCAGCGTCTGCAGCCCAATCCCAAGGTCCGAGGCCACCGCGAGTCCCATCGCTCCATACGCGCGATACAACCCCGCATACATTGGCAGCGAAATCAACGTGATCACTGTCCCTGCCACCATCGGCACAAAGGTGTTGCCCGCCGCATAGAACGCGCGCGAATAAATCGACTGCGCCGACCATAGAAAAAGCGACACCGAAAACACAGCGAAATACGCGGCGCACTGGGTTGCATCCGCCCTTGAGAACCGCCCGCCTACAAACACCACATCGATTAACGGCTCGCCCAGCACCACCATTGCCGAAGCCGCCAGCAATCCCATGCAGGCTACGCGCGACACCGAGTCCGCCACCGCACTCGCAAATTCGAATCGATTCTCCTTGGCCCACAGGCTTGCGAAGAACGGCATCGACGCCACGCCCGCCGCCTGCGCCAGCATCGCCATCGGCGCCGTAAACAGCCGCTTTGCGTAGGTCATCAATGAAATCGCGCCGCTTGTCCCCGATGCAAAATGCGCGATGATCCAGTTATCCGCTGTCACAAGAGAGACGCCGATCATCAATGGCAAGGACAGCCGCACCCACTCGCGCAATCCTTCGTCGTGCCAGTCGAGAATCGGCGTGTAACGGACGCCGGCGCGCCGCGCAAACACCGCGTTCAGCAGGAATGGCCCCACCAGCGCGCCTGCTACGGTGCCGATTGCCAGCGACGAAACACCCAGCCGATGCACCAGGAGAATGCCGCCCACAATCGTGCCCAGGTTGTAGATCAACGGAGCCACGGCCTGCACATTGAACTGCTTTCGTACGATCAGCACCGCGCCGAATACGCCGCCTGCAAAAAAGAAGAGCTGCGCCGGCAGCAGAATCCGCGTCAGCTTGACACAGAGCGCCGCCTTCCCGACATCGAATCCGTTGAACCACTTGTGCACGTACCACGGCGCATAAATTTCGGCCAGCACAATCGCCGTGCCCAGCACCAGGAACATCGATGTCAAAATCACCGACAGTGACCGCTCGCCCTCAGATTCGCGCCCTGAGTCCCGATAGCGCGTCAAAATTGTCACGAACGTGATCGACGCCGCGCCGCCTATTAGAAAATACGAGATCATGTCCGGCAGCGTGAAAGCCGCAAGAAACGCATCGGCCTCCATACCGCGCCCGAACACCCAGGCAATGTATAAATTCCGCACCAGCCCGAAGACGCTCGACAGAAATGTCGACGCCATCAGCACCACCGTCGCGCTGAAGACCGAGTGCGCATGCGAAGGCCGCAGCAAAGCGATTGCGCGCGTCCATCGCGACGAAGGCGTCCGCCCCGATTCCGGCTGCCCCGACTCCGATGTGGAAGGTGTCACGGTCACTGGTTTCGATTCTATCGGGGTGAACGCACACTGCGCCGTTACCAGTCAGGAGCGCCAACACACTCCAGTCATGCTCGCAATCCCTCGATTCCAATCCCCGCCCGCCGGGTATCCTGTTGTTTCAGGAGAGGCATTTCATGCACCGCATCGTCCTGGGCGTGTTGCTCACATTCGCACTGGCAACAGCCGCTTCGGCTCAAGCCATCCACACCGGCGACGGCTACCCGTTCCCCGCGCCGCCGCCCGCCGACGCAAATCCCGTCCTCGACAACTACAACGGCACAAAAATTCCCGACAGTTATCGCTGGCTTGAGGATGCAAAGAGTCCGGAAACCCGCGCCTTCATTGACGCGCAGAATGCCTACACGGCCCACTACCTCAAGCTGGCGCACATCCGTTCGCAGGCCGCCGACGATCTCGACGCCCTCGAGCACGTCTCGCACTGGAGCATGCCCCTCCAGCGCGGCGACAACTACTACTTCATGAAGCGGCTCTCCGACGAAGGCCAGTCTTCCATCTACATTCGCCGCAGCTGGACTGGAAAAGACGAACGCCTCCTCGATCCCGCGGTGCTCAGCCGCGATGCCAACGCCTCTATTGATCTCGCTGACGTTTCCCGCGACGGCTCACTGCTTGCGTACCATGTTCGCGAGGGCGGCGCGGACGAAACCACCATCCGCGTTTACAACCTCAAAACTAAAAAGACTCTTGAAGACGAACTCCCCGCCGGCATCTATTGGTCCGTCGATTTCACGCCCGACGCCACCGGTCTCTACTACACTCGCACGAATAAAGAGGGTTCGCTTCTCTACCTCCATGTGCTGGGCACGCGGCCCTCGCGCGACGTGCTTGTCTTCGGCCACGAATTCTACGACGAACCCCTCGGACCTATCGACCTCATCCAGTCCAGCGTCACCTACGACGGCCACTACCTCATCGCCACCATCGAGCGCGGCGTTCCCGCCAAGCGCGTCGACATTGTCTTTCGCGATCTCACCAAGCCTAAGTCCCCTTTCAACGTTCTCGTCTGGGGCATTGAATCGCGCTTCTCTGTCGTCTACGCCAAAGGTGCATGGTACGTGAAGACCGATTACAAAGCACCCAAAGGCTGCATCCAGCGCGCCGATCCCGGCGTCGACCCCACAGGCTGGAAAACTGTCGCGCCGGAATCCAACGACGTCATTCAAAGCTTCTCCATTGTTGGCGAAAAACTTTACGTCACGCGCCTCCACGACGTGAAATCCGAAACCTCCGTTTATACCCTCGACGGCAAACCCGCCGGCTCTATCGATTACGATGGGATCGGCTCGGCGTCCACCGTCTACGGCAGACCAACCGACCGCTTCGGCTTTTTCAGCTTTCAGTCGTTCATCCAGCCGCCCACCCTCTATCGCCTCGACACGCTCAGCGGCAAACGTGAAATCTTCGCCCAACCCAAGGTGTCGTTCGACACTGCGGAATACGAACTCAAGCAGGTCTTCTACAAATCAAAAGACGGCACGCAGGTCCCCATGTTCATCGCCGGCAAAAAAGGCCTCAAGCAGGATGGTACCGAACGCCTGCTCATGACCGGCTACGGCGGCTTCAACCTCAGCATGACCCCGATCTGGAATCCCGCATGGGCCTGGTGGCTCGAGCAAGGCGGCTGGTTCGCGATGCCCAACCTGCGCGGCGGCGGCGAATACGGCGAAGCTTGGCACGAGGCCGGCATGTTCGCGAAAAAGCAGAATGTCTTCGACGACTGGTTCGCTGCCGCCGAATACCTCATCGCGCAAAAATATACCTCGCCGCGGTACTTCGGCCTCTCCGGCCGCTCTAATGGCGGATTGCTGATGGGCGCCTCGTTCACCCAGCATCCCGAGCTGTTCTCGGCTGTCTGGTGCGGTTACCCGCTGCTCGACATGCTGCGCTATCAGCACTTTCTTCAGGGCCCGCATTGGACCACCGAATACGGCTCCGCCGATGATCCCGACCAGTTTCGCTACTTACTCAAATACTCGCCCTATTACAACGTGAAAGCCGGCACCGCCTATCCCGCAGTCATGTTCTTCACCGGCGACAGCGACACCCGCGTCGACCCGCTTCATGCCCGCAAAATGACCGCTCTGCTCCAGTCCGCATCTAACAGCGGCCGTCCCATCCTGCTTCACTACAGCCTCGCCGGCGGACACTCCGCTGGTGTCAGCGTCGATCAGCAGGTGCAGGACGATGCCGATCAGCTCAGTTTCCTCTGGACGGAAACGGGAATCCCGGCATCCCCGAAAAAATCCGCGCGTTAACCGTGGAGCAGTTCCGCACCGCGTCTCACACAGCGCCTCAAGCCCGACCCGTTCTTACCGATAAAGGAAGAACAGGACAAGGCCGGTGTCCTGGCGAGCTCACGCGGTCCGGGCCGGCTGGAGCGGGCATGCACGAAGCAGAGTTAGAAACCCGGCAGATCGATCGCAGCCAGGAGAACCCACGCCTCGCTGCGCTTGCCTCCTACGCCATCCTGGATACTCCCCCGGAGCCCTGTTACGACACCATCACACGCCTGGCTGCGGCGTACTTTGGCGCCGATTCGGCCTGCCTCGGATTCGCTGACGAAAGCCGCGTCTGGCTCAAATCCTGGTGGGGACAGAGCATCCGCGAAATTCCCCGTAAGGACTCGATCTTCGATATGGTCCTTGCAAAGGACGGCCCCGTCGTAGTCCCCAACGTCGCGAACTGCCCTTTCGTTGCCTGTCACGCTCTCATCCTGCGGATCATTGATGCTGCATTCTTCGCGAGCGCACCCGTCCGCACCCCTGACGGCAAAATCGTCGGCGGTTTGACCATCTTTGCCAAACTGCCCCGCTCCGGCATGACAGAAGACGAGCTCCACATGCTCCAGAGCATGGCCGACCTGGCCGCCAGTCAGCTTGAGCTGCGAAAGCTGCGCAGCGCATCGACCAAACGGTCCCACCGCTGCTCCAGGTCAGCGCTTTCCGGCGCTTCGCCAAAATCCTGGCCGCGTTCCTCCGACCTTCGCAAGGCGCTGGACCGCCATGAATTTGTCCTCTACTATCAGCCCGAGCTCGATCTCTTCAACCGCAAAATCATCGGCGTCGAAGCTCTTATTCGCTGGGTCCATCCCGAGCGCGGTCTCGTCCCGCCCCTGGAGTTCATCCCGCGCGCCGAAGAGTGCGGCATGATCCTCCCAATCGGCGACTGGGGTCTCGCCGAGGCCTGCAACCAGATCCAGGCTTGGAACCGCGATGATCCGCGTAACAGCTCGCTCCTCGTCTGTGTCAATCTCTCGGCCAGTCAGTTTTCGCGCCCTGGCCTCGCCGATCACGTCCAGTCCCTGCTCGTGCAAGCCGGCGCTTCCAGCCACCAACTCGGCCTCGAAATGACCGAGTCCAGCCTCATTCCCAACTTGAACACCGCCGTCGACGTCTTGACGGGCCTGCGCGCCCTTGGCATCTCCCTGCTCATGGACGACTTCGGCACAGGCTACAGCTCGCTCAACTATCTCCACTCTTTCCCCTTTGACATCCTCAAAATCGACCGCTCCTTCGTTAGCCGCATGACCAACGGCGACCAGGCCCTCCAAATCGTCCGGACGATCATCGAACTCGCGCGGGCCCTGGGCATGGACGTGGTCGCGGAGGGCATCGAAACCCTCGAGCAATACCGCCTGCTGCGCCAGATGGGATGCCACTACGGGCAGGGCTACCTCTTTGCCCGTCCCATGACCGCAGATCAAATTACCCAACTCCTGCGCCTGCCGGACCGCGTCCTTCCTTTACCCGAAGCCGAAAAGCTGCCCGCACCGACCCCGACACCAATCTCCAGGCCAATCCCCAGACCAATCTCCGTCTAATTACCATTCCTGCGCTAACTCAACAGTTTCCCAATCCGGGAATCAGACCACACTTTTGGACTGCGCCTCCCACCAAACTTTCCTCAACTTCTCCTACCTTCCCTCTATCCTTTTTCCATGCCGGAATCCGCCCAGTCTCTTCCACCCTCCACCGTCGCTGGTTTCGCCAACCTTTTGTCCGGGCTCATCGCGTCCAAGCCCGCGCCCAAGTCGTCCGATCCCTGGAACGATGACGCCCTCGCCCAGGATGTCGCAACCCTCAGCTACGAGCAGGCCTTGCGCAGCCACGCGCGCTATCGCCCCTCCGGGCCTCCCAACCCGTCCAGTCTGACCGATCTCGATTCGCCAATCTCACAACAGACCCCTCCCGCGCGGCAGACCGCATCGGCTTGTACTGAGCCGCGCAGCTCCGCCAAGACGGTCAGCTCGCTCGAAGAGAGGCGTAAATCCGCCAGCATCACCATCCGGCTGAGTCCCACCGAATGCGACCAGCTGCGCGAGCGCGCTGCCGCGGCCGGGCTCACGGTCTCCGCCTATCTCCGCTCGTGTGTGTTTGAAGTCGAATCACTCCGTGCCCAGGTCAAGGACACACTGGCGCAGCTCCGGTCGGCCTCAGCTGCGCCGCCCGAGCCGAATTCTGAACAGCAGCTCGTGCAGCCTGCCGTTCGTTCCGCTCAAGTCCGACCCGTGCACGACCGGCCGGCTAAATCGTCGGCTGTCGGCTGGCTTCTGCGGTTCCTTTTCCCCTGGCACCGAGGCCAGCGCATGGCGAGCGCGTAAATACCTATTCCACTTCCAGCACCATGCACTTGAGGTATTCGGTCTCCGGCAGATTCAGCACCACGGGATGATCGAGCGCAGCGCCACGCCGCTCCAGGAGCCGCACGCGCCGATGCGCATCGGCAGCAGCAGAAGCCACGGCTCCTTCGAGGTCCACCCAACTCACGTGGTGGCTGCACGAGCACGTCAGGAGCAGCCCACCCGGCCGCAGCATTTTCAGCGCCCGCAGATTCAGTTCTTTGTAACCGCGTAGCGCACCCTCGACGGCCCGCTTGGTCTTCGCAAACGCCGGCGGATCGAGCACTATCGTGTCGAACTTCTCGCCTGCATCGGACCAGTCGCGCAAAATCTGGAATGCGTCGCCTTCCACCCAATCGACAGGGCCGGAAAGCTGCGCCCGGTTTGCTTCCATATTTTGCTCCGCGACTTCGAGAGAAGAACGGGAAGCATCAATGCCGGTCACGCTCTTCGAGACACGCGCCAGGTGCAGAGCAAATCCACCCTGGTAGGTGCAGACATCGAGAGCGCGCCCGCCCGGGACCAGCAACGACGCCCATTTTTGTGCGGCTGCGTAATTCGCGCATTGGTCGAGGAAGGCACCCGTCTTCTGTCCCGCGTTGGCGTCGTAATGGAAGACCAGGCCATTGAGTTTGAACTGCGTGCTCGTTATGGGATTGGCGGAATCGGCTGCCCACAGCGGCGCAAGGTCAGGGGCATCGAGCCCCTCCAACTCGCGCATGCGGGGGTCTGGGCGCTCCAGAATGCTGGCGGGCTGTAATTCTTCGCGGAAGACGCTCACACAGGTTGCGCGGATGGTTGCGGAGTCGAGGCCTTTGGTCAACAGNNATCACAAGGTCGCCGTACTTGTCTGCAATCAGCCCCGGCAATTCGTCCGCCTCGCTGAAGCAGAGGCGGCAAGAGTCGATTTCGTCTCGAAGCTGGGTTCTTCGGCGATCGATGGATGTCCGCAGCCGCGATTCCAGCAGCTCCAGCCACTCCGCCTCGTTGACCGCCTCCCGCGACACCATCCGCAGCGCGATCTGCGACGTCGGACTATACAGAGCCGTCCCCAGCAGAAGCCCGCGCGAGTCCGCCACGGGCANNCCAGCGACTCGACGTCTGAGGCGTACACCCACAAGTGCCCATTCCGGAGCCGATCCGCAGCTCGCCGCGTTATACGCGCCCCAAACGCCCCCAGTCCCGTTGAAGCCCGCGCCGAAGACGCCGGGAAACCCTTCTTTTCCGCCTTCTTGTCCCCGCCACTTTCGCGGCCGGCCTCCCGTTCCTGCGCCCGCCGGCCCTTTTTGCGTTCCCCGGAAGCATCCGGCTTGGCCGGCCTCTCTCGTGAACCCCCGAATTTGCTCCCGTGGTCCCCAGCAACTTTGGACGGAGACAAGGAAGGCGCCGCAGGCTGTCGTGCCTTGGGCGCCTTCGGTTTTGTGGCTGAGTGGTCTTTGCGCGGCGTTGTCATGGTCACCTAGAGCGGTTCCACAATCGACTTGCCTTTTCAACTATCGTGCGAGGTGGCATTTTCTTAGGGAAAANNTCGGGATACAGCAATTGTGGAACCGCTCTACGGGAATCATAGTCCCCGCTCGCCCAGGACCGCTGACGCTTACCGCTCTTGCATGGTCTCAATATAGCGGCTCAAATTGCTGATTCTGAGCTGCTTATCCTGAGAGTTCGCCAGGTTCATTTTGCCAAGGATGGGACCCCATACCGGCATCTCCGCAGATCCGTGCGACGGAACAGCGACGCCAAACTGCAACACCGAAACAATGTGGGTGTCCGGGAATCTTCCATGGTTCTTCTTGATCAGCCCTGTCAAATCGGCCGGCTGCGTTCTTAGCGCCGTCGCGGCTGGTCCATGACCTCTGCCATCCACGCCATGACACGGCGCGCAATAGCTTGAAAACATCTGTTTTCCGCTCGTCGGCGAAGTCCTGGTAACCGGAATCGTGACCTTTGCATTGGATTGATCTGCGTATCCCATGCTCACAACAAATGCCGCAGCCAGGGTAGTAAGTAAGAGGCGTTTCAACATAAGTTCCTCGGTTCTGGACCTCTAGTCCGAAGGGGACTCTACTCCTCTCTCAGGGATGCCCGGCTGTGACGGCAAGCACATCAGAGAGAGCTCCAAAGCACCGACGTACCAATAAAGAAAACGCTAGTATCTGAAGGCATATCCCGCATAACTTATCCAAAATTAAAGCTTCATAAATTACCAAAGTATTTATATTCCAGTCCGACCTTTCTTAACCTAAATTTCGATCTATCTTCCGTCCAACTCCCGGCTTAACTCAGCCCTTAGTTTGTTCACTCTGCTTGTCCGCAAAACTTAGTTCGCAACCTTTCCCTCCAAAACTCAACTTGTGCGCGATCCCTCACTCGCTACTCCGTTAGTATCCAAATCCATGCTTCCCTGCGGCGCGCACAGCCCAATCCACAGAGTCCTTCCTCAATTACCACCATGCGCCTCACAACAGCTCAACTAATCCCAGCTCAACACGATCGGCCTATAATGAAGCATGGCGACCGCTCGCCAGCATCTACAGGCCGATATTCCCGACGCCAGCCAGCACGGCGAAGCCAGCCCGGCAGGCCTGGAAGCTACGTGTCCTTCGCAGTCCGCAGATCCCCATGCCATCGACGCGCGCTTTGAAGCCCTCCTTCGCCATGTCCAGGCCAATCGCCCCAATGACGACGTCAGCCTCATCCGCAAAGCCTGGGACTTCTGCGTCCAGCACCACCAGGGCCAAATGCGCGCCTCGGGCGAGCCTTACATTATTCATCCCCTCGAAGTAGCCGAAGTCCTCGCCGAAATGAAGATGGACTCGACCGCCATCGCCGCAGGCCTGCTCCATGACTCCGTCGAAGACACGCCCGCGACCAGCGAGGAAATTGAAGCCGGCTTCGGCGACCAGGTCGCCCACATCGTAGAGGGCGTCACCAAGATCGACAAAATTCAGTTCGCCAATCGCGAAGACCGCCAGGCCGAGAATGTCCGAAAAATGCTGCTGGCCATGGTTTCCGACATCCGCGTCGTGCTCATCAAGCTCGCCGATCGCCTGCACAACATGCGCACCCTCGAGCACCTGCAGCCCGACCGTCAGGAAGCCATTGCCCGCGAGACTCTCGACATCTACGCCCCACTGGCGCACCGCCTCGGCATGGGTAAAGTCCGCGGCGAGCTCGAAGACCTCGCCTTCCGCTATACCGACCCCGTCAGCTACGAACAGGTCTCCGCCGCCGTCGAAGCCCGCCGCATCGAGGGCGAGCAGTTCCTGAAGGGCGTCGAAGACACGCTCGTCGAGCAGCTCCGCGAAAACAACATCGAAGCTAAAGTCGAGTGGCGGATCAAGCGCCTCTACTCCATCTATCAAAAGCTCCAGCGATCCAAGGTTTCCTTCGATCAGGTCTATGACCTGCTCGCCATCCGCGTCATCACCGAGGACGTGGCTTCCTGTTACGCGGTCTTCGGCTTAATCCACACCCTCTGGCGCCCCGTACCCGGCCGCATCAAGGACTTCATCGCCATCCCCCGCGCCAATCGTTACCAATCCCTCCACACCACGGTGATCGGCGAAGGCGGCCATCAATTTGAGGTGCAGATTCGCACAGAAGACATGCACCGCATCGCGGAAGAAGGCATCGCTGCTCACTGGAAATACAAGGCAGGGGAAGGCACCGTCAACGCCCGCGACGAAGAGCGCCTCAACTGGATTCGCCAGCTCGTCGAGTGGCAAAAGGAGATGACCGACCCCAACGAATTCCTCTCCAGCCTGAAGATGGACCTCTATCCCGACGAGGTCTACACTTTCACGCCTAAAGGAAAAGTCGTTGTGGTTCCCGCCGACGGCACGCCCGTCGACTTCGCCTACACCATTCACACCGAGGTCGGCCACACCTGCGTCGGCGCCAAAGTCAACGGCCGCATGGTCCCTTTGCGCACCAAGCTGCGCACCGGCGACATCGTAGAAATCGTCACCCAGAAAGACCACAAGCCCAGCCGCGACTGGCTCACCTTCGTCAAAAGCCCCCGCGCCCGCAACAAGATCAAGCACTGGCTTAATGAAGATCAGCGCCGCCGCGCCGTCGAAATCGGCCGCAAGCTTCTCGAGCGCGAAGCGCGCAAATTCAAGGTCCCTATGAGCCAGGTATCGGATCAGGACCTCGGCCGCATTGCCAATGAATACGGCGTGGCCACCGCTGCGGACTTGCTCGCGACTCTAGGCTTGGGCAAACATTCGGCCCATCAGGTTCTCAACAAGCTTGCCCCCGGCTCCACGCATCCCGCCGGGGTCGAGGCTCCCACCGAAACCAAACCCAGCGCGCCCGGCGAAACGCCCATGTCCGACGCGGTGCGCAAGCTGCACCTCTCCGGTTCCGACTCGCTCCAGGTGGAGGGCCAGAACGATCTGCTCGTCTACCGCGCGCGATGTTGCAATCCCATTCGTGGCGAAGAAATCATCGGCTACGTCACCCGCGGCAAAGGCGTCGCCGTCCATGCGCGCAGTTGCCCGAATGTTCAGAATCTTCTGTACGAGAGCGACCGCCGCATCAATGTCGAGTGGGCTCGCGTCGGCGACGAGACCGCTGGCCGTGCCCAGCGCTATCCTGTCAAAATCACCGTCTACTGCGACGACCGCACCGGCATGTTGAAAGAGCTCACCGCCGTCATCTCCGACGACGACACCAATATCCGCAACATCGACATTCGCCACGACGACACCGGCGAAGCCATCATCGAATTCATCGTCGAAGCAGAAGATGTGCGCCACCTGAATCGCATGGTCCTCAGCCTGCGCCGCATCAGCGGTGTAAGAGACGTCCAGCGCACCCAAAAAATCTAGCCTGTGTCTCGCCAGTTGACTGGTATCAAGTCGCTACTCCAACCACGGATTGATAAGCGCAACACCCGTAGCCTCAAAATCCGCCACGTTCCGCGTCACCACAGTCATCCCATGAGCGAGTGCCGTCGCAGCAATCATGGCATCCCGATGCGAACAGGGATCGGGCACATGCAACGCCGCGGTTCGCCGCGCGACCTGTATATCGATGGCCAACACCCGACCCTCAAACGCAGGCAGCACGCGATTCTCCATCCACGAGCGAAGGACTGATCCCCGCGATCGATCGCGTCGTTCAACAAGCTGCACACCAAGCTCCAGTTCCAGCACGGAAATGGCCGACAGAAACATCGCCCCTGCGGAAATGCTCTTGGCCCAGTTGTACACGTGCCGATTCACTTTGCGCGTCTTAGACTTTCGTAGCTCAGACACCACATTCGTATCGAGCAGGTACATCATCGAAAGTCAGCCGGACGATGAAGCTTCCCGCTCAACCGTGGAGCTTCAAATTCGATTTCTCCCGCGCCGGGCATCGCAAGGGAATCGACGATACTCTCCATCTTGCCCGTCATCCGCTGGTACTCCTCAATAGTCAGCAGAACATGCGCCGGCCGACCCCGATCAGTGATGAATACCGGGCCACCTTTTGCGGCCTTCTTGGCCCTGCTCGCATCCTGATTGAATTCACGGCTAGATAGTGTAGTGATCGGCATGGATAGGCACTCTTGGATGTAGAAACGTTACTACATTCTAGCACAACTCCTCGATCAATCGCTCCTCACACCCCCGGCATCCAGCACCCCGGCGTCGATTTCGAAATCGCGATCTCCTCTTCCGTCATATCCACCGAAACGTCGCCGAACAGCGGCGTGCTCAAATAGCGCTCGCCGGTGTCAGGAAGCATGCAGAGAATGTTTGCCCCTTTCTCCGCCTCAGCTGCAACCTTGNNCGGCAGCATGCAAAGAATCGTCGATCCCTTCGGCGCCTTCGCTGCCACACGCAACGCTCCCGCAAACGTCGCCCCCGAAGAGATCCCGACAAAGATGCCCTCCTTCTTCGCCAGCTCCTTGCTCCACTTCAACGCTTCTGTATTTTCAATGCGCAGCACCTCGCTGATCGCCTTCGATGCCACGGCATCCCCAGCCAGCTTCGCCACAAAGTCCGGGCTCCAGCCCTGCATGGGATGTGGCTTCCACGAAGGGTGCGCCGCCGCGGCAGACCCGTCTTCTTTCCGCTGCTGCTCAATCCCGCTCGACAACATCGGCGCTTCATCCGGCTCGCACACCACGATCTTCGTCTCCGGCCGCTCCTTCGCCAGCACGCGCGCCACGCCTTTCAGTGTGCCGCCCGTTCCAAATCCCGTCACCCAATAGTCAAGTCGCTCACCATCAAAGTCATCGAGAATCTCCTTCGCCGTCGTCCGCGAATGCATATCGGCATTCGCCTCATTCTCAAACTGCCGCGTGTAAAACCATCCATGCTTCTCCGCCAATTCCTCCGTCTTTTTCACCATGCCCACGCGCGCGTAGCCGCCGGCGTAATCACCACCTTCGCGCCAAGAAACCGCATCAGCTTCCGCCGTTCAATGCTGAACGTCTCGGCCATCGTCACCACCAGCGGATAACCCTTCGCCGCGCACACCATTGCCAGGCCAATGCCTGTGTTCCCGCTCGTCGCTTCAACCACCGTCTGCCCCGGCTTCAGCTTGCCGGTGCGTTCCGCATCTTCAATCACGCCCAGCGCCAGCCGGTCCTTCACCGAGCCCAGCGGATTGAATGCCTCCACCTTCACATACAAGTTGATTCCATCGGGCACCAGTCGATTGATCTTCACCACAGGCGTGTTGCCCACCGTTTCAAGAATGTTTGCGTATCTCCGTCCCATGCGACCTCCAGACTCGGGCAATTCTACATGGGGCGTGTCTACCGGAAACACCGAAAACACAGTCTCTCGTCGGCAGAAAACGGCCGGCATCGCTGAATAGAGCGTCGTGAACTACAGGGTAACTAATGGGATGGTCCGCCGCTGGGTAACTCCGGTTTGGCCACGACACAACCGGAACCTGCAAACCCGGACAATGTCGGGGTTGGAAACTTGCGTTGGCCTGTTATCGCCAACAGACTCACAACGATTGATTGCCTGATCCTGGCAAAATCATGGGCTACGCGTCAGCCACGAATGCCTTACTTCACTTCCGCGAGCGTTTCGTTTCCCGCCTGACCGACTACGCCCGGATTCTGAACGCCTCGACTTTTTCTGACCCGTGGATTTCTTGCATATCTGTATCAGCTCTTCCCCTGCAGGGCTAAGGCCGGAATTGTCACCGACCCCATGCGGCCCGAGTTCTCATCCACCACCACAATCCTCACCGAGCTTGTACCCTGCGTTTTCTCGATGAACTGGTCGAACGGGATTCCCTCCTGTTGCAACTTCGCATAAGTTGCAGGATTCAACATCAAACGCAAAGTCTGTCCCGTAACTCGCGCATGAAGGCCCTCATCGTCTCTTTGGATGAGAAAGACATCGAGCTTATCTACCCAACGTTCGTCCTGTTGCTTCAGCGCCAAGTCGTTGGTAGCGATGTTTAGCCTGAGCGTGGCCCCCTGGGATGCCGCTATCGGATTGGCGCTCACTGCGATCTGGCTTGCATCGAGGGGTTGCCATATCGCCTGTTGGAACCGCTCCTTGAGCGTGGCGGGTTCCTTGGTGTACTCGTACCCTGTGCGGTAGCGTAGCGACACGCCGCGCCGAGCGGCAAGTTTCACGTTCAGCACGTGGTACTGACCGTCTGCTGGGGTGTCGGGCGTAAAGCCGAGCAGATAAGCGGCACGGCCATCCGCAATCACTTCGTCGAGATTCTTTGCAATCTCGCCGGAACGGCGAAAGGCGCGGCCGCCGGTGGCTTCCGCCATCTCCTGTATTGCGGCTTGAATGGGATGTAAATCCTGCTGCATTTCGGCAGTGATGCGGCCAGGCGCGGCACCGCCGCTTTGGGGTCCGGGTGGCGCGGTAACACTTCGTGACAACTCTACATTGCGGTTCTGCAGTCCGGGGTCCTCGGCATTGGTCTCCAACTGCGAGGCGTCGAGGGGATAGACGCTCACGTGCGCGTCGTTCAGCGCCTCCTGCGCGCGCAGCACGAAGCCCTCAATGCGCTTGCTACCCTTGTCGATACCCACTGCCTTATCGGTCCAGTCTGCCAGCACGTTATCGCTGGTGACCCATACCAGGTTCTTGTGGCCGGGGATGGCGGCAAGATGCCGGGCCACGCCAGTCAGAATCGAAAGCGAATTACGCGCGGGATTGCTGCCATTTTCGCGGAGTTGGGGATCGACGGGGCTGGCCGCATCCGTCGCCATGTTGGTGTTTCCATTCACGGATTGCAAATCCGACGAGTTCAGCACATAGTCGAACTGTTGCCGATTGCGCTGTTCCATCTCCTGCGCACGAGCCAGGTCTTGCGCGCTAGGTATCCATCCATGCAACTTCGACGCGAGCATGGCGTGGTCGACCGTTCCCTCCTCCAGAATCTGAAAACCTTGAGCATTCATGACATAGAGTCCCACGAGTTCGTTCGCCGGGAGCGAGCGCAGAAATCGCAGCATCTCCGCGCGAGCATAGGTCAGATCGGCCCACGTCAGGTTGCCGGGGTCGAGCAAGAGAATCGTGATGCTGCCTTGTGCAACTCCGTTCTCTGGTTTCGCGTCCGCAATATTCGCACGACGATTGGAAAAAACGGGCTGGTCTGGCGCATGGCCGGGCTGCCCGGTCGTATCGACAGACACCTTTGCGGACTCCCCGGTTGCCTGGCTGAAAAATCGGACTTCCTGTTTGCATCCGTTGTCGTAGATCTCGAAGTCTTCCAATGTCAGGTCTGTCACCGGATGGCCCTTCTTGTCGAGCGCCACCAGCCCTACGTCCACGGATCGCGCAGTCACACGCAGGGTAAAACTCGCATTCGCCGAGTTAGGGCTCGAGGTCGCCGGAGGTTCCGGTAGCCCAGTCGACGTCGTAACGCTGATCTCTGGAACCGCGGGCTCTGGCGCCGGAGGCTGCGTTAGAGTGGACGCCGTCAGAGAAGCCGCAGGTGCAGCAGGAGCGCTGGCCTCCGGTGGAGCTGTCTCCATCGGACTCATGGCTGGGGCGGGCGTGACGGCGTCGCTCATCTCCGTAGTAGGCCTGGAAGCGGGCTGGTTCATCTCCGCTTCCGCGCTGTTGCCGGAGAGAATACGCGACTCCGCGCGGAATAAGTGATACTGCTCAAAAACATCATCGTTCAGAAAGGTTTGCAGGTGCTCCTTATTGGTGTGGCTGTCCTTTTCACGGACCGAGCCACGGTCACGCTGCATCCTGGAGGCATCGGAAAGGAGCGCCGGTGCAACCGAGAGGGAGACGCTCTTTACCGGACAGATATAGGTTTTGCCGCCTATCTCCACGGGACCATATTCGACCAGGATGTCGGATTTGAGAAGCGGATCGGTTGGCTTCAGGTCTGCCTCAAGAGTCAGGCGAAGGATGGCGCCGGTGACCGGATCGACGGCGATCTCTCCGTGATAGCCGGTAAATTGCTTGAAGACACTGCTCCCGCGATCGGAAGGGACACAGCAGAACTCTACATCGTAATGTGACTGCTCTCTTGGGATCGCAAAGTGAAAAACCGCCGCAGGACCTGCGGCGGCCTGCTCCCAATGGCTCCAGACGAGCTTGCCATGGGAAGAATCCACCAGCACCGTTCCGAGAATCAGCCCGAACACTCCAGAAGCGGTCAATCCGGGCGGTGCGTGTGCGGGCAGGTTGTCCTTCGCCCTTCCCGCATCCACTACTTCCTTGCCGTCGCGGTAAAGTACGGTGGCGCTGACCCTGGCCACGGGGCGCAATGGATGATAGCCGGTTTCCAATTGCCTGGCCGGCGTATCCTCAAAATGAATCGTATCTCGTGTCGCAAAGAAGTCAGGCAACCTGGCAATGGTCTTGGCGGCATAGTCCACGGTTTGAGCCATGATCTGACGTTGCGTGGCGATGTCTGGCGTGGTCGTGGCTGGAATCTCCGCAGCTGGAGGGTCGAGAAACGCCGATTCGTCGGCCAGCGCAACTAATGCCTGCCGGGACTGGGGGCCAGGCGAGTCAGCCTCCCAGCGCGAAAGCTTCGCGGCGTTCAGCCGTTCGGTCAGTTCCAGGCCAGTAAGCTGGTTCGCCACCTTTACATCCGGCTTGCCATGCACGGCGGCCAGCATCCGCTCCAGCTGTTCCACCGTGACACGCTGAGCCGCAAACGCTGGCAGAGCAATGCCCAACACCATGAATGGAAGTACCAGCTTTTGCATCGCGCAATCCTTCGAAAGACAAGCGCAATACTGGAAAAGACGCTGCCTTCCTTGATCTGTCACTTACCGGCGCGGCGGACAAGCAGGCGAGGAAAACAGCAAGCCGCGCAAGAGTCCTTCATTGCATATTCCATTTCAGTTGTAGTAACCGGTGTTAGTGCGCGCCGTCAGTCCCGGCTTGCCGACAATCACTTTCAGGTCATGATACTCGTGCGGTTTATCCGCGCGCGGAGGATCGAACGAGAGCGTATAGAAGGCGCTGGCGTCCTGGACACAACTGTCGATCTGGCCTACCAGGTCGCCGCTGGGACCGAGCACGCGCCCGCTGCTTTGGATGGCCAGCACTTTCAATCCAAGGTTTGAGAAACTCGCTTTCTGCACCGATTTCACTCCCTTCAGGAAGTCTTGATAGAGGAACGGGCTTCCGCCGCCTACTTTTGAAATGGATTCGCTGCCTTCTTCTGATGAAATGCTGTACAGCGCGATGTGCGCTTCGCGCAGGCTGGTTGAAAGCTCAACGATGGAATCGAAGAGCTGTTGCTGCCCCTGAGAAGATGAGATTTGAAACTGCGCCGAATTGAGCATCGGCCACCCAGGGCCAACCCAGATCAGTATCTTTCGGTCAGGACTGTTCGCTTCATTCTGCGCAATCGAGTCAAGATTCCGAACCGACAGTAGAACGCGATCCAGGTCGCCCCACCCGGCTTGCGCTTGGCCGATCGTGCGTATTTGACCGTCGACCTGCTTGAGATCCGCGGCCAGCGCGTTCCCATCGGAAGAAGGCTCAGATTGGAATTTCAGGCCATCGTTGGTAAACAAATAGATTGACATCGGCTGCGCAAGACGGCTGCCCTTCTGGCGGAGAAACTTCTCGATTTGCTGGCGCGCATCGGCGACCTGCTGGAAGCTGACGTTGACTGTGTCCAGCAGCAGGATGACCTTGACCGGTGGGTCATCCGAGTGCACAGTTCCGTCGAAAGCATGAAAGGAAAGAATCTTGCCTTGTTGATTGTTGTCCAGCAGGGTGAAGTCCTTCAATTCGAGACCCGATACAGCCTTTCCCGACTTATCTGTGACCACAACACTGAGCTCGATGCGTCCTTGGCGGCTCTCATCCGCGGGCGCAGGACTCGGCGAGGTCGCCGGAGGCTGGGGCGACGAAGCAGGCGCGGCGCTCTGCTGCGCACCTAAGAGGACTGGAAAGCATAGAAAAAACACCAAACATACGCGCTGCGACATGCACATAGGATTCACCTGACTCAGATCTCTGCGAGACTCTTCGCCCAGAGTTTACCCCGCCAATAGATGCCGCGAACAGCGCGGGCGCAACGCCCCCTTCGCGAACGGCAACTGGGAATCAGAAGAACCGGAATCGTTCCTTTTTATTAGAGCAGTAAATCCAAAGCTTGGTTAGGCTGAATTGCTCTGTGCAGCGAGCCGCTAATCAGCCTCTCGGCTGACTCAGTCCCGGAGTTCAGCCCTTGGGGGCCGTGTCAGATGAGGCTCGAATCGAGCTTCGGGAGGAGGATTCCGAAGTTCCGGGCGGTTGACCGCTAGCCTACATNNCCGCGGCGCCTGCGGCTTCGTTCTCACCGCCTACTCGGAGGTGTCGCCTACTCGGAGGTGTCGCCTACTCGGATGTGTCGCCTACTCGGATGTTACTATTTCCGCAATCGCACGTGAACGGCGCGCTATGCACCCATCGCATGCTCCGCTCCACGAAACAGGGCACTCAGTGCCCGCCACACCCAACGCACCAGCAAAATCGTCAGCAGCACCAGCGCCGCCGCAATACTCGCCGCCACATACGGCTTCCAGGTTGCGAGCCATGTCAGGAACACCGCCAGCGCATCTTCGCCCAGGCTCAGCGTCATGTTGCTGAAGGGCTCTGGCGATGGCGTCACAGCGGCACGCGCCGCAGTTTTGCCTCCATGCGCAGCCAGTGCAATCAGTCCGCCCGCAATCGTCGCTGCCATCTGTTCCAAGGGCGACAACGCTGCACTCGCCTGGTACGCCAGCAGCGCCGCCACAGGCACGCGGATAAACGTGTGCAGCGCATTCCAGATCAAGTCGAACGCAGGAATTTTATCGGCGAAAAATTCAACGGCAAACAGCGCGCCGCTGGCCCCAATCACATACCAGCTCTGAAGCAAATGCAGCCCCGGAGGCAGCGCCAGCAAGCCCGCGTGTGCCAGCAACCCCAACGTGGCCACGGTCGCATACACATTCAACCCCGCCGCAAAACTTACCGCCACCAGCAGGGCCACCAGTTCACTTCCACCCAGCTTCATCCCGCAAGTATAGGTCTGGAACGCGCGTGCTTCATCTGAAGTGCACGGGCTTTTGCTCCTACATCAACCAACAAAAATCGGCGACGCCCACGCAGAGTATCTTTTTTCGCTGTTCACTACTTCACTGCTTCTCTGTTTCTCTGGCGTCACTTCACTCCCTTACTAGCATCCCAAACGCCCTCCAGCTTGCGCACGTAAAGAATCTGCCCGATGTGATAAGCATTGTGCGCGCCTACATGCGCAATCAGCGAAGCGTTGTCGGCCAGCTTCTGGTCGTCGGCCTCCTGCACCGCCGCCTCCCACTGCGCCATCACGTCGTTGAGCTTCTGCACCAGGTCGTCCCACTGCGCCGGGGAAAAATTGTTAAACGTCTCATCGTTGTTGCCGCTGAACGCCGGTGGCTTCTGCCCCTTGAACCGCGCCAGCGCCTGCGTGTCCCAAAACCACAGGTGATACGCCAGCTGCCCCACGGAGTGCGCGTCCCTACCCGGCGTCCACTTCGCCTGATCCGCCGTCAGCCCCGCCACCGCCACGCTCGCCGGCACAAACCAGTCTTCCTCATCGTGTGTCGTCCGCAACTGTTCCAGCAGCACGCCCCGCAGTGTCGTCGGAGGCTTCTTGTCTTCCGCACGCACCCCCTCCGCCGCCCACACCAGCATCAGCACCAAAAGAACCCTTCGCATAATTCCCGACCTCTCAGCCCGTAAGATGCCGGAAGTATACCTTCCCTCCCGCGCCCCGCATCGGAATGTGACGGATTCCACCCCGTTCCAGTCCGCTTCGCAAATCCCACGCGCCGATGGACACAAATCTATTGGCTTCGCCCCCACCTCACGCTACGTTCCAGTTCTCATGAACCAAACGAGCTCCACACCCCGCATCCAGCCTCGCATCCAGCCGCCCGAGCTGCACCTCGCCAGTCAGCCCGAGGACGCCAGCCAACCCGCGCGCGCCGGGTTCTTCCAGCCCGCCGAGCAGCCCGCCCTTGCCCTCTGCGCTCTCGGGCTCCTCGGCCTCGGCGTCCTCGCGCTTGTCTACGGCGACTTCGCCCTCGTCTGGCAACCCGTCGCCCCGTGGTTCCCCGCCCGCACCGCGCTCGCCTATCTTACCGGCGCCACCGAAGTCGTCACCGCCCTCGCGCTCCTCTTCCGCGCTACCTCCCGCTGGGCCGTACGCATCTTGTTCCCAGGCGTCCTGCTCTGGCAGTTGCTCAAGGTTCCCGATCTCTTCGCCGCGCCCACCGTTGAAGGCTCCTACCTCAGCTCCGGCGAGACCGCTATCCTGCTCGCCGGCGCATGGACGCTCTTCGCCCGGCTCGCCGATTTCGCTCCCGGCTCGCGCTTCGCCTTCCTCACCGCCCCGCGCGCCCTACGCCTCGCGCGCCTCTACTTCGGTCTCTGGATCATCCCCATCGGTCTCTCGCACATCGTCTATCACGACGCTACGGTGCATCTCATCCCCATGTGGATTCCGAACCGCTCGTTCGTCGCCTACCTCACTGGAGCAGGCCAGATCGCGAGCGGCCTCGGCCTTCTCTTCAACGTGCTCCCGCGCGTGGCGGCGTATGGCGAAGCCGCGCAGCTCTGGCTCTATACGCTGCTCATCTGGATTCCCGCCGTCGTCTTCGGCCCCAACACCGACGTTCAGGCTGTCTTCGGCGCGTCCGGTGCACGCATGCCGTGGACCGCGCTCTTGGTCACGTGGTTTCCTGCCGCCTGCGCCCTGGCCGTGGCCCAAAACACTCCGGCGAAATCTCACTCATAAAGCGAGACAGGTTCTCCGACATAACAAGCGATGGCGTAGGATGTCCCCACGAGGCGCCCATGCCCCCCACACAATCCACCACTTCCGAAGGCACCTGGCCCCCACTTCCTCAATCCTCGTGGTCCGACACCTGCGCCACCCTCCAGCTCTGGACCCAGATCGTCGGCAAAATCCGCCTCGCCCTCGTCCCGCACCTCAACCACTGCTGGAACGTCACCCTCTACCCCACCGTCCGCGGCCTCACCACACTCCCCATGCCGCACGGCGCCCGCATGATCCAAATCGACTTCGACTTCCTCAGCCACCAGCTCCTCATCGACACAAGCGACGGCGCCCGCCGTACACTGCCTCTCCAGCCCATGTCCGTCGCCGACTTCTATCATCAAGTCACCGCCGCACTCGACTCGCTCGGCGCTCCCGTCCAAATCTGGCCCGTGCCGTGTGAAATCCCCAACCCTATCCCCTTCGCTGAGGACCAAACCCACCACGCCTACGACCCCGAATTCGCGCAGCGCTTCGCCCGCGTCGTCCTTCAAACCACGCGAGTCTTCACCCAATTCCGCGCCCGCTTCCGCGGCAAGGTCAGTCCCATCCATCTCTTTTGGGGAGCGCTCGATCTCGCTTGCACCCGCTTTTCCGGCCGCACTGCACCCGAGCACCCCAGCATGCCAGGCCTGCCCGACCGCGTCACCCGCGACGCCTACTCCCACGAGGTCAGCAGCGCCGGATTCTGGCCCGGCGCCCCCGGCATCGAACCTTTCTTCTACAGCTACGCCTACCCCGAGCCGCCCGGCTACGCCGATTCCACCGTCGGACCCGCACCCGCCGCGTTCAATAAGGACTTTGGCGAATTCATCTTTCCGTACGAAGCGATGCGCCAATCGCCCGACCCCGACGCCGCCCTGCTCCAGTTCCTACAGACCACCTACGAAGCCGCCGCCAACAACGCCCACTGGGACCGCCCCGCCCTCGAAGTCGCGCGTGTGGACTGAGGAAGCGGAGGCCTTGACGGAGGGATCAGGGGCGTTCAAGGCTCCTGATCCCTCCACCGATTTTGTTATGCGCCGGCTTGTTGGGCCGCAAATTTGCCGATGATGGGAAGCTGGAAGCGTTCGCCCTTGAGGGCTTTGAGCAGCAGGACGATCCAGATGACGAGGAACCCGAGAGAAACGAACGGCACGAGGATCCAGCCGATCACCGGGATCAGCGTGAGAACAATGTGGACAGCGACGGCCGCGATGCAGAAGAAGATCGATTGCCAGGAGTGGAACTTGACGTAGGAGTTCCTGTTGTAGGGCTCGACGATCAGGAAGATGATCGCGGGAATGATGGTGACATAGGCAAGCGCGCCGGCGGCGTTGTCAGAGAGGCCGCTTTGCGCGGGCTGCGGCGGAGGGGCGGACGGCTGCGGCGGGACGGGTGTGTATTGAGGAGAATCGGACACGTAGGCTCCTTTGCTGTTGAACCTCAGGGACGGATTGGGGATGGACCAAGTGTCGTGATTGTACCGAATAGACGAAAATATACCGTAGCGAATTCTGAAGAAAAGATGGACTGATCGACCAGAGACGCCGGCGGATACCGGACAGGTGTTACTGTCCGGCCTGTTTTGCGGCCAGATCGCCGATGATGGGGAGCTTGAATCGCTCGCCGTTGAAGGCTTTGATCAGGACCATGATCCAGAGGATGAGCATGGCGAGAGAGATGAGCGGATAAAGGCCGAAGGTGAGCAGCCGGAAGAACGAGAGGAAGCTGCCAAAGATCATGACGGCGACATCGATCACGAACCAGGCGAGGGCCATGAAGAGGCACTGCCAGGAGTGAAAGCGGATGTAGGAGCTCTTGTTGTAGGGGGCGGTCACGAGAAAGATGATGGCCGGGATGATGGTGATGTAGGCGAGGCCTCCGGCGGCGTTTTCGGAGAGGCCAGACTGGGCAGCGGATGGGGTCGGTGTTGGATCGTTCATGGTTCTCCTTGCATCTCCACGCCGGCGGTCCGTTCACGCCTGGGTAAAGGCGGGCCGAGTTAGCAGGATCTGGGTCGCAAAGAGGCCCGAATCCGCAACGTCGGCGGGGGACGCACGGAATGCCCGTGGAGAAGTCGATTCGCCAACAGGAAAATCCGAAAACGGATTAATGTCAAGTAAATTCGCGGGGATTGGCGGGTGGGACGGCGGAATTCAGTCAAAAAGGCTGTGGCTTTCCGGCTCCGGTTGGGCTGGGGTGAGCAGATGAGGATCGTTGTTGCGCACGTTGCCGATGCGGTTGCCGACGGGCCAGGCGTGCATTTTTTCGGCGGGGTAGGGGCAGAGCAGATCAGTGGGAGGCCGCAAGGGATCGCCGGGATCGAGCCAACGGTTGTAGTCGGCGGGCTCCAGGATGACGGGCATGCGGTCGTGGAGTTTTTCTGTGACGGCGTTGGGGTCGGTGGTGATGATGGTGAAGGTTTCGAGCGGCTCGGCGTCTTTGGGCTTCCAGGATTCCCATAGGCCGGCGAAGGCGTAGGGTTCGCCGGAGCGGAGGGCGATGGCGTAGGGGCGTTTGGCCTTGGCATCGAGCTTTTGCCACTCATAAAAGGCGTCGGCGGGAACAAGGCAGCGGCGTTTCTTGAAGGCTTCTCGATAGGCAGGCTTGGAGACGACCTCTTCGGCGCGCGCGTTAATAGTGGAGTAGCCGAATTTGGCGTCCTTGGCCCAGAAGGGCACGAGTCCCCATCGAGCGAGTGCGAATTCGCGCGTGCCAGTGTCGCGGTTAAGGCGCACGACGGGCTGGGTGCTCTGGGGCGCGGCGTTGAAGGTGGGCGCGAACCAGGGCATGTCTTCGATTGCGACGCCGAACCAGTCGGCGAGGACTTCCTGAGTGGAGCGACGGGCGAAGCGGCCGCACATAGAAACAGGATAAAGCGACGAGATGAGTGTGACGCAGGCGGATCGGACATACTCCGCTGGCAAAACTTGTACGCGCATCCGAAGACGCGATGAAGGCGGAGCAGACCGAATTACTTTCGAACGTAAACTCACAATGCGCGTCTTTGACGACAGAAACCATGCTGCGAACTAGAGAAGCTGGCGTTGGCATGGTTCCAGACGATCGACTTTGGAGGCGAGCGATGAAGTGGATGAGCGACGCGCGTGGAAGGCGTTGGTTGAGGGCATTCGAGATGTTTTCGGCGGTCGGGCTGGGCGTGGTGTTGACGGCGAGAATCGCGGGAGCGCAAGCGGCTTCTGCTGACTCAGGGCCAACGGACGTGAAATCGAGCTCTGAGGCGTACCAGACCTTTTACCTGACCAACCTTACGCAGGGGAACGAGGCGAACGACGTTTTAACAGACCTGCGCAACATGTTGCCCCATGCGCGTCTCTACTACGTTGCGACGGATGGCGCGATCTCGATGCGTGGAACGGCGGAAGATATCACGCTGGCGCAGAAGGTGCTGGCAGACATGGACAGATCGCGGAAAGTTTATCGGCTGACCTACTCGATTACCGAGATGGACGGAGGCAAGCCGATGGTTTTGGGGTCGCTCGACATTCCGGGCAGCACGCGCCACGAGGAGATCGAAGTGGTGTCGGAGCTGGTGCGGTAGAAGTTCCAGGAATCCGCAACCGCGGGCGCCGTGCGGCAATCCCATACAATGACGAGTGGGGGTTTGACCGATGGCGCACATGGTTTTTTGCGTTCGTAACAAAAAGGAAATGGAAGGGCTGGACGAGCCGCCCTTCGACTCGGAGTTTGGGCAGAAGATTTTCAAGAATGTGTCGAAGTCGGCGTGGGACGAGTGGGTAAACCACCAGAAGATGCTGCTGAACGAGTATCGGCTGCAGCCGTGGACGCCGCAGGCGCAGCAGTTCCTGGTGGAGCAGATGGAGATGTTTTTCTTTGGCGAGGGGGCGGCGTTGCCGAAGGAGTTTGTGCCACCGGCGCAGTGAGCGGTGTGTGTGTAAGAGCCAGGCGAGGTCGATTTTTCCAGCACTGAGACTGGCCTTCCTGTTCGACAATGCTTGCATCGGTTCTCTGCGCGAAACCCCGCGGTTAGGGTCGATCTGCGCGTTCCGCGTGTCTGATCGCTAGAGTGACGCGCCTTGGGTTTCAGGCAGTAACAGGCCGAGGAGAGCGGCTGCGGCGAAGGCAATTGCGCTGGCGCCGAAGGCCCATGAGAGCCCGTGTCGTTCACTGAGCGCGCCGATGGTGAGTGGGGCGAGGGCGCTGAGGCCGCGGGCGACGTTGTAGGAGATGCCGAGGGCAGTGGCGCGTGCGTGGGTTGGAAAAAGCTCGCTGCCAATGATCGCGGAGCCGGTGAAGAAACCGGTGCCGAAGAAGGCTGCGATGCTGGCGAAGAGAAGAATCAGAGCGGGCTGACGGGCGTTGGCCAGTAGCGGCACCGCGCACGCTGCCGCGAAGAGATAGACCACGAAGGTGGGTCGGCGGCCGAAGCGATCGGCTGCTACGCCGAAGAGAAGATAGCCGGGCAGCATTCCCAATAAATTGATGGTGACCAGAAAGCCCGTAAGGCTGAGGCTTGTGAAGCCGCGGCCGCCCTGTGCCGTTGGCAGGACCAAGTATGCGGGAATCCATGTGAAGAGGCCCCACCAGGCAAACATGCCGCAGGTGTTGGCGAGCGTGAGGACGATGAGTGGGCGCAGGTAGGGACGGAGCGGGGAGCGTTCTTGTGTGATGGATGCGGCGCGGGTGCGTTCCCAGAGGGGCGGCTCTGGCACGCTGTACTGGATCCAGAAGACGAGGAAGGCGGGCGCGATGCCGACGAAGAAGACCCAACGCCACGAAGTATGAGCCGAGCCCGCGTAATTCAGGATGAGGCCGGCTACGAGGGCGGCGAGCGCGTAGCCGATGGCCCAACTGCTTTGCACGATGCCGAGGGCGCGGCCTCGCCAGGCAGTTGGCCAGGATTCGGCGACCAGCGCGGCGCCGGTGTTCCATTCGCCGCCCATGCCGAGACCGAGGAGAAAGCGGAAGATGGCGAGCGTGAGGATGCTGGTGGAAAGTCCGCAGGCGAAGGTGAAGACGGAGTAAGAAAGGATGCTGGCGGTGAGCATCCGGCGGCGTCCGAAGCGGTCGGCCAACATGCCGAAGAGCAGGCCGCCGAGGGCCGATGCGATGAGGGTGAGCGCGTTGAGCAGGCCGGCGGTAGTGCGGCTCATGGCGAAGGCGCGCATGAGGGTGGCCAGCACGATGGAGTAGAGCATGACGTCGAAAGCGTCGAGCATCCAGCCCAGGCTGGCGGCAATGACGACGCGGCGTTGCGCGAGCGTGGTGGCGCTCCAGCGAAAGGGCTGAATTGTTGGGTTGGGCGGATGCATTGGTTGCGTTGAAGCTGCCGGTGAGTCTTCACTGTCTCATTCGGAGTTGTTGCGGGTAAAGAGAAATGGATTGCGGGCAGGGTGCGCGATTGCAACTGATAGGCTGACTGGAAATGGCAGCGCGAAACACAAAACGGCTCACGATTGCGATTGATACCGGCGGGACTTTCACCGATTGCGTGTATCGCGAAGGCGGGCGGGTCGAAGTTTTAAAGCTGCCGTCGACGCCGGATGATCCGGGGCGCGCGATTCTGGAAGGCGTGGCGCAGATTGTGGCACGCGTAGGCGCGGCGGAGATTGAAGTGCGCCACGGCACCACGGTGGCGACGAATGCGCTGCTGGAACGCAAAGGCGCGCGCGTTGCGTTTGTGACGACGGAGGGATTTGAGGACACATTGGCGATTGGGCGGCAGGCGCGGCCGAGTCTTTATGACTGGAATGTGTATCGACCGGCACCGCTGGCCGAATTTTGTTTTGGTGTGGCGGAGCGGGTGGGGCCGGATGGTGCGGTGCTGCGTGCGTTGAAAGATGCGGGGCCGGCCGAGTTGCTGCGCCGCGTGAAGGAAGCGGGCGCGGAGTCGGTGGCAGTGTCGCTGCTGTTTTCATTTGCGCATCCAGAACACGAAAAGATGGTGGCTGAGGCTCTACGCCCGCTTGGATTGTCGCTGTCGTTGTCGCACCAGATTTTGCCGGAGTTTCGCGAGTACGAGCGGGCGGCGACGGTGACGCTGAATGCATATCTTGCGCCGAAGATGCAGGGCTATCTTGGCGAGCTTGCGAGGGAGTTGGCGGCACGCGGGGCTGCGCTGAAGATCATGCAGTCGTCGGGCGGGATTCTTTCGGCGCAAGCGGCGGCGCGGGAGCCGGTGCGGACGATTTTGTCGGGGCCGGCGGANNAGTGATCGGGGCGCTGAGTGTGGCGCGCAGAGCGGGGATTGCGCGCGTGCTGAGCTTCGACATGGGCGGGACGTCGACCGATGTTGCGCTGCTGGATGCGACGCACGAGCCGGTAACGACTATTGAAGGCGAAGTGGCGGGTGTACCGGTGCGCGTGCCGATGCTCGACATTCATACGGCTGGTGCGGGCGGCGGATCGCTGGCGCGGATTGATGAGGCGGGCGCGCTGCAAGTGGGGCCCCAGTCGGCTGGCGCAGATCCCGGGCCGGCATGCTATGGGCGAGGCGAAGGGGCGACGGTGACCGATGCGAATTTGGTTTTGGGGCGATTGCATCCAGAGTACTTTTTGGGTGGAGCAATGCGGCTGGATGCGGATCGTGCGCGGAAGGCGATCGAGAGAGTGCAACGAGCTGGAACCGGATTTGGCAGCGTGGAAGCAGTGGCCGAAGGGATTGTGCGCGTGGCCAATGTTCGGATGGAGAGCGCGCTGCGGCGGGTGTCGGTGGAGCGCGGGTTCGATCCGCGGGATTTTGCACTGCTGGCTTTTGGCGGCGCGGGGCCGCTGCATGCGTGCGCGCTGGCGAGTGCGTTGGGGATGCGGCAGGTTGTGATTCCGGCGGCTCCGGGTGCGCTGTCGGCACTGGGGATTCTGGATGCGGATTTGCGACGGGAGTTTTCGCGGACGGTGATGGTGGAGCCGGGGAGCAAGAAAATCGGCGGCGCGTTTCGCGAGCTGGAGGCGGAGGCGCGGGAGGTTTTTCGAGCGGAGGGATTGAGGCCGGTGCTAACGCGATCCGCCGATTTGCGCTATCGCGGGCAGGGATTCGAGCTGCGCGTGGATTGGGGTGCAGACGCGGTGGCGCGATTCCATCGGCTTCATGCGCAGGCTTACGGGTATGCCGATTCGGCACGCACCGTGGAGATTGTGACGCTGCGTGTGCAGGCTGTGGTGCGCGGGCAGACGCTGCGAGTGATCGCAAAGAAGGGCAAGCGCGGTGGCGGCGCGGCGGCGATGATCGGTGCGCATCGGGTTTTCGAGGAGGGTAGTTGGCGGCGTGCGGTCGTATATGAACGATCTCGCTTGGAAAGCGGCGACAGGATTGCGGGACCAGCGGTGATTGTGGAATTGAGCGCGACGATTTATCTGGCGTTGGGTTGGACGGCGACTGTGGATGGATTCGGCAACCTTATGCTTGCGCCCGCTACGACTGCAAGAAAGAAGACAGGAGGTCCGCGATGAAGAGGCCTTCGATCGATCCGGCGGAGATTGCGGTGGTGGGGCATGCGCTGCATTCGGTGGCGGCGGAGATGGGCGCTGCGCTGCGAAGGACGGCCTTCTCCCCGAACATCAAGGAGCGGCGCGATTACTCTTCGGCGGTGTTCACTGGCGAAGGCGATTTGATTGCGATGGGCGATGACATGCCTGTGCACCTCGGATCGATGCCGATGTCGGTGAGTGCGGCCTTGGAGGCGATGCGTTTTGCGCCGGGCGATGTGGCGCTGCTCAACGATCCTTATCGCGGCGGCACGCATCTGCCGGATCTGACGATGGTCGCACCGGTGTTTTTGAAGGGGCGTGCGAGGCCCGCGTTCTACGTGGCGAATCGCGCGCATCACGCCGATGTTGGCGGGATGCATCCGGGATCGATGGGGCCGTGCCGCGAGATTGCACAGGAAGGGATACGGATTCCTCCGGTGAAGCTGATGCATGCGGGAAAGATGGATGCGCAGGTGCTGGCGATTTTGCTGGCCAATGTGCGCACGCCTGCGGAACGCGAAGGCGACCTGATGGCGCAAATGGGCGCGTGCAGGATTGGAATCGCGCGGATGCAGGAACTGGTGGAGCGGTTTGGGTTCGAACGATTGGGCCGCGGGGTGGGCGCGATGCTGGATGGTTCGGAGCGCGTGATGCGCGGAGTGCTGGCTCGCCTGCCAGCAGGCGAATGGCGAGCGGAAGATTTTCTGGACGATGACGGAGTGCGGCTGGGACGGATCGGCATTCGCGTTGCGGTGCGCAACGATCCAGCGAAGAAACGCGCGGTGGTGGATTTTACAGGCACGGACGCGCAGGTTGCGGGCAACATCAATGCGGTTTATGCGATCACATGGTCGGCGGTGTTCTATGTCTTCCGGTGCCTGTTGCCGGCGGACGCACTTGCGACTGCGGGGTTGATGCGGCCGGTGCGGGTGATTGCGCCGGAAGGAACGGTCGTGAATGCAGTGTCTCCGGCGGCGGTGGCTGGCGGGAACGTGGAGACATCGCAGCGCATCGTGGATACGCTGCTGCTGGCGCTGGCGCAGGCGATTCCAGAGCGGATTCCGGCGGCGAGCGCGGGGACGATGAATAACCTGACAATCGGCGGCATCGATACTCGATACGGCTCGGGGCGCGGACTGCCATACACGTACTACGAGACGATCGCTGGAGGGTTGGGCGGCTCGCCTCAGGCGGACGGCGCGAGCGGGCATCACGCGCATATGACCAACTCGCTGAACACGCCGGTGGAGGCGCTGGAATATGCGTACCCGTTTCGGATGGTGCGGTACGCGATACGGAAGAATTCCGGCGGGGCGGGACTGCACCGCGGCGGTGACGGATTGGTGCGTGAAATCGAATTGCTTGGCGATGCGCAGGTGACGCTGCTTGCGGATCGCAGGGAGACGCGGCCGTGGGGACTTGCTGGCGGAGAAGCGGGCGAGCCTGGCGTGTCGAACGTGATTCGAAATGGCCGGGAAGAAACACTACCCGGCAAATGCACGCGCGAATTGCGAGCAGGCAACCGCTTGCGGATTGAGTCGCCCGGCGGGGGCGGTTGGGGACGAGCGAAACCGGACTAAAATGCAACTCGGAACGACCGTTTGCGGAAGACGGGTCAGTTTCCGCGGCAACTTCGTTGGGATCTGGCCGGGTGTGGCTTTTGCGACTTGCTATGGATTCGTTGATGCCGAGATGCGCGGATCGGGGACGGGATGGCCAATTGCGAAGTGGTACACGACTTGTCCCTGCTGGGGCGTTAGCTCGAGATAGCGGTGGACCTCCTCATCGTAGAAGGCACCGATGCCGGTCGCGCGCAAACCCAGCGCTTCCGCGGCGAGGTACATGCGGTGACCAATCGCACCGGCTTCGAAATGCACGTAGCGATAACCACGGTCGCCAAACGTGACTGTGGCACGATCGAGATCGCCAATCATCGAAAAAGCTACGCAGGCATTGCCGGCCAGGCTTTGTCCGAGGCTGAGTGCAGCGGCGGTTACTCGCTGGCCGCCACTTTTCACTTGCTCCAATTCGGCGTGTTGCGGCCAGTATCTGTAGACGCCCGGTTGCAACTCATCGACGCGGTGAACATACAAATAGAGCTGAATGAAACGCGTGTTCGCAAAGTCGGCCGACAACGGCTGAGCTGTGCAGGCGAGGATGGCAGAGAGCTCTGCCAGCTGCATCGATTGCATGCCGCCTACGAAGTCGAGAGCCGAGCGCCGCGTGCGGGCAACCTCGCCGAAGCTGCGCGTGGAGGGAGCCGGGGGAGGCAATGCAATCACAAGAGAGCCGGTTGGGGCTGCCACCGCGGAGGCAATGCTGCCGGTTTCGCTGCGGATTTGTTTCGTGGCGAGGTGGACGCCGTCAATCAACGGCTGAGCGATCGTCTCCTTCGAAAGCCGGTTGGCTTGTCCAGCGAACCACACGGTCTCGCTGGTATCTGCTTCCCGCACCGGGATGGACTTACCTTGCAGGTTAACGATCAGCATTGGCCATTCATCCGGATTCAGGCTGCACAGCTGGGAGACTTCGTCGTCGGCGAAACTTCCGACGGCGAAAGTGTCGCATCCTATGGACCGGGCGGAAAGCGCGAGCGCTTGCCAGGCGTGCCCGATGTCGTGCAGGCAGTATCGGTAGGCCCGCTTGCCGTATTTCCATGCTTCGCGCCAGGCAATGCTGGTCAAGACGAACACGATTGGCGCAGGGCAGGGGGTCGTGTTCAAGTTGAATGTGCCGCGCGCGCGTTGTTCAGCCATGTGTCTGGATGGATCGTAATGATAGAGCCCATCGGGCCATTCCTTCAGGCCGCGCGCGACAAAGTGGATTTCCGTAGGGTGAAGGTTTCCAGAAGATGGATTCACTCTAAGCGCATATTCATATCCCGTGGCCGGGACCCGTTTGGATGCGCTAATCGCGGCGGAATAGAAGAGAAGCTGCGAGAGGAAGGCCGGTCCGTTCGCTGCGGAAGTGGCTCCAAGCGAGCCCCGCAGCACGTCGAGAGCTGGAATTTCAGGGGCGAGTGGGTCCGCCGGAAGATCGAGAACCGGCACTCCCTCGTAATAACGAAACGGATTGGGCATGTTCGCCCAGTCGAGAGCGCGCCGCGCTCGTTGCAGCGATTCAACGCTATGTTTGGTCACTTCGTGATAAACGCGCCACGTCATCGTTGGTGGAAGGGTTCCGCGGTAATGGATGCTAGAGCCGTTCTCCAATAAGTATGTAGCGTTTTGAATGTCGAGCAAGGCGGCTTTTTCTTCCACCCCACGGACAAGGACCCGTCCGTGGGGACCCCGGTTAATGAAAAAGCCACTTAGCGGGCGTGCCTTCGCTCTACAGCAATTGGAGAACGGCTATAGTGCCAATTTGCTGCTTTAACTTAGCAGGTAAGACCCTCGAAGGCGCGAATCAACGGGTGAGCAATTCTGCTCAGATGCTTCGCAGGCAAGCTGCTAAAGTTGGTAAAGGGACTACGCGGTCCTCCGAGGTAGCGCACGGCTGTGCGATTAGTAGGACGAAAGCCATTAACTTAAAGACGGGAGCGGCAATGCCATGTCAACGTTGATCGCGGGATCTCAGAAACTTGACAGCTCCGTAGAGGCCGAACTTACGCAGAGCAAAGAGAACGAATTCAACTGGGTGTTTTTCGTTGTGATCGCGACTTTTCACCTGGGAGCAATTGCAGCATTGTTTTGCTTCCATTGGTCTTCACTCGCTATTTTTCTCGCGATGTGGATTTTGAGCCAGAATGTGGGCGTTGCAGTTAGTTATCATCGCCAGCTGACTCATCGCGGGTTCACAACACCCAAGTGGCTGGAGTACGTGATGGCGATCTGTGGCGCTTTGGCGCTGCAAGGGAGTCCGACCTACTGGGTCGCCGTGCATCGCATGCACCACAAGTACACCGACAAGCCGGGCGATCCGCACACGCCTCGCGATGGCAAGTGGTGGTCGCACATGGGCTGGATCATGCGAGGCGCCCTGCACAATGAAACCGCTATGATCTCGCGGTACGCGCCGGATCTTCAGCGGGACCGCTTCTACCGGTGGCTGACAATCTGGCACTGGCTGCCCATCACGCTCACTGGCATCGTGCTGCTGGGATGCGGCACCGCCTTTGGCGGATGGAGGCTGGGCGTATCGTGGGTGCTCTGGGGCGTGCTCCTGCGGGTTGCGATTGGTTTCCACGTCACATGGTTAGTCAATTCGGCGACCCACTTATGGGGTTCGCGCCGCTTCAATACGCAGGACGATTCGACAAATAGCTGGTGGGTGGCGTTGTTGACGGGTGGAGAGGGCTGGCATAACAATCACCATGCACATCCCGTATCTGCCACACATGGCATGTTGTGGTGGGAAGTGGACTTCAACTATTGGATTATTCGCACTCTGGAGCTGCTCGGCCTGGCGAAGGACGTAAAAGTGATGGGTTCAAAGACTGCTCGAAACTCCAAACGGGCGAGCCAGCGGGTCTCTGCCGAGCCGTGGCCAGTGCCGGTTCCCGTGAAGCCATCAAGGACTTAACGCTTTGCCCCAGCAATTGGGATACTCGACGGCAATCCAAATTCGCCCGTTCCGCTCAAGGGTAACATTGAGCAGTTATGACCAGTATTTGTGCGCCTTGCCGCTCATGATGGTCTGCGTGTATGGCCCTCCCCCAAAGAGAAGCCCTCTCCCATCAACCCTCTTGCGATAGCAGGAAACCCCGCATAGGAGAACGCAATGTTCTATCAATTCACGAATACGCAGCTGATGATAGCTGCGGTTGTGGTCGTCGTCGCTGTCGTCATCGCCGTTGCCGGTTATCTAACGTACCGTAGAAGCAGAACCCGGGCTTTTCGCACGCGTTTCGGGCCAGAGTACGACCGCGCTGTGAAGACGCACGGATCCTCGCGCAAGGCCGAGGCAAAACTGGCCGATCGTGAAACTCATGTGAAGACGCTTGAATTGCGCGATCTCGGCGTAACCGAGCGGGAACGCTTTGTCGCCGATTGGCAGGTAGTGCAAGCCCGCTTCGTCGATCATCCCAAGATTGCAGTGAATGAAGCCGACGAGCTCATCTCTTCGCTTCTTGTTGCACGCGGCTATCCCAAAGGGAGTTTCGATCAGCGCGCGGCGGATATATCCGTGAGCTACCCGCGCGTGATGGAAGACTACCGCCTGGCAAACGGCATCGCGGTACGTCCGGGGCGGGTCGATGCCAGCACTGAAGAACTTCGCACTGCCATGATTCAATACCGGACCATCTTCGACGAACTTGTCCAGGTTCAAAAGCCACCAGCCAAAAGAACGGCGGCGTAGGGGCGATGGACGTTTCAGAGGCAAGCTAGGGATTTGGAAGGATGGCGGGTTTCTGTGCGTTGTGGCCTGGCAATTGATCGAGCAGGACCACATTGAGCAGCGACTTATGCACCTGGATTCGGCCGTTGTAGCTTATAAAGCCCAGCTTGCGGAAGCGATTCATAAAGAAGCTGACTCGGGAACGGGTAGTGCCGATCATATCCGCCAGTGTTTCCTGAGTAATGGGCGGGATGAAGGTTTCCGGTTCACCGGGCTGGCCGAATTCCGCCATCAATAGAAGAATCCGCGCGAGTCGTTTCTCGCTGGAGTTAAAGAGCTGATCGACAAGGTCGGCCTGGGTCCGCATGCTGCGGGTGAGCAGGAACTTGAGGAATATGTCGGCGAATGCGGGCTCGTCATGCATGACGCGAATCATTTCGTTTCTGCTGATCTTGAGCGCAGTGCACGTATTCAGGGCAGTGGCAGTCGACATATGCAAGCCAACGATCGCAGCGAGGGACTCTTCTCCAACAAAGTCGGTGGCAGATAGGAGGGTGACGGTGGCTTCTTTGCCGTTCTGCGAAACGACGGTGACCCCTGCACGACCTTTCTGCAGATAAAACACAGAGTCAGCCGTGTCTCCCTGACAAAAGAACGTCTGCTTTGGCTTTAGTTCGACAATGGTCCGGCCGAGTCCAGCGTTTGCAAGAAAGGCATCGGCATCGAAGGAAGTGCTATGGATTTCCGTCAAGATGCCACCTCGTTGCAGGCCGTGGGCTCGGGTTGACTAATCGTGACAAGGCAGCAGTCCCTAAGATGTGAGGTGATTGGGAAATCAACGAACGAATCAACGACAGCAAGATAGAGCGCCTGCTGAAGATGCGCACGCTTTCGTTCTAAAATGGTTGCCGTAATGCAGCCCCGATTGCTCTGGGAAGAGGCGCCGCCAAATATTGCGAACTTCCCCCCGAACAACCGTAGCTACGATCAATCTCTGTCAATCATCGCTTGGATTCAAAGCGGCTGTCTGCTCAATTCTGCTCACGATTTAGGACATAGACGCGATTGAGCAGAAGATTGCGTTGCCTGGTCGATTCAAAGGCCTCGATTGCGATGCCGTGCAGATTTGACCATCTTCGGAGGTCTCGATTCTGTCAATATCGCCAAGAGTGTAGATAGAGCGGTTCTCCAGTTCTCGTGGAGTTTTGTTTGCTCCAATACCTTATGATGCGTCTCTTGATGAAATAGAGAATCAGAGGAGTGATTTCCTTCTGCTGCATTTGGAGAACCCCTATAGAGTCCAGCACGCGATTGACAGCGCCAGCCTTGTCTATGAGCGGCGATGGCGATCTTAGGAGGGGCAGTTGAAATCATTCATGAGTATTGCGGAGCAGCAATTCGGGCACGTCTGCCGGGGAGCCTTGCCGGATGGGCGATCGATGCAATCGAAGAGGTTGCTTCTCGGGAAGAGAATCCACGATTCGATATTTCTGCTGTTGGCCACGGTGACTTTGGCATCGCTGCCCGTGCAGGCGAGGTCGCAAGCCCTGTCCTCGTCAGAAGACTCCTCGGACAGTGTTGGAAGCACGACCGCAGGGCAGCTGGACGTGACCTATGTCCGTCCGACGGAGAGAACAAAGGTGCGCAACTACGTTTTTGACACGTTCGGGCCCTATCCAATTGTGGGCGCCGCGTTTGCTGCCGGCATCAATCAGTTCACCAATTCACCACCGGAGTGGAACCAGGGGGTTGAGGGTTACAGCAAGCGATTTGGGTCCGACTTTGGAATTGCCGCTGTCACCACTACGACGCGTTATGGTTTGGCGCAAGCATTCAGAGAAGATACTTTGTACTACCGCTGCGAATGCAGTGGCTTTTTTCCTCGTCTGCGCCACGCGGCGCTTTCCACTTTGACAGGACGCCAAGGCGAAGACGGCCATCGCGTCTTCTCCATCCCTGCGCTTGTGGCTCCTTATGCGGGCACGATGACCGCGGTTTACGGCTGGTATCCAAACCGCTACGGCGCCAAGGATGCGTTCCGGATGGGCAATTACACGATGCTTTGGTATATGGGCTCGAACGTTGGCCTGGAGTTCCTCTATAGCGGGCCGCACTCGTTGCTTTCCCGTATGCACCTGAACAATGCGCACGGCTCACCCGCTCCTGGTCCAAATCATTGAGCGACAGCGGATCTACGGCAACTGTAGGCATCAGCCCTCCACTTCAAGAGGGTCAGGACCTGAGCATACACGCCGTCGCAAATTTTGCCGGCGGAGTGGTTAGCGGCTTTTTTGAGTGGTTCGGCAGTCTGGGCATCTTTGCCTGGCAAGTCCTGAAGGCTGCGGTTACGCCGCCGTATGAATGGCGCGAGCTGATTCGGCAGCTGGATGNNAAATCTTTTCCGTTGGTGGCATTGGCTGGAGCTGCGATCGGCGTGGTTATCTCGCTGGAAGCCCGTTACAGCCTAAGTCGATTCGGCGCCAAGTCGATGTTCCCCGCCACTCTCGTGTACTCCGTGATCCAGGTGATGGGTCCGGTGATTACTGGTCTTGTGGTGAGCGGCCGGGTGGGAGCCGGCATTGGCGCGGAGCTTGCGTCGATGAAAGTGACCGAGCAGATCGACGCCATTGAGGCGTCCGCGATCAACCCATACCGGTTCCTGGCTGCGACACGCATTCTGGCGTGCATTCTAATGTTGCCGCTGCTGACCATTGCCGCCGACGCATGCGGCTTGTTGACTGGTTGGTTTGCGCAAGCAATGGTGGAGCCGCTGTCATTTCGGCAGTTCATCGAAAGCGGTTTCCATGGCGCCACATTCAACTCGTTCCTTCCCCAGACTTTCAAGACCGCCGTGTACGGTCTGATCATTGGGCTCATTTCCTGCTTTCAGGGAATGCGGACAAGCGGGGGTGCCGCGGGTGTGGGTCGCGCCGCCACCAACTCGGTGGTGCTTGCCTCACTCTTCCTCATCCTGGCCGATGTTGTGCTGGTGAAATTCATTCTCGTCGTCTTTCCTTAACTTCGCTTGAACTGCTGGTGAAACCAACATGGCCACGGCCTATGACAATGCGGTGAAGCAAGGGCTCGCCAAGGATGACGGGGCTGCGCCCGCCGTTGCGGTAGAGGATGTGCGGAAGGCCTTCGACGGTCACACCGTTCTCAATGGGGTCAATTTGGGTGTGAACCGTGGGGAAACTCTCGCCGTGCTCGGGCGCAGCGGCACAGGAAAAAGCGTGTTGCTGAGGCTTATCATCGGGCTTGAGAAACCTGATTCCGGTTCGATTTGCATTCAAGGCCAGGACATCGCCGGCCTGGCGCTCGACCAGATGGGAGAAATCCGAAAGAAGATGGGTTTCTTGTTTCAGCATGCAGCGCTCTACGATTCGCTCACCGTCGGAGAGAATGTTGCGTTTCCTTTGCGACACCATCGGGGCGAGATGTCGAAGGCCGATCGAGACGAGTGCGTGAACGAGTTGTTGGCTGAAGTGGGGATGGCGGGCAACCTGAAGAAGATGCCTGCCGATATTTCGGGCGGAATGCAAAAGCGCGTGGGCCTGGCGCGGGCGCTCGCGCTGAAGCCTGAGATTCTGCTGCTGGATGAACCGACGGCGGGCCTCGACCCGATCAGTTCAGGGGAAATCAACGAATTGATTCTCAAACTCCAACGAGAGCGGCAGATGGCGTCCGTTGTTGTGACGCACAACATGCACAGTGCGAGGACAATCGCGAACCGGCTGGCCATCTTGAATGAAGGCGATGTGGTGATCCAGGGAACTTATGAGGACCTTCAGCAAAGCGACATCGGGTTCGTGAAGGAATTCTTAAAGCTGTCGTAGGGGGATTTATGACAAGATTGGCGCGGTTAGGTGCTTTTATCGTTGTGACGCTGGCAGTGCTGGCTAGCGGAGTTTTCATTATCGGAAGCAAGGAGTATCTTTTCCGCTCCACCTACAAGCTAAGGGCGCAGTTCCAAAATGTGGTGGGCCTGGCTGAAGGCGCTGATGTACAGGTTGGCGGCGTGCACAGCGGCACAGTGACCGCCATCGAGTTGCCGAGGAAGCCGGGCGACGAGGTCACAGTGGTGATGGAACTCGATAGGACNNCATAGGACCACGCGCGAAATTATCAAGCGGGACTCAATGGCTTCAATCGAAACCGAGGGTTTGTTGGGCAACCAGTTCCTGGCCATTTCATTTGGATCTGCAGGTGAGCCCGAGGTACGAGACGGCGAAACAATTCAGAGTGTGCCCCCGCTCCAGATGGGGGATATGCTCAGGAAGGCCAACGGAATTCTGGATAGCAGCCAGCAGGCCGTCCAAAATGTAACTATGGCGACCGCGCACCTGAACTCAGTAAGCACCAAGATCGATTCGGGGCAGGGAACTGTGGGCGCGCTGGTGAACGACAAGCAACTCTACAGCGACCTTGAACAGACGACGACCACTTTGCATGCGACGATGCTCCAGGCGCAGACCGGAGTGACGGACTTCCAGGAGAATATGGAGGCGCTGAAACATAACTTCCTGTTGAGCGGGTATTTCAAGAAGCGCGGCTATGAAGACTCTGCCGATCTGGGAGCGAATGCGATTGGCGGGCTTCCGGAGGGCACGCCCGTGAAGGCATTTACCTTTACAGTGAAGCAGCTCTTCGATAGCCGTGATTCGGCCAAACTGAAGAATCAGAAATCCCTCAAGGCTGTCGGTGACTTCCTGGCACAAAATCAATTCGGAGTGGCGGTGGTTGTGGCTTCCACCGGGATGGAAGGCGATACGCAAAAAGATGCGGTGCTCGCTGAAGCCAGAGCAATGGTGATACGAGACTATCTGGCCGGGAATTTTGGATTTGATAACTCCCTGCTGAAGACGTTTGGGATGGGAAAGCAGACAGATGCGAGCCAGGATGCAGACTGGGGATCGATACAGATTCTCGTTTTCGCGACAGGAACAGAGATGCCGGCCGACAAACCGGCGTCGACCGACAAACCGCTTCCAGCCGGGAGCGCACCGGTAGCCAGTGCCGACCGGGCGGTCCCTGTCACCGCCGCGGCAACCCAAAAGCAATAGTGCCTGGTGCAAGGAAAGAAGCGGCTCACGGGCAAGCTATCATCAGGATTGTGATCCAAATTCGGCGGCCATGAGAAAAGGCCACCGCCAAGAAGGAGAGCGCCCTGATGCGCACCTCTCAATCCGATGCTCTTGTGGTCTATGGCGTGACCGGCGACCTGGCACACAAGATGATCTTCCCCGCACTTTATGCGATGGTGAAACGCGGGACCCTCAATGTTCCGGTTATCGGGGTCGCGTTTCCTAAGTGGAGCCTAGAGCGCCTGCAGAGACGGGTAACTCATAGCATCAAGCAATCGGGCGGAATCGATAATAAACGGGCTTTCCAGCATCTTTTATCCCTGCTCGAATATGTAAGTGGCGACTATAACGACATCAAGACATTCGCGGCGATCAAGGAAGCATTAGGAAAAGCGCGCCGCCCCGCGCACTACCTCGCCATTCCGCCTTCGCTTTTCGAGACAGTCATCAAAGGACTGGGTGCCTCGAAGTTAGCCGAGAATGCGCGGGTGATTGTCGAGAAGCCGTTTGGGCGCGACCTCGCGTCTGCCCGCGAGCTCAACCGCGCGGCACGGGCGGTTTTTCCCGAAGACTCAATCTTCCGCATCGATCACTTCCTGGGGAAGGAAGCGATCATGAACATTCTTTACTTCCGCTTCGCCAATTCATTTCTGGAACCAATCTGGAATCGTAACTACGTGGCCAGCGTACAGATTACTTTGTCCGAGAGCTTCGGCGTGGGAACGCGAGGCGCATTTTACGAATCAGCCGGCTGCTTGCGCGACGTCATCCAGAACCACCTTTTTCAGATTGTCGCGCTGCTTGCCATGGAACCGCCTGCGGGACGGAACTTCGGGGCTGTGCAAACGGAGAAGGCGACGGTCTTCAAAGCAATGCGTCCTTTGAAACCAGACGACGTGGTGCGCGGCCAATACGCCGGTTATCGGCAGGAGAAGGACGTAGCGAAGAACTCCGATGTCGAGACGTATTGCGCATTGCGGCTATTCATCGACTCATGGCGATGGGATGGTGTGCCGTGGTATCTGCGTTCGGGGAAATATCTGCCCGATACCGCGACCGAGGTTCTTGTGGAGTTGAAGCCGCCGCCGCAAAGGCTTTTTGCCGATGCAGAGACAGCCACAGGCCAAGGGAACTACCTTCGTTTTCGGCTCTCTCCTAACGCGGCAATCGCGCTTGCCGCTCGCGTCAAGCGCGCGGGGCAGGAGTATATCGGAGAGCAGCGGGAACTTTTTCTCCTCGAAGAACAGGCGGGAGAGGAAACGCCCTACGAGAGGCTTTTGGGCGACGCCATGAAGGGCGATGGGGGGCTCTTTACCCGCGAGGATGCGGTGGAAGCCGCATGGGCGGTGGTCGATCAGGTTCTCAAACACCATCATCGGGTTCGCACCTATAAACGCGGCACATGGGGCCCGAAACAGGCTGATGCGCTGATCGCTGCGGACGGCGGCTGGCACAATCCAAGCGACGTGGCTTTATCCTAATAAGCTGCGCGCAAGATGCTCCATCGAATTAAGCTGGGTGATTCTTTGTTTGCCGGTCGTCGAACGACGATCACGCGGTCGAGACGTCATCGGGAGATCAGGACCCGCTCGCTCGCGAACTTATTAGCCTAATGTTTCTCGATATAGCTTATCGCCGCCGATGTGAGCACTCTAGCTCAGCCATTTCCATCATTGCCTTGAAAGACTAGGTTTGAAGAAGAGTAAGTCCTCTCCCGTTCTTAGGCCCCCATGGCTGAATAAGTCGATTTGTTCAGCCGTCGAGGCTGTGGTGCATCGACGATGCCTTGGGCGCGGATCTAAGTCGGGGAAATGATTGGAGAACATGACATGCCGCTTACAAACGTGGTCCTCACACTCGTCGCAGTAGGGCTAGTGTTGTGGCTTGTGAACCGGTTTATTCCGATGTAAGGGCAGATCAAATCGATCTTGAATGGCGTGGTGGTCATCGTTTTGGTTTTGTGGATCGGGAATCTCTATGGGCTGTTCGATCATCTCCGGCAATTCCACGTCGGGCGTTGACCTATCGCAGCATCGAAGCCCGCACGGCTTCACCCGCCGACTTAGGACAACGACCCAGCGAGGCAGNNGTTTCTTGCCTGGGAGAGATATCTTGAAATACTCGCCTATGTCAGTGATCGGAAGTGCCCTCAGCTTGAGCGCGTCGGTCAATGGCGCAACAGGCTCAGCAGGATCAATACCCGGATGATAGCGATAAGGCGATCCCGCGCGCGCAGTTGTTCGAGCAATTGAACAAGATCCTTGAGACGCGGGATGAAGAGCTGTGGAGGGGATGCGGGATGGAACTCTCCCTGCGTCACGAGGACCGAATAATTAATGGTTCCGAAACCAAGGTATTCAATTCCAGGATCAGGTCTTTGTGAGCATTTCGGTTCGTCAACCGGCACAATTTCTTGCGTCGAGCGCACATCGGTGGCTGACACCTACATGGATCATGCACCTGGGAGCGCTGGGGCTTTTCTCCGTGGCGGTGATCGATTCTTCCGTCATTCCTCTAACGTTGCCCGGCAGCACGGACTTGCTGCTGCTATGGCTGGTTGCGAATGCTGGCAATCCCTGGATTCTGGGAGCAATGGCCATCGCCGGCAGCATAGTGGGCGGCTACAGCACCTGGGATATTGGGCGCAGGGGTGGGGAAGCGGCTCTGCGCCACTACGTGCCAGCCCGCATTCTGAACGGGATTGTTTTATGGGTAAGGCATCATCCCGCACTCGCAGTGTTTGTTCCCGCGCTGCTTCCGCCGCCCATTCCTCTGTTGCCCTTTGCGCTCGCCTCGGGTGCACTGGGTGTCTCGCGGCCCCGTTTTCTTGTCGTCTACGGCGCGGCGCGCAGCCTGCGTTACTCCTTGATCGCGTGGCTTGGTGTGACTTATGGCCCTCACATCGTCCGCGTGTGGTCGGGAACGCTCCGGAGATCGTCGGTGCCGCTTTTGTTAGTGTTTGCGGGTCTATTGGTCGTCGGTGTTTGTCTGGGGCTACGGAAGATCCGTGGTCTGCGCAAGGCCGATGCCGCGGTGGAACGCGCGCCGCATGCCGAAGTGGCTCTTGCGGAATGAACCGTCGAGGCCGCCTTATCCTGCACTGCGTACATTGTGCATTTGCATTCTCTGCTGGTCGCGCAGGACGCGGATCGATGCGGAGGGAGCGGGCGCTTATACAACAAACATCGCGACACCTGCGGCGAACATAGCGATCGTGGTGAGAGCCACGACAACCCATCCGAGGCGCGAACTCGGCTGGCCCTGCATAAGCTTCTTGTCCGCTGCGACGATGAGGATTGCGACCAGAAGAAAGGGCGCCAATAATCCGTTGATGACAGCGGTCCAGTAGAGTGCCTTTACCGGATTGATGCCGATGAAGTCCAGCGCGACACCCGCGGCGGTTGAGACCAGAATGAGAGCGTAAAACCAGCGTGCCTGCTTGAGTTTTTTGTTCAGGCCCTGGCGCCACCCTAATGTTTCTGCAAAAGCGTAGGCAGCCGATCCGGCCAACGTGGGGATGGCGAGGAATCCTACACCGACAACGCCCAGAGTGAACAGGGTCGCGGCGAAGTTGCCGGCAAAGGGACGCAGGGCTTCAGCTGCCTCACGAGAGGTTTCAATATTCACGATGCCGTGTTTGTTGAGGGTGATGGCGGTGGTGAGGATGATAAAGAACATGACCGCGTTGGAGAAGAACGCACCGACACCCACATCGATGTTTCTGAGTTCAAGCTCCTCGATCGTGGCCCCTCTGCGCAGTGCAAGCGAAGTCTGTCCAGCCGACTTCTCCTCTTCGACTTCTTCACTTGCCTGCCAGAAGAAAAGATAGGGGCTGATCGTGGTACCGAGAATTGCGACGAGCGTTGCCCATTCAGTTTTGGTGTGCGGCATCGACGGCACCAGAGTAGCGCGCAGCACCTGGCCCCAATCGGCTCCCACGACAAACGCGGTAACGGGATAGGCGAAGAGGACAAGGACCAGCCACTTGAGGACGTTCGCGATCTGCTGATACTGGAGGTGGACAGTTGCCCACGAAATGAGAAGCGCAAACACGATCACGAACCAATGGGAATTGATGCCCGACAGCATGGCAGAAGCGTCGGCCATGCCGGCAAGATCCGCGGCGATGTTGATTGTGTTTGCGATCAGCAGGGCCACAACGAACACGAGTAACAGCCATCTTGGAAATCGCTGCCTGAAATTCCCGGCCAGCCCTTGCCCCGTCACCTTGCCGATGCGAGCACACATGATTTGAACCGCAGCCATCAGCGGCCACGTCAGGAGTGCGGTCCAGAGGAGTTTGGTTCCGAGCTGCGCACCGGCAACGGAGTACGTGGCGATGCCTGAGGGATCGTCGTCCGCGGCTCCGGTGATGATGCCTGGCCCCAGCGACTGTAGTAGCGATCGAATCCATCGAGACGGGACAGATGCGGGCGCGGCGGTCTCAGGTGTCACGGTCTCCTCGAATTAGATCGAAGCTGATTTGTGCGCTTCCTCGGACACACAGATATTGCGCTATTAGGTTCGCCGGTGTTGCCGGGGCGTTACGCGCCGTTACTGCTTTCGGCCCGGGCCACCGGAGACTCCGGTTCCATGCGCGCTTTCGTCATTTTGTGTTCTGGCTTCGTTGTTCGCATCGTTGACGGCATCCTTGGTCTTGCCCCATGCATTTTCAAATTTACCCTTGACCTGCTGAGAGATGCCTTTGATCTGGAGTGGGNNGGTCCACCTTCAGGGAATTAATTCTTGTAGCTCTGACTGAGGCACTGGAAGTTGAGTTATGTGTCTCGATCAAAGGTGAATTGGTTTTCTGGGGGTCAAATAGCGACTCTGCTCCATCTTGGATAGAGCAGAGTCGCAAACGCCGACTTTGTCAGTGCGGTTGTTTGACCCGCGGGGGGCTCAAGTTACTTGTGGGACCCGCCGCCGCCATGGGATTGACCACCGCCGCCATGAGATTGACCGCCACCGCCGCCGTGTGCTTGTCCGCCACCGCCGCGTGATGCACCGCCTCCGCGTGACGCCGAAGCGTGGGACGGGGCACGAGCTGCACTGGGACGCGCTCCCCCACCATGGGAAGCCTGGCTGTTCACGCGCGCTCCGCCTCCGCCGCGCGATGCTTGCCCGCCACCTGAATGTCCACTGTAGGCGACACGGCCGGCTCCACCGTGATAGCTTCCTCCGCCATCGCCGCTAAAGCGATGACCGCCCCAGCCGTGGCCATAACCCCAGCCGGCCCATGGGCCCATGCCGAGGAAGATGCCGTTGTAGAAATAGCCTGACCCGTAGTATCCCATGGGTGCGCAGCCATAGGGCGCATAGCCGTAGTAACCATACGCACAGACAGGTTGAATGCCGATGTTTACCGAAATCTGCGCAGGAGCTGCTGGCGCCGAGGCCAAGCCCGCGAGCAACGCTGTAGTCGAAAGTAGAGTCTTAAGTCCGCGCATAATGTGACCCCCTTAAGGTGTCTGCGGTTCATTTTGTTGCGTGGGATGCTTGTTGCCGTTAAGAGGTATCCAGCAACATCAGCCACCATAAGGATTTCGAAACTGCTCTTAAAATGCCCTGACATCGCCGGGGCTATGTTTTATCTACCTATCCTTACGTCTTATAACCTAGCCTTCCCCGTTGACGGATTCTGAGCAATAGAGACCGGGTCTTCTAGAGCTGCGGAATCGGCACAGGCACCCCGCACCGATCCACTTCATCGCCTCTGTTTTGAGCTGAAAGGAGCCAATCCTTTGGCTGGGAAAATCTTACTTGCTGAGTGATTGGTGCGGCCTGGGCTGGGAGGCCGCGGATGAAATGAGCATTTGCTTAAGCTGGGGCATTGCACAGGCGAATTGAGGAAACAGCGCGGTGGATTCGAGATCCAACCACCTTTGCCGCGGAGTGACTGAAGGGGGCGCTAAGTCATCGGATATCGGCAAAACGGGGCCTTGCTGGATGAGGTAAGGAAGGACTCTAACTCTGGCGAGAAAGAACCACGGATATTGCGTTAACTGAATGTGGTCCACTTCCGCAACATTGAAGTGCAGACTTATGCGGCGAAGCGCCAGTTTGAGCGCACAGGCAATTGCTTCCTGCGCGGTGTCGCCCACGCCGCTTCTCAGGGGGCCATCGGCAATCTTGATGAAATTCCATCCGTGGTTCAGGATTCTCTTTTCAAGGCGGCGGGCATCTAACGACCTCGAGAAGCTCCAGCCTTCGCGGAATTCTTCTGTCGCGAGTTTTAAACCTTCGGGCAGTTTAGCCGGTACCCGCAAGAGCATATTCAGTTCAGCGATTTTGCGCATCGGTCTCGCTCTTTCTTTCCGCGTTCAAATGCTGAGTGAAGCGTTCTGTGCCCGGTCGACGGTCCAGGCCCTTCGCAGGCCTGGAGGTTCGACGATTGTGTATTGAATCGAATTGCCGCAATGGGTGCAAAATGTTTCGAGCGCAAAGCCGCTCGTAGTGCCGATAGACTGGGGAAATGCTCTGAGGCAGTGCGGGCACGCGATCGTGACGCATGCCTCGGACGACCAGTTGTGGCCGTCTCGATCGATCCGAAGAGGTGCGCTGGCGCTGCAAGGTTGAGCAGCGTGGGGTTCTCTCTGGGGCAAGGCGCCGATGATCCGCAAAAGCTCGCTTGTGCTGCTGCCCTTTGGGTAGAAGGCGTCCGCAGCCACGCCGGAGGGCACCACGTTGCCGGAATACGCGCCACTCATCGCGATCTTCTGGATCGAGGGAAATCGACGCCAGATTACTGAGAGTAACTCGAAGCCTGACATGCCGGGCATATTGAGATCGGTGATAAGGATGACCGGCATCTCTTCGCGAATCGCACGCAAAGCGGAAAAGCCCTCGACCGCGGATCGCACATGGTATCCAAGCTGAGTCAGGATCAACGCCATCGACATTCGAATCGAGGGCTCATCATCCACGATGAGGATTCTGGCTTGTGTATCCGGCATTTCTCACCTCATCCAAGACTCAGCTTCCAAGACTCAACTGATGGCAGTTGGAGAGAGTATCCCGGTTGGGTGAATCGCGATGCTGTTCAATTTTGTACAGGGCTTGAAACTATCTCTAGAAATTCTTTAGAGAGCGCAGCCCCGACGCGCTCTTTGCATTTGGCTTTTCCTTAGAAAAAACCACATGCGTAAGAATGGCGGCACGACGTGGATCCGTCAACCACTCGCATTCAAGGCTTGGAACTACTCTTCTGGACGGCCGGACTCGTGCGGAGTTTCGGTGTCCTCGTCTGGCAGGTGATCGTGCAGAATTACATTGAGCAGAGATTTGTGAACCTTGATGCGGCCGTTGTATTCGATAAAGCCGAGCTTACGAAAGCGGTTCATAAAGAAGCTGACCCTGGAACGAGTGGTGCCGATCATATCTGCCAGTGTTTCCTGCGTAATTGGCGGGATGAAGGTTTCCGATTCACCGGGCTTGCCGAATTCAGCCATCAAGAGAAGAATACGCGCCAAGCGTTTTTCGCTGGAGTTGAAGAGCTGATCGACAAGATCGGCCTGTATCCGCATGCTGCGGGCAAGCAGAAACTTCAGGATCATGTCGGAGAAGTCATGCTCCTCGTGCATCGCGCGGATCATTTCTTGACGCTCGATTTTGAGGGCGGTGCATTCGGACGTGGTGGTGGCCGTAGCCAGTCGCAGCCCAGGCGCCGCCGCGAGGGCCTCTTCTCCGATAAAGTCGCCCGCGGAGAGGAGTGTGAGGGTGGCTTCCTTGCCGGCATGCGAGATGACAGTAATTTTGGCGCGGCCCTTTTGAAGATAGAAGATAGAGTCTGCCGGCTCTCCCTGAGAAAAGAAGGGCTGCCTGGGCTCCAATCGAACAACTCTTCGCCCCAGCCCAGCGCGCATCAGAAAGGCCGCAGCATCAAATCGGGGCTCATCATGCTCGTTCATGTCACGACCCTCCTTCCAGATTCAATGATGGCACTGCGTGTCGCAAGCCCGGCCGGAGTACCGAAGTCATCAGGCTCAATAGAAGAATTGTAGCGAAGAGCAAGAGTTCATCGACAAGAATCGTGGTTCCCACTTACCGAAAACCGCCCGAGCGCCGGAGATTTCCACCTGTTCGGCTTGATTTCACGCTATCGAGCGGTAGCGCAGTCTTAAGGTTGCTTTCAGGGATTGCAGGCAATCTGTTCAATTTTGCTCAGTTGCACCATTAAGTTGCAAGCCTTGAAGCGGCCAGCCGCCTCAGTGGAGCTCAACTCCCGGCAATCGCCGATCGNNTCGTCATCTACTCCCTGAGCCGTATTGCTCAGATCAATTCGGGCGAGCGACCTAACGTAAGAGATACCTTGTGCGCCTCACATGGGCTTAGAGCACGCGACGTTGCGCATGGGTAGGAAAAAGGTGAGATGCATGAAGAAGTTAGCAATATTAATTGCATTAGTAAGTCTGGGTGTGGCTAGCGCCGCCTGGGCAGAGCCGAATCGCGAAGCAACGGACAACCGGTTGGATCATGCGGGCAGAGTGCTGCACGAGATCATGGCCGCACCGGATAGCGGCATTCCGGAAGAAGTTCTGGAACACGCACGCTGTGTAGCCATTGTGCCCCATCTACTGAAGGGCGGGTTTGTTTTTGGCGCGGAGAATGGCCGCGGTGTGACCACGTGCAGGACGGCGAATGGATGGAGCGCGCCGGCTTTCTTTGCGATCACAGGCGGCAGCTGGGGCTTGCAGATCGGCGTTGAAGGTGTGGACCTGGTCATGATCATCCAGAATGACAACGGGATGAAGCGGTTGATCGGGAGCGGGTTTGAGCTTGGCGCGGATGCTTCCGCGGCAGCCGGACCGGTTGGCCGTCATGCCTCTGCCGATACCAACTGGAAACTTGACACGGAGATCCTGACTTACTCGCGGGCCAAAGGGGCTTTTGCCGGAGTTACTCTGAATGGCGCTTCAATTCGCCGCGACGAGGATTCCACAGAAGCCGTTTATGGACACGATGTCTCGACCCGCCGGATTCTGCAAGGCGAGGTAGCCGTGCCGGCTTCGGCACGTTCGTTCATCGATGCCGTCAGGGACGCAAAAAGACAGGCGATTGCATCGAACTAGCAGACGTGTGTAAATGAATTACGGACGCCCGGGATCCTGGGTCTCGGGCGCCGCAAATGCGGACAAGGGGTTTGTATGCTCTGGACGATTTTTGTCATTTTGTTGGTTCTTTGGATTCTAGGCTTCAGCTTGCACATTGCGGGTAGCCTGATTCACCTGCTGCTTGTGATTGCGCTGATCGTCCTAGTGGTCAACCTGGTCACCGGCCGGCGCCGGGGTCTCTGAGGCAAGAGAGCTTGAAGCTCTGAAGGCATTCTTCTCACACGAAACTGATCGTTGGACCAGATCGCTCTTGCTCAGTCGTTGCATCAGTGTGGCTACATCGCCTGCACAGTGGCAGTGCTGCCGATGATGTTGATCATGGTCACCATGCCGGCGATCTCACTTGTCCTCGTCCGGCGCGCTATGAGCGGGCGAACTCAAGCAATTGACCAATATCGTGATTGTCGGCTGTTTTCAAGGCATCGATATATCGAATACGGACGGTACCCGCATCGGTTAGGCTTGCGCTGCCCCATGAGAAACGCTCTCCGCCGAGTTGCATCACCAGGAGATCGGCCATCAGGCGGGAGAGACGGCCATTCCCGTTCGGAAACGGATGTATGTGCACGAGCCGATGGTGGAAGCGCACAGCGATTTCGTCGGGCGAATAGGTCTTGTATTCGATCCACGCCTTCGCGTCGTCCAACAAATTCCGCAGAGCGACCGGAATCTCCCAGTACGCGATTCCGATATTGCGTTCGCTAATTCTGAACTTCCCAGCCCATCGCCAAACGTCTCCCAGCATCTGCCTGTGAAGGTTCATCACGAATTTTTCGTTCAGCAGATCGTGCCGGCGGTTAAGCGCCCAGGTCTGTGCTCGCGCGATGTTTTCTTGTTCTGCCGCATTCAGCTCGGAGCGATAGGCGATATGTGCCGGGATCAGATCAAGCATCTCTTTGGGTGTCAACGGTGTAGCCGCATCGTCAGGCTGTGCGAAAAGGCCGGTCACCTGTCAATCCCAGAATAGCCGTGGGTTTGTTTCGCGCACGATTTGATCAATGGATGCATCGGCGCGCTTTTCCGCCACGGTCTGATCCTCAAGCAACATCGAGTGCCGTACCGGTTCCAGACGCCGCTGCGCAAATTCGCGTGCGCGATCACGCACTGTCGTCTCCAAGGGTTTGTTGGGAAGGAGCGCGTAGATTAGCGTGCAATCGAGCGCTTCGGCTGCTCGTCGCAAAGTCGCCAACTCGATACTGCCTTTCAGTTCCGAGCGTTCAAGATCGATGATGGATGGTTGCTTGATGCGCATCCGGATTGCAAGTTGTGCCGTGGTGATGCCGAGTGCCTCGCGCACGGCCTTAATCCATCCCCGTACTGGAGGCGTGAAACGCGTGGCAGGCCCGATAATGGCAAATCGCTCATCGAGGTTCAAACGGGCCTGGGCAGCTAAACGTTGTTTCTTCATTGGTTGTGGCAACGCCCGATAAGAATAAATAGATTATGACCTATTAAACAATTATTTGTCAATAGGCTATAACGTATTGTTTTAACAGATTTAAAAAGCCCATAGCCTATTAAAATCTAGATGATGCCCAAAAAAGCCATGGAGACCCGTATCAAAGGCAGCCTATTCCCCGTGGATTAATCTTTCCATTTCTTTGCCTGAAATGGCCATTCTCTACATCTTTTCGACTCTCCAGGAGCCTTCTTTATTTTCCGATGCAGAAGGTGAGAATACGTACGGACCCCAGTGTTTATGCGGGTTCCAGCGGCTTCACGTGTTCCTGGAGACTTGCTGGAGACTCAGAACGCTCTCGCTTCGTCTCGAACCATTACCTCATGTGGGCAGGAAATTAAGGATGGCGTCAATGTCCAGCGTGGCCCGACAAACGTGATCGAACACCATAGTTGGTTTGCGGAAGGCCCGTGATGCCGAGACGGCAGGTGATCCACACTCGGAGGGCGGTGTGCCCTAGGCTTTGTTCGGGGAGCTGTCGATCTTCTCACTCGTAGCTCCGCTGGAAGGCTGAGACGAACCGGTCCAGCTCGATCCGTATCTGGATGCTCAATCATCTCTCTAAGCAGCTCGAACGATCTTCTTCCAATTTCGTGAGCTGGCTGTGCTATAGCTGTGAGAGTGGGATTGAAGTGCTTGTTCCACAGATTGTCGTCGAAGCCAAGCACGCTCAATTCGCCCGGGATATTCACACCCTTCTCTTCGACAGCTTGTAAGACGCCGAGCAATAATTTGTTGTTGCTCGCCATGATCACGCTTGGTGGAATCGGGAGTTCGAGCAGGCGCTTTCCTGCCTTGAACCCATCCTCAATTTGGACGTCACCGCTGATCAGGCACTCATCGAGAATCGGTAGATGAGATCCCTGCATGGCTTTGCGAAAACCTTCAAGCCGATCATGGTGCGTTGATAGCTCGAGATTCCCAGCAAGCATGCCGATTCGCCGGTGTCCGAGATTAATGAGATGGTCGGCAGCCGTCTGTGCTGCATGGACATTAGCTGAGTTCGAGCGCTCTCTCATACTTGAGCGCCAGAGGGAAGGCATAGCGCTAGCCAAGGCGGCGGGGAAATATAAGGGGCGCCGCCGCACTCTCAGCGGACCTCAGATCGAGGAGCTTCAGGAGCGAGTTGCGGCCGGAGAACGCAAATCAGTTTTGGCCCGGCAATTTGGAATAAGGCGGGAAACTGTGTATTCCTACTTGCGGATTCCGTGCCGGCCCGAACGTATAGCAAACACAAGCCTAAGTCGCCCGGGTATTTGAGTACCCGTGACAAGCAGTCCCACCATTTTCCGCAAAGCCAAATGTGGGGCGTCGCCCCCCCAGCGCCTGGCGGCGCGCCCCGAACAGCCAACGACGATTTCCCCAACGAATCTACGGTCACCCCTCTTTAATTGGAAGGTCCGTCCTTCTTGCCGATGTAAGCGTCATGGATATCTTGGAGCTTCCTGGGCTGGTGACCGTCCGCCGGCGAATCGATCGGAACGATCAGACATACCTCATCGACGCGGAGGTCAAAGAAGCGCAGACGGACTGTCCCAGTTGCGGAGCCGTTGGCAAACTCCATAAGCACGACAAGCGGCCAAAGACTTTTCTCGACATCCCCATCCGCCAGTACCGGGTGTCTATCACATTGAAAATACAGCGCTTTCGCTGTAAAACCTGCGAGAAGGTCTTCAACCAGGATGTCCCCGGGATGGTTCCCCTCCACTGGATGACGTACCGGTGCGTGAGGTGGATCCGCGAACGGTGCCTGCGCGATACGTTTGTCCACGTCGCCGAGCACGTCGGCTGCTCGCCTAAGACCGTCTGGAACATCGCCAAGGAATACATCTGGCAGAGGGACATGAGACATCGCCTTTATTTGCCCGAGTGGCTTGGCATCGATGAAATAGCGGTCGACGGTAAGAGCCTGTGCGTTTTGACAGACATCGGCCGTCGCCGGCCTATCGATATGCTCAAGGATCGCCTAAAGCCGACAGTGACCAACTGGCTATGGGAGTTCCGCGAGAGCGCACATCTGAAGGGCGTCACGATGGACATGTGTCTGGCCTACAAGCTGGCCGTGAGGGCAGTTTTCCCCGAGGTCCCTATTGTGGTGGACAAGTTCCATCTCCTCCAAATGGCCAGCCGAGTCAATCAAGCCTGCAGAGATTGATAATTGGCTTTCGAAGAACACGAAGACTGGAAGCACGGCGAATCGCTATCGAGCTGCCATGAGTCTTGCGTACCGCGAGGGTATTCGCAACGGCAAAGTCAAAAGTAACCCAGTTCGTCTGGTGAAACAGCGGAAAGAGGGTGGCAACGTCATTCGCTTTTTGCGCGATCACGAGGAGGCTGCACTTCGTGCTGTCATTGCGCAGAAGTACCCTAACAAGATGTGCGAGCTAGATATTTCACTTGGGACAGGCATGCGGCTTTCCGAGCAATATGGAAGCCGGTTACGCTGGCAAAATGTGGACTTTCAGCGGCGAGAGGTGGACCTTTCGAAGACAAAGAACTACACGGCAAGGGTCATCCCGATGAATGCCTCGGTGTTTGCAGCCTTCGAAGCGCGCAAAGCTCAAGTTCCGCACGCAAAAAGCAAGGATCTTGTTTTCGACACACCGCCGCGGCCCTGGTGGGATGATGTGCGCGAACAGGCAGGCGTGACCGATTATCGGTGGCACGACAATCGCCATACCTTTTGTTCTCGCCTCGCCATGAGAAAGGTAAACCTCGTAGCCATCAAGGAACTGGCGGGACACAAGACTCTGGCTATTACCGCGCGCTATGCACACTTGGACGATGATGCCAAGCGGGAGGCCGTGGATCTGCTCCTCATTCCAACAAATGGTAAGGGACAAATGCCGCCACAAAACTGAGCGGGATCCGAACTGCCGAGCAGATGCGACACCCCGTATATGAAGCACCACCCTCCAGCCTTACCGTGACATTCCACACCCAACGATTAAGGCCTTCGTTTTCAGATAGATATTAATGCTGCATCGCAAGTTGGTCGATAATATAGGGCATGGCATTGCCCAAATTTCGCAACCCTTTGCCCGAGGATCGCCTCTCCGAAAGAGAGCGCGATGAACGAATCCGTATGCTCGATGAGTTTTCCAAAAAGCTCAAGAAGGAAAGGAAAAGGGCAGGTATTGACGATAGAACCGCCATCCGGCAAATGCTTATCTATGTCGGGAAGAGGCTCGATTTGCTCGATCTAGAAAATAGGCATGCGCGCGCGTTGGCCCAATATGATTCTCTGTTGGGTCGCACCGCGAAGCCAGTTCCACAAGATCTCATCGGAGTAGCCACTGACGCAGTTCTTGATTTTGGGCTAAAGGACAGAGAGAAAATGATCCGCAGCCACGAAGGGCGCACGGAGTCACTGATCGCGGAAATCTCTTTGCTGGCCCAGGAAATTGACAGACTGTTGGACCAGCGTCAGAGCCCTGATAAAGAGAATTATGTGCTTCGCCCAAGCTCATGTCTTCCTGAAGTTGCGGTCAGGGACGAGGAGGTGCCAGCGATAGCTGCAAGCACTCCTGAACTCCCGAAAGACGATGGCCCACAGAGCGACACCGCGTGTGAAGCCCCCAAAACTGGTGAACAGAGTACCGTTGAAGCCGATCTCGTCGATAAAGCGACTGCGGATATTGGCCGAAATAAGGACCAATCCAAGCGCCACGATTTCAGCCAATCCAATAATCCAAAGGGAAGACTTGCAGGACCAACCCCTACTCAGCAACCGAGTAATAAAAGGTCAAGCAGGGAGTGGCTTGAGCCGAGGAAGTCAACGATCACAGTCCACGGGAAGCCATATGGGCGGAACCACCTGGCCGACAAGCTCATGCAGTGCGACTACTTCACTGAGAGGCAACGCGATGCGGCAGTACTGTGGCACGGATATGACATGCGCGATGTAGCGATCAGCGTGTTGTTGCACTGTAAGCCCAAGACAGTGTACGACCATCGAAAGGGAGCTGATTCTAAAATAGCTAAAGACCCTACAATGCAGGTCTTATTAAGAAACTACAACCGTAGAATCAGGCGATCCAAAGAGGAAGAAGATCTATCTCGGCCAGAGTAGCGGCTGCCGGCTGAAGGTTTCACATTTCCGGAGTAGGAAGCGCTTGGAATAGCGCGAAAGAAATTCCTTCTGCGCCGGGATATGCTTCGTCGGCACCAATGGTGGCAGCACGATCCCTCACTGCCTGCACATGTAGCTGAGCATCGATCTTTTCTACTGTAACTTTGGGATACGCCATAGCAGCGTCAGCAACAGGAGCATCCCGGCAAGTTTCCTTCCAGGCTTTCCTCCCCATCCCCATTGCAGCCAGTACCCAGCCTCATTGCCAGCGAAACCAACAACCATCCTGGCAGAGCGCCGCGGCCGAGCTCGCCGCCCTCCGTATTCCCGCCTGAACCGAGCGTCAGCACATCCAGAACCACGTTTTCGCACATGCAAATTGCAGCTATGCGGCCCCGCGCTGCGGGTACCCCGCACGGCGAGATTCTTTATACCCGCAAATATATTTTGTGCAGAATCCCTGAGCTTTTGCCGAGTAGGCGCGTGCGGCGCCGCAAAAGAGACCCCCGCAAGCACCCATAAGGGTGAGGGAAGCACGCATGCCCGACTCACACGATCTCCCGACCGACAAGCGCCTGCGGGTAAGGCGCTCGGAGGCTCCAGCGTACCTCGGCATTTCGCAGCGCCAACTGGACTACCGAATTGCCGGCAAGGAGATCCGGACGGTGCGGGATGGCGATGCAGTCTTCATTACGATGGCAGAGCTCCGCCGCTACGCGACGACTAACCATCCTCCGATCCGGAAGAAAGCGCGCAAGGAGGCGGAGTAGCCACATGACAGCGCGCAGACTCTTCAACAGGCCTAAAGATTCTGTCGCGCATGTCGACTTCCTGCACTATTCCGGTGTCATTACAACGTCTTTTGAGGAAACCGGCGAGAAGATTCTGATTGATGCTGAGGTGTCGGAGCCCATTGCCGTTTGCCCGCATTGCGGCAAGGAAGGCACCCTGGTCGGCAATGGCACGGAGACTCAGTACTTCTGGGACATGCCATGCGGTATAAAGCCGTGCTGGGTGACGTTCAGAAAGCAGCTGTATGAGTGCAGATCCTGCGGGAAACCGCATGGGCGCAATCTTCCGTTCCTCCCGGCGCCGAAATCGCAAATCTCGCCTCGGCTAATCGGCCACATCTACGAACTGATCGATGAGGGGATCAACTACACCACAATTGCACGGTGGANNGTGGACTGGACCAGTCGACTCCACGATTCGCGACATCCGAGACAAACGCGATGCTGAGCGCGCGATCAACCGGGGGACCAGACTCACCTCAGGATTTCTGGGCCTGGATGATTGGCAGCATGGCCGACGCCGGAAGATGCGTGGCATCCTCGTCGATGCGGTGGACCGAATGCCGATTACGCTATTTGAGCGGATCACAGAAAACGCGCTCAAAGAAAAGCTGGGGGAATACCTCGCGACCCACCCGGAGGTAAAGGTAATCGTCATCGACATGAGCGATACCTTCCACCCTTTCCTGCAGAAGTATTTCCCGTGCATCATCATTGTGATCGATCACTTCCATGTGAAACAAGCTCTTGAAAAGTTGATCACGAAGATCTGCGAAGAATTGGCAGAGTCTATTGCCCCGGTGAAACTGGAGAATATCCCCCAGCAGCAGCAACTGTTCGTTGAGAGCGACACGCCCAAGCCCCTTCCCAAAAGAGCAAGAAAGAAAAAGACAAATCCTCTCGCAAAGCAGTTCCGGAAGTACCGCCGCGTCTGGATGAAGAAGCCGGATGAACGCACAAAGCGCGACCGGAACCTGATCAAAGCCTGGGCAGCGACATTCCCCTTGTTCACGGAAATCCTTGAGCGTCGGGACGCGATTTATCGAATCTACGAAACTGCTACGAGTGGAAGAGATGCCAAGCGGCAGTTTTTGGCATGGCGGAGATCGCTCTCTGCGGATGCCGCCGATCAGTACGAGCCATTCGTCCAAATGGTCTCGACCTGGGGAAAGGAGATTGCTGCCTATTTTGATTTCCCAGAGCGGCCGAACAATGGGTTTACAGAGGCGATGGTACGCGAGGTCAAGCGGTGGAACGATGCCGGGCGGTGGGTGTCCTTTGAGGTTCTGCGTGCGCGGTTTGAAAATTATGTACCCAAAAGCCAGCTGTAGACTACTGATCCAAACTGGACTGTTCCAGCGTCGATTCGATTTCATCGCAGTCGGCCACCCCGGCGATAGAGCTAGAGGGCGACCAGCTCGGCGAGCTTGGCTCGCGACGTCTGCCATCGGATTTTCTGCAGTACTAGCCTGCATTATTCATGAA
>PLKY01000432.1 GCA_003140785.1 Acidobacteriaceae bacterium | reverse complement strand
TCTGTTTTTCAGGAACGACTAAGTACTTCTTCAGCGGATCCCAGTAGCGCGCATACCATCCAGGGTAGAGGTGGTCGTAATCGCCCTCTGGAAACCCCGTGTGGTCGAGCACGAGCAGAGTTCCTTCGCCGCGCGGCTTCAGTTCAAAGTGCACCAAGGAGTAAACGCCCGCATCCCACGACGTCGGCCGCCACGCCTGCACAATCCGCTGCCCCGCGATCAACTCCACATTCCGCCCCTCGATCAATCCGCCAAATGTCTTGAACGCGCCGCCCGGCTTCGCATCGATCTCCGCCGGCATGCCCGTAAACGCAGCGAATTGTTTCGCGTCCAGCAGCACATCGAAAACCCGTTGCGGCGTGGCCTTCAGCTCAATCTCCTGATGCAGCGAAGTGCGTGCATGATTGGCTTCTGTCGACGGCTTCTGCTCCATCGACGGCTGCTGCGCAAACCCGCGCGATGCGATGCAGCCCAGACCAACAGCAATGCCCGCGACAACCTGTCGCCGCGTAGGCAGGGATACGAAATCGTTCATGTTGACCTCACTTAAGAAGGTGAAGACGACCTGTTCATCGAAACACGCCGCGAATCTATGTTCAAGAACATATTTTGATCGACAGCCGACCGATTCCCAGGNNGCAATATTGCGCACAAGCGAGGAACCTCCATGCCCTATCCGGCTAGTCATCGCACCAAAGTGAAGAAAAAGATCGTCTCCAGCGCACGCCGCCTCTTCAACCGTCATGGCTTTGAAAAGGTCTCGCTAGACCAGATCATGGAAGGCGCTGGCCTTACCCGCGGCGGCTTTTACAGCTACTTCGAAAGCAAAAGCGACCTCTACGCCGAGGTGCTCGGCTGCTTCTTCACCGATCCGGAGTGGCAGAGCTGCTGGGACGGTGTCGAAGTTGATCTCAAGTCGAAGGGCGTCGGCCGCGATGTGATCCGCGCCTACCTTTCCATTCAGCATTTTGAAGATGTCGAGAATTCCTGCCCCATGGTTGCGTTGCCCACCGACGTGACCCGCAGCGGCCCAACGGCGAAGCGCGCGTTTGAGACCGTCTTTGCCGCCATGGTTAGCGTGCTCGAGCGCAGCATCCACGCACGTGGACGCGATCGTCACGCAGTCGCGCAAGCCATGGCCGCATTATGTATCGGCGGCATGGTCGTCGCTCGCGCCATGGAGGATCGCCGCGCCGCCGACAACCTCCGCAACGCCTGCATGCGCGTCGCCCTCGCCCTCGGCGGCTGGAACCGGCGAAAACCGCGCGCGCGTAAAACTGCATGATCGGTCCAGTCCAAGCCAGTCCCGAGCCATTGTCTGTCGAGCTGTCTTTCAGAAGAATTCAGCTTCACTGAACTCTGTCATCGCGGTGTGAATCCACGATCTCACTTGGCTCAATGACCCGCAGAGATTACTTGAGTGACCGTCCGAATTGGATGTTCGGAATCGAGGACTCTACGATTGCAGTTACCGAAAAATACAAATGGGTGCGCAATTCGCATTACCATGTATTTCCCGTGCCAAGCGACAGATCATCGCAATATTTGCATATACTGGGGGTTCCTCCCAGGTTCATACATAATGCAATTCTGTGCGCTCGACGATGCACATGTCTTCTTGATGGAGGCCAAGGCTCTTCCGGGTATTCCTAGCGCATCGGTGCGGCTGTGCCGGTGTTTACGGGCTTGCATCTTGCTCAGCTGGGTTGGTCTTGAGGACGGATTGGACTATGCCGTAGAAGGCTGGGGCGCGCGGGGACGGACAATCAAAACTCTGCCGACGAAGCTGAAAGTGCGCACGCTGGCGTTTCTTCTGCCCCTCTCCGAGCCCTCGCTTGTGGATGCAGAGTTCACCCGGCTTCGCAAGATTCGGAATCGACTGGCCCATCCAATAAGTAAGGAAGGCAATCCCCCACCAACCTTGAAGGAAGCGGAGCAGACCTTTCATTTCTGCTTGAGAATTCTTCGAGCGCTTAACACATACCGGATCGTAAGCCTGTCTCACGAATCGAACGGCCGACTCGCCCATACCTTGGCGATGACTCGCGATGTACCGAGAATACCTCCAGCCAAAGAACGGAAATTAAGTACCGTATCGGTAATAGGTCGAAAGAGCGCCGCTCAATGATCGGCACTCTTCCTCAAAAACTTGGCCAGGAGACAATTCTTCGTTGCTGGGGCAGCTAGTGCTCGCCCTTCCCCGGCCTCAGCATCAGGTCTTTGATTGCCTCGCGCGGGTCTTTCCCTTCGTCGAGAATCAGCTCCATCTGCTCGGTGATCGGCATTTCGATGCCATACCGCCGCGCCAGCCCAAGCGCCGCGCGTGTCGTGCGTACACCCTCCGCCACTTTGCCGCCCAGGCTTTCCAGGATCTCCGGCAGCTTGCGCCCCTGCCCCAGAGCCTGCCCCACGGTGCGATTGCGCGAGAGCGACCCGGTGCAGGTCAGCACCAGATCGCCAACGCCAGAAAGCCCGGCCAGTGTTTCGCGCCGCCCCCCGCAAGCCACTGCAAGCCGCGTAATCTCTGCAATGCCGCGCGTCATCAATCCCGCCGCGGAGTTGTATCCCAGACCTACCCCAGCAGCGATGCCCGCCGCAATAGCAATCACGTTCTTGAGCGCGCCGCCTAACTCCACGCCAATCACGTCGGTCGACGTGTAAAGCCGCAGTGTTTCAGACGAGAACTCCTGTTGCACAAGAGTCGCGATCTGCGGATCGCTGAAGGCCACCGTGACGGCGGTGGGCTGGCCCTGCGCCACTTCAAGGGCAAAGCTCGGCCCCGAGAGCGCGCCGATGGGCAGCAGCAGCCCAGCGGGCTCGAGAGTCTCGGAGAGCACCTGGGTCATGCGCAGGAAGCTGCGGTCTTCAACGCCCTTAGTGGCGCTCAACACGAACTGGCCGTTGTGCATGTGCGGCCGCAGGCGCATCAGCGTGGGGCGCAGGAATTCGGATGGAATCACCGAGACGAGGATTTCGGCCTTCGCCACCGGCTCGATGCCGGCAGTAACCGGAAGGTCGTCAGGCAAAGGATATCCCGGCAGAAAAAGAACATTCTCGCGTGCGTCGTCAATCTGACGGGCCTCATCGATGCTGTGCGACCAGAGCGTGATCTGATGGCCGCCACGGCGGTAGAGGGCGAGGGCGATAGCAGTTCCCCATGCGCCGGAACCAAGGACAACGATGTGGCTCATGCGGTCCTCCCCTCCTGGGGCCGGCCGCCGAATCGGCTCTCCGTTCCGGAGAGCAGGCGGCGAATGTTCTGGTGGTGCTTGGCGATGATCAGCAACGCAACTATGGCCTGCGCGGCGATGAAGAAGGCCGGCTTGTTCCCCTGCACAAGAAACCACGCGAAGATGGGAAAACTGGCTGCGCTCAGAATGGAGGCCAGCGAGACGAAGCGGGTGAGCGCGACAATCACGCCAAAGACAGCAATGGCCGCGAGGGCGGCCAGAGGCGCGGCGACGAGAAAAACCCCGAAGCCGGTGGCAACGCCTTTCCCGCCGCGGAATCCCAACCACAGGGGAAACATGTGGCCGAGCACTGCACAAATAGCCGCAAGAGCCTCGACATTGCGGACAGGAGCATTGGGCATCAGGTAGGGGGCCAGCGCGGCTCCCAGACCGACCGCCGCGCAGCCCTTGAGCACATCGAGGACAAACGTAGCCGCACCCAGACCGCGTGCCCCGGAGCGCAGAACATTTGTTGCCCCGATATTGCCACTGCCGATGGTGCGGATGTCCTGCTTGCGAAAGAACCGCACCAGCAAATATCCGGTGGGGATGGAGCCAAGCATGTAGGCAGCAGCCACGACCAGAAGGCTTGCAAGGGGCATAACGAGAACGAGTGTAGCAGGTAGAGCCGCGTGCGCCAGGTCCCGCGTTGATCGCCCGCGCAGGACACTTCAGAAGCGTTCATCCGCCGAAGGGCCATACAGGGCAGGCACGGTTGAAGCCGCGAGACGCAGGTAGACCGTGAGTTGCCCACGATGATGCGCGAGGTGACTGAAGACAGCGTCGGCAATCATCAGGTATCGTGCCTCCTCTTGAATCGTCCGGCCACTGGATTTAAGTGCCCAGGGAGTAAGCAGGTGTTCGTCCGTTGTTGACTCGAGTGCGCGTCGGGCATTGGCGACAGAGGCGTCAACGCTGGCGAGCAACGCAGCTTTTGTGTTGAGGACTTTGGGGCGAAACTCTCCGGATGAAGGGTCGCTGAAGTCGAGTTCGTCGCGTTCGATCATGAAGGTGATCCAGCCAAGCATGCCGGCAACGAGCGCGGCCAGATAGCCCAGCTCCATTGACCGATCATGAGGTTTGAACCCGTTTTGGCCCTCGGGAACGCGTTCGACCGCTTTGCGCGTCAGGATGGCTTCGCGATCAAGTTGGGCGAGGAAGAGGTCTTTTAGGTTCATGTTCGATCTCCTTTGAGACAGGTTTGATTCGGCGGAAATGCCGAAAGCGGGATGAATCAGTCGGCGAGTTAAAGCGTTTGCGCGAGCTCGTAATACCTCGACGCGTCGCCGTGTTTGAACAGCGTGTACCACGCATCGAGCGCACATGCGTTGTAAAGATCGAGAGCGTCAACAATTTCGCGTGCGAACTCGATCGGCGCAACTCCAGACGCAGTAATTACCCCTTGATCGCTGACGGCCGGCGTGTCTCGATACCACCGGCTGCCGCGATAGCCGCTGGACGCGAGATATTCGCGCGCGTTGCTGGTGTGATAGCGGTTGTCGAGCAAGCCGGCGCGCGCCAATGCTATGGTTGCCGCGCAGATGGCCGCTACCGGGACGCAGTTGGCGATGAATCTCCGTGTGGTCTCAATAGCCGCGGCATTGCAACCGATCTCCCACTGTTCGCCGCCTGGCAGGATCAACATGCTGCTCTCAGTCGGTGAGATCTCGCCGAGCGCGGCGTCCGGTTGAATACGAACTCCGCCCATGGTTGTGATCGGTTCGCGGGTCAGGCCAACGGTGACAACTCGAAAGCGCCCCGGTACCTGCTGGAATTGGGGATTGTTGATGGCGGCAACGGCGAAGGCCGCTTCCCAATCGGCCATCGTATCGAAGACAAACAGATGAACGGCGTTATTGCGCATAAGAGTCACCTCGGCCTGACTTCTCCATCATCTTTCCTTAAATATGACAAGCTATGTCATATATGCTTTGTGAAAATAAGAATTGTTTTGGAAGGGAAGATGGAACCTCGCGATGAAGTCTGACCGGCTGCTCTCGGTGTTGCTCTTGCTGCAGGCCAAAGGGCGTGCCACGGAGCGCGAATTGGCGGAGCAACTGGAGGTTTCGCAACGCACGATTCATCGCGATCTTGAGGCCCTGAGCGCGGCGCGTGTGCCTGTGGTGGCGCTGCGAGGTTCGCTGGGCGGCTGGGAACTGGAAAAGGGATGGCGGACGCAGGTTCCAGGATTAGATGAAGCGGAGTTGCACGCGCTGCTGATGGCGCAGCCGCGTGCCGTTGGGCATCCACGGCTTGCGGCGGCTGCGGAGAGCGCACTGAACAAGCTCATGGCCGCGTTGCCGGGGCCGATGCGTGCGCAGGCGGCAGCGATGCGCGAGCGGCTGCACGTGGATGCGACGGGATGGCGCGAGACGGGCGAGGATCTATCGATGTTGGCGGTGGTGCAGGATGCCGTAGCCCGCGAGCGCAAACTGGCCTTCGACTACACCAAGGCCGACGGTGAAAAAGCGCCGCGCACCGTGGATCCGCTGGGGCTGGTTGCGAAAGGTTTGAGCTGGTACCTTGTGGCGCGCGCCGCGCACGGGATCCGAACCTATCGCGTCTCACGCATGCAAGCCGTGACGGCGCTGGCAAGTGGATTCGATCGCCCGCCGCGCTTCGATCTGGCAGAATACTGGAAGAAATCCACTGCGGAGTTCAACCAGCAGCGGAGACGGTATGCAGCGACTTTATCGCTTACCGCCGATGCGGCGCGAAAGTTGCAGGGGTGGTTCGCAACGACTTTAGTGCCCGGCAGCATGCGCGTTGAGGATTCCGGAGATTGGGTTACCTTGCGAGCCGAGTTTGAGGCTGAGGCCGAGGCGCGGTTTATCGTGCTGGGATTCGGGTCGCGCGTTCGTGTTGTTGCGCCGACGGAACTGCAGCAGTGGGTGCAAACGGAGGCGCACGCAATGGCCGGGCAAAAGTTTACCCACGCCACTGAAGACTAACCGCGACCGTGATGGGGATGTCCGTGTATAGTTGGGTCCGCTCACTGAATCTACAAATTTGCACTTCCCATGAAAGGCGGAATTCCATGCCCAGTTACCTCATTCAGGCGTCGTACACAATCGAAGCGTTGCAGGCTTTGATGAAGAAGCCGCAGGATCGCACCGCGGTTGTCGGCAAGGCCGTTGAAAACCTTGGCGGTAGTTTGACGGGTCTTTGGCTGTCGTTCGGCGATCAGGACATTGTGGCGCTCGTGGAGTTGCCCAACAATGTCAGCGCCGCGGCTCTTGCTCTGGCCATTGCCGCAGGCGGCGCGCTGAAGAGCACCAAGACGACGCCGCTGCTGACCGTAGCTCAGGGAATATCGGCGATGAAGAAAGCAGCTTCCTCGGGATATACGCCCGTTACTACGGCCTGATTCTCTGACCGCTTGAATTTNNCCCTGGTCGCTAAAGAAATGAATCCCAGGCGCAGCGCGATCCCGCGCAATCAAACCTTCAGCAAACCGCGCCTCACGGCTCAATCCACGATCAATTCGCCGGGCAGAATGGGCCGCGTGCGCGGAAGTGCGCCGTTGTAGGCAGCTGCGCCCACGGCGATTAGAGTGCCTGCATAGACAACGAGCTTGATAAGGCTACCGGTCCGCGTAATTGGCAGCGTCTTCCAGAGAACCAGAAGCATCGTCTGCCCAATCGTGACAGCCCAGACCGAGCCGTAGAAGTATCGGCGCTCGGTGCCTTCGCCCTTGGTCGAGCGCCCGACGCGCGGTAGTTTGCCGAACGCGCCGAGCAGCAGAATGAGAGCGCAGAGAGGGAAGTAGGCATACTGATAAAGCTGTTTCATATACCAGATACCAGTGATGGACGCGATGAGAAGGCCTGTGAGATTCAGCAGCGCAAAGTTCAGCACCGCATTCCACGCGAACGTGTAGCAGACCTTGCGATAAAGAGGATTGGGCTTGTCCTCGTCAAAGCGCAAAATATAAGGCCGCGGTTCAACCCCGGGCATCTGCCCGTAGAGGCCTGCGATGCCCGTGCCGATGAGCACAGCCATGAGCCAGGCGGAATTGGCCCAGCTGAAGCCGTGCGCGAAAAGCGAAAAGGTGAGCGGTCCCGGCGTCAGAAAGAAAACCCAGACCCAGATTGGCCAGTGCAGAACCCGGTAGTAGCCCTTGTTGCGTTGGCGCATTTTGCGGGCGTCTGCATACTCCACCCTGCCGCTGTATCGCATGGCCGGAGTTTTGCAGAGGGCATGGGCACGCGTCAATGTTTCCGAAACGCAGCATGCGCATTTTCCGCGAATTGCCCGCGCAGGCGGGCGGGTTTGACGCCCAGCCTGGGGACACTGTCAATCGAACAGGATTCTCTTCGTCATCCTGCCGCTTCAAATCAGGATCTTCGCACGCACTTACGCGTGCACTTCGCCGTGAGCCTCAACGTGATGCTTGGCGGCTTCCTCGGCATGGTCGGCGGCGTGAATGGTGTGGCCGTGGGCCAGTTGGGCGTGGTGGGCGGCCGCTTCGTGATTGCCACCCTCATGATGCTTTGCGGCTTCGTGGTGGTGGCGCGCAGCGTGCTCGTGGTGTTCCGCTGCCTGGGTGTGATGATGTGCTGCTTCTTTTGACATAGGGAATTCCTCTCGTCGTGCCGGTGGCTTCGCGGCACGTGAGGATTATCGGGATCTGCAGATACGGGCTTGGTTACAGCCTCGCGAATTCGCGATGAAAAGAAGTGGATGACGGTGGAGAAATCCCTTCGCAACGCAAAGCGCAGCCTACATCAGCTTCCTGCGAATCAGATCCAGCGCCTGTTGCGCAGCCCACTGCCGCACGCGGTCGCGGTCGCCGCGAAAAGTGCGGTTGAACGAGTCGGTCTTCTGGGAATCGGACACCGCGAAATATACGAGACCTACAGGCTTCGATTCTGTACCACCGGTTGGTCCGGCAATCCCGGTCACGCCGACGCCCAGCGTTGCTCCTGTGCGTTTTCGAATCCCCTCTGCCATTGCGCTCGCCACTTCCGCCGAAACCGCGCCATGTTGAGCGATCAGTTCCGGCGGGACGTTGGCGAACGATGTCTTCAACGGATCGGAATAGACGACCGCGCCACCGAGAAACGACCGCGAGCTGCCGGGAACCGCCGTGATGCGCTGCGCAACCAGGCCGCCTGTGCAGCTTTCGGCGACAGCGAGCGTTGCCTGCCGCAGTCCTAGATAGTACAAAACAATCTGCTCCAACGATTCGCCTTCAGAGGAGTAGAGCCAGTCGTCGAGCGCTTCTTCGAGCTTGCCGGCAAGCTCTTCCACGCGCTGTTTAGCCGCCGCCTGCGTGGGTTTGGAGCAGATCAGCGTGAGCTGAATGTCGCCATTATGGGCCAGGATGGTCGTCTCCACATCCTTGTACTCGGTGTAAATCGGCGCCAGAATCTTGTCCGCCTGCGACTCGGGAATCATCGCCGCCTTGAGTGTGCGCACGGCAATTGCGCGCGGAGGCAGCTCGTCGCGGAGTCGCGGCAAGCACTCGGTGTCAAAGAGCGCGTGACACTCGTGGGGCGGTCCGGGCACCAGCATGATCAGCTTGCGATAGCCTTCGAACGTGGTGTCGAGCCATTGGCCCGGAGCGCTGCCGTTAGGATTGGTCAGCACAGTCGCGCCTTGAATCACATCGGCCTGCTTGAGATTATTTTCGGGCATCGAGATGCGCCACGTGGCCGCGCGCGCGTGCAGAGCAGCTACCTGCGCGGGTTCGCGCCGCAGGTTCAAAGAGAGAGTTTCGGCCACAGCTTCGCGGGTCAGGTCGTCTTCCGTCGGCCCCAATCCACCGACCAGGATGACGATGTCGGTGCGGCGCAATGCGGCGCCGATGGCGTTGACGAGATCCTTGCGCCGGTCGCCGACGATGGTCTTGAACGCTACGTTGACCCCAATTTCATTGAGCTTTTCGGTGATGTAGAGAGAGTTGGTGTCCTGCCGGAACGGAGTAAGCATCTCGGAGCCGACAGCAATGATTTCCGATTTCATAAGTGCAGCGACTTGCTCCTGACGTTGAGCCTCTAGTTAGGATAATGCGGCAGCCATCGACTTGGCCCATTCAACTGCGACGCTGCGAGTGGCGAGGTAGCTCGCGGCCAGAGGCAGACTCTAAGAAACATTCATCCCTTCGATTCCCAGGTCCACATCGTAAACCGCCTCATTGGTGGCCAGGATGGTAGTGCCGAGGGGCGAAAAAGCTACGCCGACAAGGTTGTTTCCTCCAACTACAAGACTCGTCGCGCCTGCGGGGGTTACGCGCACAAGCCCGCGTCGGCCATGCAGACACGCGGTGACATAAACGTCACCTTCCTTCGACAAGGCCAGGCCCTGCGGTCGGCCGAGCCCGCGGAACCAGGCGCGCGTCTGGCCATGGCTATCGATAGCCCAGATTGCGTCATTCGAGCAGAGTGTGGGGCCGGTAACGAAAAGCGTGCCCTCCGAATCAATCGCGAGATGGTAGGCCGAAATGCTCGCTTCCAAGGTGGCGAGAACGAAGATCTTTCTCTGGACATCGATTTTGAAAATGGTACCGCTGCGGTCACCGACGTAGAGATTGCCTTCCTGATCGAAGACTGCGCCCGTGGCAACGCCCATGCCTTCGGAATAGAGCGTGGATTCACCGGCCCCATCCACGCGATAGACATTTCCTTCGGCGCGCGACGTCACAAAAAGATCGCCTTCCGGACTGAAGGCCAGACCCGTGGCGTTGAGAATTCCAGTCACAAAGGGCGTAGCGCGCCCGTCGGGGCTGACACGCACTACCGATACAGGAGTCTGCTTGCCGCGCGGACCGGAAATCGTGGAATACACCATGCCCGAGCGGCTGACAGCAGGGCTGGTGACCGGATGCAGTCCGCTTGAGAGCTCGCGCGCCACGCGCAGAGGCGCAGCGTTGCTGACTCCGACCGGCGAACGCACTTCGATAAGCCCGGAGGCGGCGTCTTCCGGCACGCGAAAGGCGAGGCGGCTGGGGCGGCTCATCAGCACATGTGCAGGCTGCGTACCCACCAGTACCACCGGCGGGCCGGAAGAGTGAGGTCCAAGATGGATTCCAGTGATCTCAACTTCGCCAAGGGGCAACGCCGATGCAGGAACGATGTCGTCGATGCGCGGATCTGCAAATACGTCTTCCGTTGCGGATTGAGAACGAGTCCGGGGCATGTTTCGCCTTAGCCTTGCAGCGGCGGAATAAAATGCCGCAACAACCAACCTACACCCAAAGCATACAGCCCGGCGGCCACGTCGTCGAAGACGATGCCCCAGCCTTCAGGCAAGCGTTCGAGCCGCCGGGCAGGGAACGGTTTCGTGATATCAAAAAGGCGAAACAGGACGAGCGCCAAAAGCGCGGTTCGCCAATTGGCGCGGCTACCCAAAAGCGCGATCCACTGGCCGGCAACTTCGTCGATGACAACAAAGCCTGGGTCGTGCCGACCGCTCTCTCGCGCGGCGATGGTCGCCGCAGGCACGCCCAGCGCAATCGAAAGAATGATCCCAATGATCAGCGCAATCAGCAGAGCCTGCGGCTCCGGATGGAAGCCCCACGCATACGCGGCCCAGAGCAACACCGCAGCCGCTGAGCCCCACGTACCGGGGCCCGGCTTGCCCTGGCCAGCTCCCAAGAACGTCGCGACGGTCCAAGCCCAAAAGGTCTTGTGCGCGGAAGCGGGCGATTCAGCGGTCGCGCCGCTATTCTTCATTATTCTGTCCGCCGCCCAGCCCGCCCAGGTCGTCCAGCACTTCAGGATCGAGAACAGGCGAGCTGATCTTGTAAACACCCATCGCCCATTTCCCCAGGTCGATCTTGCGGCAGCGGTCGCTGCAGAACGGAAAGTCCTCATCACCGGGACGGACAAGCATCCCACAGCTGGGGCAGTGCAGAACCTTCACTGATTTTTTCTTTGCGGGCACGTCTATAACTCCGGCACAACTTCCTGAGGAGATTTTCTCACCAACACAACAACGCCGCTCGACCACACCAGGGGCAACATCACAAACCTTGGGTCGGCTGCCAGACGATCGATCAAGGCCGGGACCTTTTCCGCGTGACCTTCCGGCCAGTTGGGCTGCGGCAGCATGTCGTCAATCACGTAGTAACCGCCCGGCTTCACGATCGCCAGCGCTTCATCCAGTGCGTCATACTTTCCGGGAATCGCATCGGCAAATACCAGGTCGAAGCTCTTTTTGGGCTGGCGCCATAGGAACGCTGCTCCATCGTGCGACAGCAGCTTCAGCCGCGCGTCGTGACACAGGGCCTCGCGCGCTACAGCTTGCACCTGTTCATCCGTATCGATGCTGATCAGGCTCGAAGCAGCGTCCATGCCGGAGAGAATCCAGGCGGTGGCGACGCCGGTTCCTGTGCCCAGTTCGAGAAACCGCCCGGCGGGTTTGGATGCCGCAAGCATCTGCAGCAGCGCGCCTGTGCGCGGTTCCGACGCCATGTCGAAATTCAATTCCGCCGTGCGTGCCTGAATGGCAGCTAGCGCGCGCGGCGACCGGAAGTAGCCGATATCGTCCATTAAGAGACAGTTTAAAGCGGTCCAGCGACGACGCGCGCGACTACATCGTATTCGTGCGCCTCAGTGATCTCGGCTTTGTAAAAGCGACCTGCCTGCAGGGAATCCAGAGCGCCGAAATCGTTGATGTAGACCTTGCCGTCAATTTCGGGCGCATGGAACTGCGTGCGCCCCTCCCACAACATCGATGTCTCTTCGCTCTCGCCTTCGGTCAGCAGCGTCACCTCACGCCCCACCCACTGCTGCTTCGCCCGTTTGCTGATCGATTGCTGTAGCTTCATCAGCCGTCGCTTGCGCGCTTCAATGGTTCGCTTGGGGACCTGCGCGGCCAGCGAATATGCCCCTGATCCTTCTTCGTGCGAATAGTTGAAGACGCCGAGCCAGTCGAACTTTGCCTCGCCGATGAACTCCTCCAGAGTCTCGAAATCTTCGGCCGACTCGCCCGGAAAGCCGACGATGAACGAAGTCCGCAACGCAATTCCAGGAACGGCAGCGCGAACTTTTTCCAGCGTCTTCAAAAAAATGTCAGCCCCCGCCCCCCGTTTCATGCGCTTCAAAACATCCGGCGACGCGTGTTGGAGCGGCACGTCGAGATACTTACAGATGTTGTCGTGCTTCGCGATCGTTTCGAGCAGACGTCCCGTAATCCGATTCGGATACGCATAGAGAAAGCGCAGCCAGCGCAGGCCGTCGATGCCGGCCAGCGTGTCGAGCAGCGTCGCAAGCCCGTCCTTCAGGCCCAAATCCTCGCCGTAGCAAGTCGTATCCTGCCCGATCAGCGTGATCTCCTGAACGCCGCTCGCCACGAGTCTCTGCGCCTCGGCGACGACGGACTCGAAGCGCCGCGAACGAAACTTCCCGCGCAGGTTCGGAATGATGCAAAAGGTACAGGGGTGGTCGCAGCCTTCCGCGATCTTGATATAAGCCGAAGCTCGGCCGGTCGAGAGCACGCGTGGCGTGGATTCGTCGTAGAGATAGGTCGGTAGAAGATGTGTCGCACCCTGCCAGTCATCCCGCTTGAAGCGGCCCTGCTTTTCGCGGTGATCGCCTTCTGGTCGAAACTCCGTCTTGTGCGTGCCCGCCCCAGACTCGCGCCCTGATCGAACTTCCGCATGTCCGTTGCTGCTGAGAATCGTAAACGGCGACGGCGCCGCAATCGCCATCGGCGCAATCCCCGCCGCTTCGAGGATCGACTCCAGTTCGCCGGTGCCAACAACGGCATCCACTTCGGGTATGTTCTTGCGAATTTCGTCCCGATAGCGCTCCACAAGGCATCCGGCCACGATCAGCTTGGTCGCGCGGCCCTCCGTCTTGAGGCGAGCCATTTCGAGGATGGTGTCCACCGACTCCTGCTTCGCTGTATCGATGAAGCTGCAGGTATTCACGACAAGGATATCGGCGTCCTCGGGGCGAGCGGTCAGCCGCGCTCCGGCGCGGTCCAGCAAGCCCATCATCACCTCGGAATCGACGAGGTTTTTGGGGCAGCCTAACGAAATAAAGCCCACGGAAGGGGCCGTGGGTGGGGAAAGTTTATTCACTCTCTCATTGTACCGGGAGTGGAGTTTCGGCGCGCACAATCGCACTGGGAGCGCACGCCGGCCGTTGGCGCTCGTTACTTCTTCGCGGCCTTCACTGCAACACCAGCGGCGGCGAGCATTCCTTTCGCGTCCGTCGAATACTGACCCGAAGGATCGAGATCCAGGTACTTCTGCAGCGCCTCGGCGCAGCCAGCGGGCAGCACAAGTTTCTGCGTCTTCGGGTCGACTGTTGCCTGCGCGGCAAGGCCCTGTCCCTTATAGAAGTAAAGAGCCGCGCGCGTGGGGTCAACGGCGATGGCTTTGTTCGCGGCTTCCACCTGCTCTACGGCATTGCCTGCCTGAAGAAAGAAAATGGCCTCGTTGCGATAGTAAAGAGGGGCCTGCGCTGGAAAATCCTTGGCCGCCTCGTCAAAGGCTGCTTTTGCCTCCGGAACCTTGTTGGACAGAATGTAGAGTTGACCAAGACTCGAATAGCTGATGCCTTTCACTTCGGGTGGCAGCTTACTCGTCGTCGTTGTTTCCGCATCCGAGATCGTCACCCCAGAGTGCGTCCCTTTTCCATCCGCGGCATAAAACCCCTTCGTGCTGGCAGTCGCCTTCACCTGTGCGCCGCCGTTGCCCAATGCCGCCTTGAAGCTTGATTCGGCGTCGTCGTATTTCTTCTCGCCAAGTTGAGCCTGACCCAGCTCAATCCATAGATAAGGCATATCGGCGCGGGCGGCCGTGTCACGCAGCATCAGTGCTTCCGCGTCGGCGTATCGCTTTTCCTGGTTGGCGGCGCGCGCAGTCTTCAGGTCGGCGTTCGCGGCTTCCACGGTGAGCTTGCTGGGTGGCGGAGCCGTGGCCGTGGCCGGGGCAGGCTTTTGATCGGGAGACTGCCCGAGTGGAGGCAGACCTTGGGCCGATGCACACAATGCGACAGACAGAAATGCAAACGACAATATCGTGACCTTTAGCCTCATTTCGCGCTCTCCTGGAAGGGTGTTTTTCAAGCGCGAAAATAATACTCTATGGCGCGTTTCAACGAGCGCTCCTTTTGCTCGGGAGAATGCCCTGAGCGCCGATTTGCCCGGAGAATCTGTCCCCCGCGTGAGTGGTAAAATCACTCAGTGCCGGGTCCTACGCGACGTAATCCCGCCAACCCCGCCAGGTCCGGAAGGAAGCAACGGTAACGGGTCATTACGGGCGCAGTAGGTCGCCCGGTACTTTTTTGACAGTTGTCATTTCTCAGTTGGCAGTTGACGGCTGTCTGTTCGGCAGTGCCCCCTGACAATCTGAGGAGTAAATTTGCGACGGCGCTGCGCGGGTTTTCGACTGCCATGGATCAGGCGGCGTAATAGTTTAGCTTGTCCTTCGGTCGCAGGTGGGCGAGAATGATTGCCGAGCCATCCGTCGTTTTGACAAGTATGGATGATGCTGGCAGTTGCGACTGCTCGGTGCAAGAGGCAGTGAGGTGAAGGATTGAGTCTGACGTTGAAGCCGCAACAGCGGGTGCGGGCGAAGATTAGTTCGGTTGGGACGTATGTTCCTCCGCGTTTGCTGACGAATGCGGACCTGGAAAAGATGGTCGCCACCAACGACCAGTGGATCACTGAGCGGACCGGGATCCACACTCGGCACATCGTAGAGAAGGGCGTCGCCACCAGCGATCTGGCTGCGGAAGCCGCACGGAATTGCCTGGCGCTGCGCGGAATTGGGCCTACCGAAGTTGAGGTGATTATTGTTGCGACGGTGACGCCGGACATGTTTTTTCCTGCGACTGCCTGCCTGGTTCAGGACAAGATTGGCGCCAAGGGTGCTTGGGGATTTGATCTGTCGGCGGCGTGCTCGGGATTTCCCTATGCGCTGCAGATGGGCGCGAAGCTGGTGGAGAGCGGCGTTCACAAGAAGGTGATGGTGATTGGAGCGGATGTAATGAGCTCGATCATCGACTACACCGACCGTGCAACCTGCGTGATCTTTGGCGACGGGGCCGGTGCGGTGCTGCTGGAGCCGTGCGCTGAGGGCGAGATCGGACTGATCGACTACTACCACGAGATCGATGGATCGGGCGCGCCGTCGTTGAATATGCCGGGCGGCGGGAGTCTGCATCCTCCGACCGCGGAGACAGTAGCCAAGAACATGCACGTTGTGCATCAGGACGGGCAGGCGGTGTACAAGTTTGCCGTGCGCAAGATGGCGGAGGCGACAGAGACGGTGCTGACGCGCAATGGCCTGACCGGCAAGGACCTGGGATGCTTCATCCCACATCAAGCAAATAAGCGGATCATTTTATCGACGGCGGAACGACTGGGCTTGCCGCTGGAGCGCGTGGTGATCAATATTGATCGCTTCGGCAATACGACAGCCGCGACGATTCCGATGGCGATGCGGACTGCGCTGGATGAGGGCACGCTGAAGAAGGGCGACCTTGTGTTGTTGGCAAGTGTAGGAGCTGGATTTACCGTGGGCGCTACGCTGCTGCAGTGGGAGATGTGAGGGCAGTTCTCAGTTGTTAGCGTGGGCGCGGTTGGCTTGCTTCAGGCTTGAGGCGAGGGGACTGGTGCGCGGGGACTTGGCTGTTGGGAGCCCACGGTGCGGGATGTCTTGTAGAGCTTCCAGAAGGCGAAGCCTACGCTGACCAGGATGATGCTCCAGATCGTGATCAGGATCGGGACCGCCCACTTGCGGCTGAACATGCTCCACAGGTGCAGGACGTGCGGGCCGTAGTAGACGCCTAGCGCGGCGGCTATCGTGTGGCGCAAACAGCGGCTGATTGTGAATGTGGTCAGGAACTTCTTGCGCGACATTTTGAGCGCTCCAGCCGCGAGCACAAACGGCGAGAGCGGCATTGGCGGCGGCAGGATCGCCGGGAGCGCCACGGAGAGGATGGCGTGCTTCTCCATCCAGCCACAGACTCGCTTGAAGATGTTGGGGGAGATGTGTTTTTCGAGGAAGCTCATGCCTCCGGCTTGTCCGACCTTGTGGCTGAAGAGCCCTCCGAGGGCCGAGCCTGCCGTCGCTGCGCCGATCAGCAGGATGAGGTTTGCGTGCTGGGCTGCAAGCACGACGATCATAATGTCGGTGATACCGGGTAGTGGAAGCGGCACGAAGGACGAGTCCACAATGGAGACGAGAAACACACCTACCAGCCCGAACGAGAGCAGCATATGGATGAACGGATTGGGATGGTGGGGTGCAACCAGCAATGCAGCCGCGAGCGCCTCGGCGATGAGGCGAGGCTGATACATCGTCGCTGCTGACAGAGGCGTCATGGTGGATAAGACGCGTAGTGGTGCAAGGAAGTCGCGGCAACTTCGGATTTAGGTGGTTTTCANNGTCCTTGGCGGCATAGCCACGGAAGAGCTTGATGGTGTCGATGCAGGCCGGCGTCAAGGTGTAGTGGATGTTGCGGCTGAGGTAGTAACGGATGGTGGCGGGCGGGATCGCTATCCGTGGCGTCCACTCCTCGACCAGTTGGGGGATGTGGGCGAGGCCGTTGTCGCGCGATTGCTGGAGGTCCGCGGTGAGCTGCGCTGCGCTGATTCCCGATGCGGTGAGGGCCTCTGGCCGGGCGGCCCAGACGGCGGCGACCCAGGGCAGGCCGGTGCAGTTGCGCCATTCTTCCGCGAGGTCGAGCCACAGGCAGG
>PLKY01000013.1 GCA_003140785.1 Acidobacteriaceae bacterium | reverse complement strand
TGCGCTTCAATGTCGGGCAGTGAGACGTACCGCCCGATTCGCAGATCTGCTCCTTGTCCAAGCTTGGGAAAGTAGAGATCCAGGTACACCATCACAGGGTCATAGCCGTACTGGGAGTTCTTGACGAGTAACTGCTGGCTAAGAATGCCGTGCGAGGTTGTATAGCGGTAGTCTTGTCCGTAAAGGTTGGTAAGCCGGAATCCCCAATCGAAGTGATCGGTCTGCACAGTGTCCGCCAACCTCTCAGCGTAGAGCGCTAATTGGTCGAGCACGACAGTGTTGGGGTACACATCGTACGCCGACGGAGCATTGGCGGCGATTCCCTTGCTCGGATTGCCGCGGTTATTGGTCGAACCGTTGGCGCCGATCGCGGCCCAGCCATACCATTTGATCTTACTTAGCTTGATTGGATCGCCATCAATGGCCGTTTGAAGCTGGTAGGTCGAGTAGTCGGGAGCGCCGATCTCCTGGGTCCCGCCTATCGGCCAGTCGGACGCGGGGTAGGGCGGCGCTGAGATTGGAGCTGGAGTACCGCGGCGTTTCTGCGCATCAGGATCCGTTGCCGTTGTACCCGTCCAGTCCGCCATGTAAGCCTTCCCCCACCGGGTAAAAATCCTGGTTTGATCTTGGCCGACGCTGCGGGCGAAGGAACCTGTGGAGTCTGTCCGTCACCCACCAATGCAGTGGCGTCGGCAGATGACGAATCTGCCGCCGCCATATGCGAATCACCCGGATGCTCCACTTGCGCCGAAAAGAGTAACACTGAATTTGCTCCAGTTCCTTCCACGGAACTTAGCTGGGGCGACGGCGCAGCCAGAACGTTGCCTGAACCCACACTTTGTGCGTGACACACAAACTGCTCAAAAAGACAGAAAATTGCAACCCCTCTTACGATGACCGTCCGGAGGTCTGCTTTCATCGTTAGTAATGCCTCTGCGACGCTTTACGTCGCTGGGTTAATAGCTATGAAGAGGCTCATTCATCCGGACAGAATCACTGGGCTATTTCGTAATCCTTCCCAATGGTTAGTCGAAGCCACAAAAGTGAATTACAAGGAAAGTGCGTTGATTCCGAAAAGACGGTTGGTTGTCTCACCGTCTGAACACACCTTCTGCAGGCCGCTTTTCAAGAAGAGAAAGCAGTTGACATTCGGCAAACTGTCCCAATGATTCTTTGAGTATTCAACTCAAGGCATGAGGGCCGCATGAAGAGTTTCATAAGAGTACAAAGTGGAGATGCGGAGATCCCTTATTGGTAGGCATTTCACCCCCGCTCTTCCTGAATTTATCGATCATCCTTCTCACATACCTATTGCTTGATCGTCTTACTCCTTGAGCTTGTTGACATGGACACAATTGTTCGCTTCAAATGCACGCTCCTTAATGAGCAGCATCGGGATCGTAAGCGACGCCAATGCTGCTCATGAAGTTTCTCTAACGGATTGCCACGGCCACGTCTGGTTGAATGAATCCAAGCTAACTAGAACCTGACCATGATTGACCCCAAAGTGGAAGTTTGGTTGGTGCGCAGATCGGGCCACCAGAGAGCTCGCTGATCGCCCGGCGTTACGTAACCGTTCGACAGGTTGAGCGCCTGGCAGTTTGCAATAGCCAGAGGCTGACCAGGTACGCCGACTCCTGTATTGCTGTTGATAGACACGTAGCCGTAGCCAGAGTCTCCGCCGGCTGCGCATTGGTAGTCCGCGGGATTGCCGTTGTTGCCGCCTGGAGGTGTAACGCCGCCACGGCCGCTCCAGTAAGGAACGCCAGAGTAGCGATAGGCTTCTTCCAACCGGAAGGTGATGAATTGGCTCGGCATATAGTCAAAGGTGAGCGTCATGTCATGTGCCTGCGCCCTGTCGCCCGCGTTCTCGGTAAAGTACGGGGTGCCGGTGGTGGCCGTTGCGCCGTTGATTGCAGGCAGCAGGGTGAGATAACGGCCGGGGTTGTTCATTTGACCGCCACCGAGTGTCACGGCGTAGAGGTCATGCTTGAACCAGGCGCGTGTATATGCCATCCAGCCGAGGAACATCTGTTTTGGCCTGCCGTCTTTACTGCTGTGGCAATCCACGCCGCCGTTGTAGGTTGAGAGCGTACCTTTCAAGGGTGAGGCGCCCGTTGGGTCGCGAGTCGTCTGACTGGTCACAGCGAAGCTGGCTGGACCTCCGCCATATTCGCAACCGGCATCGCCGGTCAGTGTCCAGGCGAACTTGTCGAGAAAACTCTTCGGATTATCGTAGACTTTGTTCTGGAGACTGTAGTCGGCGTGGACACGTGAACGTCCGGGGAAGCCTGCATCGTCTTCACCTAAGCCGTAGTCGTTGAAGTTGAAGTGCCATTTTTTGTTCGGACGCCAAAGAACCTGGCCGCCTAACCCTCCGTGGCCGTTGTAGCGAGCATACGACTGCCAGCCGTTGATGATCCACGGCTCAATCTTCAACTTGTCCGTTGGGAAATATTGGATGCGCAAACCATTGAAGAACCAGGGTGTGTTCGACGAAACGTAAGAAGGCTGATAGGCCCAGTTGTCAAAGTTGTAGTAGCTGAATAGGCCGACGTAGGAGACGAAGATACCGGCATCCACGTTGAAGCCGTGGGCCACATCCCAGTGATATCCACCCCAGGCCTCCGAGAAGTACTTGTAAGCATCCTTAAGATCCCACTGGCCGCGGTTGTAGCTGGCGTCGTTACGCACGGTGGCCTGTGAGAACAAGCCGTTCATGGTCAGGATGCGACCGCGCGTGTTCTGAATGCGAAAGTCGCCGCCGAAACTGGCCTGCTCGAGCTGCAATTCGTCTGAGCGATACATCTCCGTCGAGCCAACCATCGAGTCGTCATCGGGGTGGTTGTAGTCGAGGATGTAATTCGCGTCGAAGCGAATTTCCGGAGTGAAGTACTTGGTGCTCATCGGGCTATCCACGTTGTGGCCGCCGTCGTTCAACCAGGTCTGGTCAAACCAGGCGAACGGAGCCGATTTGGTTGTGGTCTCTGCTGAAATCTCAGGCGGTGTTGGAGCCGCGGCCGCCGGTGGAGCTGCCGCAGGCGTTGATTGCCCAGTCGGCGTCTGGGACCCGTCGGAAGCGCGGGAAACGCCATCTGTAGTTTCGGCCGAGCGAAGCGCGTTGGCATCGCTCGTGGCGTCGCTCGCTTTCAGTTCGTCCTCCAGTTGCGCAATTCGTGCTTTCATCTCGGCAAGTTCTTTGATCACCGCATCCCGAGCTACCGGTAATGAGGCAGAAGCTGGATCGGGTGCAGGCGCGGGAGTTGCGTCTGCGGGAGAAGAAGCCGAATCGGGAGTCGTTGCCGGGGTTGTCTCAGAATCCTTAGAAGATTCGGCCGTATTTGAGTCCGGGCTTTTCTCTGCTGGGACTTCAGCCAAATAGCTATGAACGGGTGTTGTGGTTCTCGCGGACTGCTGCGCCACAGTGGACAACGGCACGAGTCCGCAGCATAGGATTGCCACGGCTGGGACGGCCTTCCAGGGATCTCTTGTCATTCAGCCTCTCACTTTCGCAAGGAATTTTCGTTCAGGGTTTTTACAGACTTGCTTTCTGTGGAAACCTCGGATTGCGAGACAAGGATCTCCTGTCCTGCTCTGCAGGTTTCCTGTGGCGCCATGCGTGCTTCTTGAATTCCGGAGAAGCGAGGTATTTGGGCCTGACTATCAGCCCAAATTCAGATTGCCCGCAGGTTCACGAGCTTGATCCTACTGACAAGGACATTGGCTCCATTACTCAGCAAGGAGCTATGAGTTTTCTCGAAA
>PLKY01000433.1:6388-16750 GCA_003140785.1 Acidobacteriaceae bacterium | reverse complement strand
AGACTTGTCTCCGGCTGTACACCCCTTGGAGGCTGGGTGACGCGCCCGTGCGAAGCGGAAGGACCCGCTCCATGCTCCGGACGCACCTATTTCAATTCTGCGCTGCTTCAGTGATATTTTCGGCAACACCGGGCCGGTTCAGGGACGCATTTGTGTGCAGCGGCACAGCCGTCCAGGTCAGTTTGCGAAGAAAATCGCTGAAGAACTACGGCCTCTTCGGTCAGAGTTTCGTGCTACATTATGTATATACACAGGCGCTACGAGTGGGAGGAGCGCAAGAACCGGCTCAATCAGCGCAAACACAGCGGCATCAGTTTCGAAGTTGCACTCCTGGTCTTTGCTGACCCCCATTGCATATTTGGGCTGGACCGCATCGACGGGACGGGCGAGCAGCGCTGGCACGCGCTGGGTTTTGCATCGATCGATCCCGGCGTCGGCGACCTGCTGTTAGTCGCGCACGTGTATAGGGAGGGTGACGATGGCGAAGAGGTTATCCGGATCATCTCCGCGCGAAGAGCTAGTGAGGATGACTTCCGACGATATCAGGAACAGGCGCTGGACTGAGGCGGAGAAAGAGGCGCTGCGCAGAGCGGCCGCCAAGCGCGCGGCGGGCGATGACTCGGACATCGACTATAGCGACATTCCCAAGCTGACACCGGAGCAGCTTGCCAGCATGGTCCGCCTGCGCGACGTGCGACGGAAAGTTCCGGTGAGCGTGCGGCTCGATCCGCAGGTACTCGACTGGCTGCGCTCCAAAGGCGAAGGCCACCTGACCCGCATCAACGACATTCTGACCAACCTGATGGAAGCAGAGCGGCGGGCTGGCATACGGAGAGGCTAGCGAGGGCCTCAAATCTTCAGTTGGGCGTCGGGCAGTTCGTTCCCGCGACGTGCCGCTGTCCAGAACGACTCGATCTCAACGGTTCCCACGAAACCTGCCCTGTAATGGCAAAAGCTCGACCACGGCCAATCCTCTGGCTTCGCCACGAGTCCGCGCTTCACCGGGTTCCGGTGCATGTAGTCGAGCTTCTCCGTAGTCTTCTCCGGATTCCAGACGTTGAAGTCGTAGTAGCGTGCCTGCCAGAACGGAGTACGCACCTGTCTGCGTGAGACGGATAGTTTGAGCGCCTGCATCACCCGATCGAGTGTGCCGAGTGCCGGCTCGTTCACGAGCAAATGGACGTGCTCGGGCATCACGACGTAGCCCACGACGACGAACAAGTAGCGCTTTCGGATGCGTTCTAGGGACGCTTCGAACAGGTCTCGCGCGATTGCGCTGCGGAGATAGGGCCACCGGCGATAACAGCTGAAGGTCAGGAAGTGGAAGGTCCCGGCCTGCTGAAAACGGCGTAGCCCCTGAGTCATGGAGGACAGCTTAGGTCGTAGCCGGGAAACGGTCGGTGGTTGAAGTCACATGTCGACGCGTGATTACAACGCTGGGTGCCCCGGGTCTCGATCTTTACCGGGGTCCCCAACGACAGTTCTTCGTCGTTGGGGTGGTTGAGACCCGGGTAGGAAGTTTCCCGGATGAGATGCTCGGATAGTCGAGGTTCGTCGTTCTTGTTTAGGTCTGTCGGGAGGAGAATATCCTCCCAGGTCTCAGAAACGAGACCTCCACCCCACAGACAAAGACCCGTCTGTGGGGGTCCAGGACCTGGGGCACCCAGCGTTGTGGGGACTTGAAGAGATGTGGGCCACCCGCCAATGATTCTATTTACTAACTAAGAACTACCTCGACTGCTTACCAAGCGGTGGAGCAACCGAGAATCGGGCTTCGCTTGCGCCGGAAAAACGACAGAGTGGTTAGGACGGCAAGCGAAGCCCTTGAGGGCGCAGGCGATGTCCTGATCACCGCGCATTGTGATTCAATAGAAAGGATGGCAACTCCCCGGAGATCGACGCTGCGCGGACGCCGCATTGCGGCCACGCGCAAGGCGCGCGAATACGCCATGGTGGCGCGCGCCCTGGCCTCGACCGGCCATCCGGTGCTGGCCCAAATCGTCCCCGCGCGCTTCTGCAATCTCTCCTGCGCCTACTGCAACGAGTACGACAAAGTCTCTGAGCCCGTGCCTTTAGCCGAGATGATCCGGCGCATCGACCATCTGGGCCGCCTGGGCACGGCCATGATCGGCATCTCCGGCGGCGAGCCGCTGACCCACCCGCACCTCGACGACATCATCCGCCGCATGAGGAGCACCGGCGCCATCGCCGGCATGATCACCAACGGCTACCTGCTCAACCAGGAACGCATCGAGCGCCTGAACCAGGCCGGCCTCGACCACCTGCAAATCTCGATCGACAACCTCGTGCCGGATGAAGTCTCGAAGAAGAGCCTGAAGGTTTTGGACAAGAAGCTGCAGATGCTAGCCGAGTTCGCCGAGTTCCACGTCAACATCAATTCCGTCGTGGGCGGCGGCTTCAAAGATCCCAACGACGCATTGGTGATTGGCAAGCGGGCGCTGGAGCTGGGGTTTGAGTCGACCATCGGCATCATCCACGACGGCAGCGGGCAGTTGAAGCCTCTGAAAGAGGACGAAGCCAAGGTCTACTTCGCGATGACCCACCGGAAGAAGACCAACTACGCGCAGTTTGACAAGTTTCAGGAAGCGATTGCCAAAGGCCAGCCGAACGACTGGCGGTGCCGCGCAGGCTCGCGCTATCTCTATATCTGCGAGGACGGGCTGGTGCACTATTGCAGCCAGCAGCGCGGCTACCCCGGCGTGCCGCTGGCCGGCTACACCACCGCCGATGTGAAGCGGGAATTCCTGACCGCCAAAGGGTGCGCGCCCAATTGCACCATCGGCTGCGTGCACCGGATCAGCTACATCGACCACTGGCGCGCCCCGCAAACGCAGACGGTTTCGCCTGGCGGCGACAACGCCGGTCAGCCTGTACTGGTGAATATTCAGAACGGCGATTAGCGCGCTTGTCGCGTCCGCCTGGACCGCGTCACTGCTCGCAGCGCTGCTTCAATCCTGCCGCTTCCATGGTCAGGTAATCCCAATTCAGGTCTTTGAGTTGCCAAGCCATCAGCGCACCCACCAGCCCCGAGTAATCGAGCGAGAGCGTTACCCGAGCACCGCCGTCATTTGTCTCCATCTTATGTGTCGCAGTCACCTGGATGCCCGGTTTGCTGGTGGTCCACGTAAACACACCGGCGGTTTCGTCTAGCACTGTCACGCGCCAAATGACGGGCGTAAGTTTAGGCTGCCAGATTTTGGTTTGGCTACCAACCGCAAGCGGGCCACCTTCGAGCCGCTGCGCGCGCGTCACCGTCGGAGTCCATTCGGGCCAGCGCTCCACATCCACGAAAACCGCCCATATTCGCTCGGGAGGAGCGAAGACCTCAACGGTGTAGCGGAAATTTCCCATTCGATCGAGCCCCGGCGGCTCAACTATTGCGCACTACTAATGTGAGATGCGCGTTGCGGCGCCCTTGGTGTCTTCAAGCGCCTGGTCGATCAGCTGATACAACTTGCTGCGGTCGACGACTTCGACAAACGGCGCGCCTTTGCTGTTTGCCGTCACCACCCAGATGGTGGGCGTGTGCTCGATTCCGATCCGTTGCCCGAGCGCATAGTCGGCCTTCACTTCGGCGAGCAACTTGCCCATCGGATCAATCGCAAAGGGCAACGCCACACCGTGACTCTGCGCAAATTTCTCGGTGAAAGTACGCAGTCCATTCAGGTCGACGATCGACGGCTGATTGGCAAATACCTCGTCGCGATATTCGTCGCCAAGCTTCTTGCTTTTGGTATCGAACCAGCGCGCATTCACGGCTGCCTGCATGCTCCACGCGTGGAAAGGCAACGGAAAATCGTGGCGCACCCAGGGAATGTTGTATTTGATCGCAGCATCGCGCAACAGAGGATTGGCGCGCCCGCAATCGGGGCACTCCAGGTCTTCAAACTCGATAATCGCTACACGCGCGCCCGCTGGCGGCTTCAACGCGGAAGGGTCGTGCACCTGCGTTCCCGGAGGCGGAGGCGCAAACTGCGCATGTACCCGTGGGGCTGTTGCCAGCAGCAGTCCGGCTGCGGCCAAGCTCGACGCCAAACCGGCGCGATTCAGTCGAACAGTTGAGCGAATAGCTTTAGGAAAGTGCATGCGGATTGGACGGCTCCCTCTTCCACATTGTAACGGCAGGTTCGCGGAAAGTCGTGACCGTGCGGGTGCGCGCCGTTACTGCCGGTCGCCGCGCCGCTCGCGTACCCACTTCCGCCATTTGTAATCGGCGACAAACGATCCTGCGAAGACAAGCGCCACAATGACAACGAGAGCGATTTTCATCGGAATCCTAACGCCCTACCGCAATCACCGTGAAGATCCCCGGAATCATCGGCGGCCGCAGCCGTGGATTCTTCGGGGTTGTCGCGAGCCGAGACCCGAATTCGCGATCACAAGATAAGTGCGACACGGCATCAATAACCGACAGCGCGATCAGAATAGCATCGGCGGCCCAGACAAAAGTTGAATTTCGGTTGACGTATAGACATGTCGGTCAGTGCCAAGAGTCTCAACTGCGCAATCTCTGGCTTCGCCCTCCTTGAGACTTCGCGCATCGCAATGGCCGGATCGACTAACAGCGGGAAACTGGAAGTTGCCCCGATGCATTACTCTACTCGCTGCAGCCCATACCAGCTTCGGAACACTTCGTGCGCATTGTCCTCTCGAACATTGGCACCTTCGGCGACATCAATCCGCTCATCGCGCTCGCTCTTGAATTGAAGCGCCGCGGTCACGTGCCCGTGATGGCACTGCCCAATGTTTACCGGCCTAAGATAGAGCCTCTCGGTCTGGCGTTTCACGCTGTCCGGCCCGACATCGACCCCACCGACAGGGCTCTCATCGCCATGATCTACGACGTGAAGAAGGGTACCGAGACAGGGCTGCGCGAATTCCTTTTTCCCGCTTTGCGCCAGACCTACGACGATCTTCTTAACGCTGCCACCCAGCCCACGCGCGCCGACCTGCTGCTGCTGGGGGAGCTCAACTATGCCGGTCCGAGTGTTGCTGAAGTTACGGGAATTCCGTGGGCGAGCTACGTACTTGCGCCGCTGTCCTTCTTCTCGGCGTTCGATCCACCTGTGTTGCCGCCCTACCCACGGCTGGCACGCGCTGATAAAGTCACGGGGTTCGGCCGCGTCATCAAGCGCCTTGCCCGCTTCACCACGCGCAATTGGCCTGAGCCCATCTACGAGCTGCGCCGCGAGCTCGGGCTCCCGTCCGGATCGAATCCTATCTTCGATGCCAAGCACTCGCCTTACTTAGTCCTGGCGCTTTTTTCGCGCGTGCTGGGTGTGAAGCAGAAAGACTGGCCGCCGAACACGCTGATCACGGGATTCTGCTTTTACGATTCAGACGCGGGCAACGCCGCGCTGCCGGCGCATCTCGAGAAATTCGTCGCTGCGGGCGAGCCGCCGGTCGTGTTTACGCTCGGCTCCGCAGCCGTTCTCGCCGCCGGCAATTTCTACGAGGTCTCCGCCAAAACTGCAGCCCGGCTTGGCGTGCGTGCCGTACTGCTCATTGGCTCCGACCCACGGAACCGCCCGCGCCAGCCGCTGCCCAGTTCCATCTGCGTCGCTGAATACGCGCCTTATTCCGCGCTCTTCTCACGCTCGCGGCTCATCGTCCACCAGGGCGGCGTTGGAACAACCGGCCAGTGTCTGCGCGCCGGCAAGCCGATGTTGATCATGCCCTACTCGCACGATCAGCCCGACAACGCGCGCCGCATGCGCCGCCTCAAAGTTTCGCGCACCATTCAGAAGGCCGATTACAAGCCGGCCCGCGTGGCGCGCAAACTTCGCGCGATGCTCGATGATCCGGATTTTGCGGTCCGCGCCCAAAGCGTTGCACAGCAGATCGCCGCGGAAGGCGGAGTGAAGACCGCGTGCGATGCGTTGGAAGTGCTCTATGCAAAGGTGTGCAACAAGACTATTGAGGCAACGGCTTCTCGGCCATGAATCGCCGGAACGAGCTACAGTTTCCACGCCTGGAGCTCGTCCCCGCAGCTTCGGATCAGGAGCAGGTTCTAGCGAATCTGCTCGAATTGTATGCGCACGACTTCAGCGAGTTCCACGATATCGAGATAGCCGCGGATGGAAGATTCGGCTATCGCGATCTTCCGCTCTATTGGAGTGAGCCAGGTCGCCATCCCTTCCTGGCCACACTGAACGGCAAGCTCGCCGGCTTCGCCCTTGTGAAGCAAGGCTCGACCATCTCAAACAATCGAACCGTCTGGGATATGGCTGAGTTCTTTGTTATGCGCGCTTACCGCAGGCACGGGATTGGAACAGCCCTCGCGCACCAAGTCTGGAGACGATTCCCAGGAGCATGGGAGGTCCGCGTCATGCGCTCGAATCGGCACGCCTGTTCTTTCTGGAGAGCAGCGATCAGGCAATTTATCGGTCGGTCCGTGCGCCCGGTCCGGGTAGAGAAAAACGGCGAGCCCTGGAACGTTTTTACGTTTGTCTCACCGTCCCAATAACGAACCGCGCCATCCTTTGTCAAAGCCTACCCGGCTTCTGCACCGGCTACTATACCCACTCGCCCTGCCGCATCAACGGCTCCACTGTGCCCGTCGCAGTCACACCGTCAATATCAAGCTTGCCCGACCCAATCATCCAGTCCACATGAATCAGGCTGTCGTTCGCGCCGCGCGCCGCAAGCTGCTCGGGCGTCAATTTGTCCCCGTCGCGCAGACACGACGAGTAGGACTGCCCAAGTGCGATATGCGATGCAGCATTTTCATCGAACAGCGTGTGGTAGAAGAGCATCCCGCTGTGCGCAATCGGCGACGAGTGCGGCACCAGCGCAACTTCACCGAGCCGCCGCGCGCCATCGTCCGTGTCAATCAGCTTTTGCAGAACCTCTTCACCTCGGCTCGCATGCGCCTCAACAATTCGACCCGCTTCGAAGCGCACCTGGATCCCCTCGATCATCGTGCCCTGGTGCGAAAGCGGCTTGGTCGCGGTCACAGTGCCATCGGCGCGATCCTTGTGCGGCGTCGTGAACACTTCCTCCGTGGGCATGTTGGGAATGCAGTAATTGCCATTGCCTGCTGTCGTCCCACCGCCCAGCCAAAGATGGTCATCCGCAAGTCCGAGCTGGAAATCGGTTCCCGGCCCGCGATAGCGTAGAGCCGAGTAGCGCTTCTCATTCAACCGCGCCGCGCGCTTGTGCAGTTCGGCATCATGCTTCTTCCAGACGCTCACTGGGTCGTCCACGTTGATCCGCGTCGTGTCGAAGATCGCTTCCCATAGCTTGCCAATCGCGACATCGGGCGAATCGTTGGGAAACATTGCCGCAGCCCATGCCGGCGTAGCAGCAGCAACAATCGTCCAGTTGATCGCATGCCGCGTGATCAGCTCGAGCGCTGGCCGATACGCCTTCGAGACCGCGCGATTCGCACGCCCCACCTTATCGGGATCCTCATTCGATAGCAGCGACGGATTCGCGCCGGCAACGGCCAGCCGCGCAGCCCCGCTCTTGAACGCCGCACCCATGCCGTCATAAAGCCATCCGGCCGCGTAATCGAAGCTTTCGCTCGGCGCAAAGTGGTAGCGAGCCAGCGTTGCTTCATCGTCGGTGTAAAGCGTCGTCACCAGCGAAGCGCCGGCGCGATACGCGTGCTCCGTAATGCGCCGCGCCAGTGGCACCGTGTCGAGTGACGCCGTCATTACCAGTTCCTGCCCTGCTTTCAGGCCCAGCCCCACCTGCACCGCAACTTCGCCAAGCAAGTCCAGCTTCTGTTCGTACGTCCGTTCCACCGCTACCGTCGCTGTCGTCATCGCGCCGCATACTCCTTTGTTTGTCCCGTGCGCGAATTCGTCACGCTGAAGCTTCCATCCGCACTGGCCACTACTTTGAAGTATGCGCCATCTGCACCGCCTTTCAAATTTGCGATCAGCGGCTCCGCGCTGTTGTGCGCCGCATCGGAATCCTCCGCCGTGTGCACCATGTACAAATCCTCAAGGCCGGGGCTCTCATGCACTGTCTGCCAAGCTTCAGGACTGCCCGCCTTGTGTGCGCCATTGTCCATAATCGCCACTCGGGAATGAATCGCATCCACGAACGCGCGCGAGTTCGACAAATTGAACCCATGATGGTTCACGAGATACAAATCCACGTGTCCGATCAAATTGTCGGGGCACACCAGCGGAATCTCCTTCGCCTTCGTCAAATCGCCGAGATCGAGAAATCGAAATTTGCCGAACCGCACCAGCACGCCCGCCGATCGCGGATTCTCCGTCGTATCCAGATCCCAATGCGGCTCCGTCGCGCAATAGGGATTCGGCTCCGGCTTGACGCCCGGCACCGCTGCAATGTGTTCACCATCCGCAGTGAGCACAATTGCGCTCAGTCCGGGAATGTCGATCGTGTCGCCAGGATGCACAATGCGCCGCGGTGTATTGCCGATCGCCTTCAGGTATTCGGCGTAATTGTGCCTCGTGTCATCGGCGTCTTCACGATTCTCGCCGTGATCCAGAAACTCGCCGACCTTAACACGCTCTACAAGATTTGGGACACCGCCCACATGATCGTCGTGGTGGTGAGTAATCAGTACATGATCGATCTTCGTGATGCCCGCATCTTTCATCGCCGCCTTGATTCGGTCGGCATCGCGGCCATTATTCCCCGGCCAACCAGTATCCACGAGGAGAGACCCCCCGGAGGGGGCAACCAGCAGCGTCGCTTGGCCGCCTTCCACATCAATGGTGTAAATGACCAGGTGCCCAGACTTTGCTTGCGCCTGCGCCGTCCGCGCTGCGGTGCCCAGCATCAGCGCCAGGGCGCAAAACGAGAGCAGCAAAGCAGTGAAGAAGCGTGTGGACCGAGTGTCATTGGTGTGCTTCAAAAAACGCATGCAGTTGGAATTAGCATTTCTCATATCCGCAAAAGTGTAACCCGCGAAGCGTGCCCCGCGAAACTCCGCGCCGCACCTTTAAACCGCACAACTGCTAAAATAGAGTTGGGCCGCACCGCGCGGCCATTCATTGCATCTTTATCTCCCAACCGCACGGCCCGCGCGGCCGAATCAGAGAAAAGGAAATCCGCACCTGTGACCCAGACGATACGCAATATCGCCATCATCGCCCATGTTGACCACGGCAAGACCACGCTGGTTGACGCCATGCTGCGCCAGGCCGGCACCTTCCGCGCCAACGAGCAGGTGGCCGATCGCGTGATGGACTCGAACGAACTGGAGCGCGAGCGCGGCATTACGATTCTCGCCAAGAACACGGCCATCGTCTTTGAAGGCGGCAAAATCAACATCGTCGATACGCCGGGACACGCCGACTTTGGCGGCGAAGTGGAGCGCGCGCTCAAGATGGTCGATGGCGTCATGCTGCTGGTCGACGCGGCCGAGGGCCCATTGCCGCAGACGCGGTACGTGCTGGCCAAGGCGCTCGAGGCCAAACTGAAGCCCATCGTGGTCATCAACAAAATCGACCGCCCCGATGCGCGCCCGCAGGAAGTGCTCGACGAAATTTACGACCTTTTCATCGACCTCGACGCGGAAGAGTCGCAGCTCGATTTTCCGGTGCTCTATGCGGTGGCCAAGGCGGGCACGGCGACAACCGATATGGCCGTACCGGGCACAGATCTGCAGCCGCTTTTCGAGTCCATCGTGTCGACCATTCCCGCAGCCACCGGCGACGCGGATGCCTCACTCCAGATCCTCGTCACCAACCTCGACTACTCCGACTACTTCGGCCGCATCGCTATCTGCCGCGTCTTTCAGGGCACACTGCACGCGGGCGACGACGTCAACATCTCCAAGCGTGATGGCTCGCTGTACAAAACGCGCATCACCAAGCTCTTCACCTTCTCCGGCCTCAAGCGCACAGAGACCACGGAAACAGCTGTGGGCGATATTGTGGCCGTCGCCGGTATCGAAGGCATCAACATCGGCGAAACTATTACGTCGGTCGAGAACCCCTCGCCTCTGCCGCTCATCATCATCGACGAACCAACCATCGCCATTCAATTCAGCGTGAATAACGGACCCTTCGCCGGACGCGAAGGCCAATACGTCACCAGCCGCAATTTGCGCGAGCGCCTCGAAAAAGAACTGCTCACCAACGTGTCGATCCGCGTAGAGGACACAGGTTCGCCGGACAGCTTCAAGGTGCTCGGCCGCGGTGAACTGCAGCTCGCCATTCTGATTGAGATGATGCGCCGCGAGGGATACGAACTGATGGCTGGCCGACCGGAAATCGTAACCAAAGTCGTCGACGGCGTGCGCATGGAGCCCGTCGAGCACCTCACCATTGACGTGCCCGAGATTCACACCGGCGTCGTGATCGAGAAGCTTGGCCCGCGTAAAGGCGAGATGACCAAGATGCACAATCACGGCTC
>PLKY01000433.1:0-6365 GCA_003140785.1 Acidobacteriaceae bacterium | reverse complement strand
GATCGCCAGGGACAGACCACGACTTATTCGTTAAATGGCTTGCAGGAGCGCGGCATTCTCTTCGTCGGTGCAGGCGTCGAGGTTTACGAGGGGATGGTTGTGGGCGAGCATTCGCGCGACAATGACCTCGATGTAAATGTGGTGCGCGAAAAGAAGATGACCAATATGCGCGCGTCAAGCGCGGATGAGGCCATTCGCCTCGTGCCCGTGAAGGCTCTGAATCTGGAGCAGGCCATCGAATTCATCGCGGAAGACGAGTTAGTCGAAGTTACGCCCAAATCGCTCCGCTTGCGTAAGAAGGTTCTGCAAGCCAACCGGCGCCCCAGGCGCACGGAGAAGGTGCTCGGCTAACTTGCCGGGAGAAATCGATGAGCTTTAAAGCGATTAACTTGCAGCAGAAATTCGACCTTTTCGCGGAGCACTGGGCTCCCAAGGTCATTGCCGAGATGAATGACTACCAGTTCAAGGTCGTAAGGCTCCAGGGTGACTTCATCTGGCATGACCACAAGGATACCGACGACACCTTCATCGTGATTGAAGGCAATCTGCGCATCGATCTTCGCGACGGCGCGGTCCATGTCGGCCCGGGCGAAATGTTTATCGTCCCCAAAGGTGTGGAGCACAAGCCGTACGCGGAAAAGGAAGTGAAGCTTCTGCTGATCGAGCCGCGCGGCGTGCGCAACACCGGCCACGAAGGCGTCGAACGCACCGCGCCCAACGACGTGTGGATTTAATTTAGAGAATTTCCGTGATGCCCGGTGCTCCATCCTACGGCGAAAGGTGGGGGAGCATATCGGTTCGCCTCGATTGCGAGACACCTAAAGCCTTCTCTTCGCCTCAAGCACCCGTTGCAACGCTTCATCGGCCGTCGGTCCCACCGCCGACAAGTGCCCCATCTTCCGCCCTGGCCGCGGCGTGTGCTTCTCATATAAATGCAGCCGCACGCCCGGCACCGTCAGCGCAGAGAAAAAATTCGGCTCACCGTTCCGGTCCAGCCACACATCGCCCAGCAGGTTCACGATCGCCGCAGGCGTAATTAGCGACGTGTCGCCCAGTGGCAAATTGCACGCCGTGCGCACGGCCTGTTCAAACTGGCTCGTCACACAGGCGCGCTCACTCTGATGATAACTGTTGTGCGGACGAGGCGCCAGTTCATTCACAATCAGTTGGTCGTTCGACGTAACAAACAGTTCCACGCAAAGCAAGCCTTCCAGGTGAAGCTTCGAAATAATCGCTTCGGCAAGTCCTTCCGCATGCAATTCCAGATCGCTCGGCACCTCCGCCGGAAGCACACTCCACGCCAGTATCTGGTTCTCATGCTGATTGCGTGCCGCGGGAAAACTGCATACTTCGCCCGAAGGATTTCGAGCTGCCATCACACTGATCTCGCATTCCAACGTCAACGCCTGCTCTGCAACCGCCGGCTGTTCGCCAATGCTCTTCCACGCTGCGGCAATCGTCTCTTCCGTCGCTGGCCCGTCCAATCCGATCCGCACCTGCCCGCGTCCGTCATAGCCCCCGCGGCCAATCTTCAAAAACACGCGCCCGCCCAGGTCGCGCACCGCTTCGTGCAGATCGGCTTCGCTGCGCACCACGCGAAACGCGCCCACCGGAAATCCATTCTCCGCGAGCCATGTTTTCTGCAGCGTCTTGTCCTGGATAATCCGAATCGGCTCCGCGCCTGGCCGCAACGGCGCAATCGCCGCCACCGCGCTTAGCGCGTCCACGCCGATCTGCTCAATCTCCAGCGTTACCGCATCCGCGCCAGTCGCCAGCCGTCGCGCCGCATCGACATCGTCCCAGCTGCCCACTATCGTCTCATCCGCCACAAAGCTCGCCGGGCACGCAGCCTCAGGATCCATCACGCGCACACGATACCCCATCGTGCGCGCGGCCATCGCCGTCATGCGCCCCAGCTGGCCTCCGCCCAAAATTGCAAGCAGTCCACCCGGCGGAATTATCGAATTTTTGCGTTGTCGCGAGAAGTCGTCGCTCACGCAGGAAGCTCCTGTTCCATCACTTCCTGGGTCCTTGCCGCGCGCCACGCCGCCAGTCGCTCATATAGCGCCGCGTCCGTCGTTGCCAGCATCTCCGCCGCCAGCAGCGAAGCATTCGCTGCGCCGGCCTTGCCGATCGCCAGCGTCCCCACCGGCACCCCCTGCGGCATCTGCACAATCGAGAGAAGCGAGTCTAGCCCGTTCAGCTGCGTCGCCGCCACCGGCACGCCCAGCACCGGTACCAGCGTCTTCGCCGCCAGCATCCCGGGCAAATGTGCCGCGCCACCCGCACCGGCAATGATCACTCGCAGGCCGCGTTTACGCGCTGTTTCGGCATATTCAAAAAGCCTGTCAGGCGTGCGATGAGCGCTCACTATCCGCGCTTCATGTGGAATCTCCAGCGCGCGCAGAATCTCAACCGCAGCCGACAGCACTTCGTAGTCGCTCTTGCTGCCCATCACCACGCCAACCAGCGGCTTCACCTGCATGGGGCGATTATACGGGCGGCGCGTGGACAAAAGGTCATGATCCGAATTGGCGGCAGTTACTCACGGACGATTTTATTTCCTGAACCAGGCATCCACAGCCACCTCGATCACCGCAAACACCACGCTCGCCGCCGCCAGGAATCCTTTCGCGCGCTGCCAGTTCTGTTCGTGCCGTTCGATGCGCCGCTCCAGCTCCGCAATGCGCCCGCCATTCCCATCGCCCATCAACCCGTTCACCCGTCGGATTCGAAGCATCGATATAAGTGTCCCCGCTGTTTGTGCTCTGATACGCCTTGAAGCTATCTAATCCGCCAATGGCCGAGTTCAGTTCCCAGTTATTGCTTGTGTCTTTCTCCAAATACCACTGACTCGTCCCCGTGTAGTCCTTGTAGATAAACGACTCTTTCTGGCTCGCTGTCGCGCCCGCCCAAAGAAACGCATCGATCTCCGCATCCGCACCGTTCCGAACGGTCGGCGATCCAACAAACGTCGAAGTCCCGCCCACCTGCAGCGTCCCGTTGAACTGCGCATTCCCCGCGTTGCTGATCGTTGCTACGGTCGTCTCGCTCGGCCCGCCCGAACCAATCACTACGCCGCCGGTCCCCGCATTATTTGACCCGTTCAGCACCACCGCGCCCGTGCCTGCCGCATTAATCACCGTCTGATTGTTCGTACTCGACTGCCCGTTGTTGTACTGCCCAATTGAAAGCCGATACACACTGTTCAGCTCATCCAATATCTGGTAAAACTGCTCGCCGGCCGCCGCATCGCTCAACCCCAACGTCCACCGATATCCGTAGTCCGTTTGGTACCGGTCATAGAGCCCACGCTCGTTCCCATTGCCAATGCCAAGCCGGTAATGATTCGTCACCGTAGCGTCCTGCTGGCTCCCGTACCAATCGCCGTTCATGCCGTTAAAGCTGCGATGAAACGTGTCCAGAAAGCTGTTGCGCGTCCCGTTATCCGTCAGCTTTCCGGTAAACATCGTTCCGCCCGTGGTCCAGCTGTTGTACGAACTGCCCGTGTCCGCCACCACCTGGGACGTTGAGTTCTCATTGCGCAATCCAACAATCGTGTTATTCTGCGCATTCGCTCCCAGGTGCAGCGCCGTCGCACATCCTTCCACATCGCCGCCAGTGAAAGTATTCCCATCGCCCTGCTGGAGATTGATTCCCACTGTTCCGCTCACAGGATTCCCACTCGTCGTAGGGCAATCGATGTGCAACCGTACAAATGTGCTCGCATTCATCCAATCCGTCGTCGCCGGATTCGCCACCTGGTGCCCGATTGCATTCACCGCAATCTGAAATCCACTAATCTCGTTGTCGTAGAAAGTTCCGCCCGCGTAATTCCCAGTTCCGTCCAGCGTAATCCCCGTCTGGTTTGAGTTACCCAGAAGATAGACGCTCTCCACGTCCATCTCCTGCGTGCGATAAGCAACCAATGTCCGCGCCGTCGAGTTACTCGTACCGGTCGTATTGAGTACCACATTGTCCAGATGAAATCCTGCTGTGTCCGCCGCATACGACGGATCACCAACTTGAATCGCCGCTGCCACACCCGAATACATGAACACCGTTCCGCCCTGGCTGCCACTCGTCGTGCTCGCCCCGCGCAGTGAGCATCCCCGCAGCACAACATTGCGCGTCCCTGCCGTCACTACTACTTGATTGGCCGTCGCAATCGTCGCGCACGGCAGAAGCACAGTTGCATTGGCCACCGACACCGCTAAGCTCGATCCCATCGCCTGCGTCCCGCTAAAACTCCGCGCATCGCAAGTCCCGCCATACACTGTGCTGAGCTGTGCCAGGCACGCCTGCAACTTCGCGCCAAAATCTGCGCCCGGAAACTGATCCACTTGGTACAGCGCGCCTATCTGCGTTGCCGTCAACGGCCCCGTCTCCGCCCCGCCCGCCAATGGCAACGCAGCGCTGAAACTTGCATCCACATAGTGCTTATCTGCTGCCTGCAGCGCCTGCGTCGGATCGCCGTTCAAATACAACGGCCCACTTAATGTCCCGCCCACCGGTGTCAACGTTCCTTGCGCCAGCGATTGGATCGCCTGATCCACATACGCCTTGCTCACCGCCTGCACTGCCTGCGCCGCCGGCATCACCTGAGCGCGCACCTGTGCCAAACTCACTTGCGCCGCCGCTGGAACCACCCAATATTCGGTGCTCGTCGTCCCATCGCTCATGTGATACACAGCTGTATAGAAAAGTCCCGCAGGCATCGCCCCCAGGTTCGGCGTGAGATTTACGCTCACAAACCCATCCGCGCCCACAGTTACATACAACGAACCCGCCGCCACCGCCAGACTGTTTGAGGTAGTAAACGCCGGCCAGCTCAGCTGCAGCGTTCCCGAGCCCGGCGTCCCATTCGCCAGGTACACCGTGCCCTGCACCGTCGTGGTACTGATCGTCTGTGCGGCAGCGCTGCAAACCAATACCACCGCAACCAGACAGACCGCCATCCACCTGCCGGCACTCCAACGCGTCGTTTCCATGAGCTTCATTCGTGTCTCTCTTCTTCCTTGCGCTACGCGTATCTCTCTCGCCAACTCCGCGTAAGCCACTCTACAATTCGACTAATTACGAAAAAATGCCGCAAAGCCATGGCTTCTCGCCCGCGCAGATCGTCAACTCCGCACAGGAGAAAAGCCATGGCTATTTCTAAGTCAGTTTCAGTTACTTTGAGTAATCACCGAGTTATCCCATTCAGCGCAGAGGTTAGCCCTCCAGCTTACGGCTCCCGCCTGCAGTCTCCGCTGTTTCCTCATCCACTTCTCGCGCCCACAACGGCTCCGTCGTCCACTGCATCGCCAGGCTCCGCGCGGTCCGTATCATCTCCACCGCGCCAAGCTTGCAGTTTTCATCCGCAAGGTCATATAGAAACCTGGCGCTTTGGATATGCCCCTTTTTCGCTTCCGCAGCCAGGGCCTTCGCAATCTCCTTGCCCTCTAACTGCAGAACCAAGTTTGCCTCCTTGCGAAAACTCTCTGCGCCGCTGAGTTCTTGCGCCGGCTTCTCGGTCTTCTCTCCCCGCAGCTCAATCAACTCCGCAGGTTTTTCTTCTGTTTCGTTCATCTGCCCGCCGATCTCGGACAGCCCTCCACGCATGTGATCGTTTCGAAGAGGGGATGGCGCAATACGCCTTCGCTATCCCCGCCGCATCGTATCCTTCAGCCTCTCCACAACAGCCACCACCCGTGGAAGGAGTCCGAAAAGAAAATAGGAGAGCAAGCCGCGCTCTCCCTCATACAAGTTCATTAGGAATGAATGCCCTTAGTTTAACCAACCTCGCCTAAATTGTTCGCAACTCCGCGCACACGCCATCTCAGTCTTCTTTTCAACCGCTTAGTCGCTCCGGCCCCTGTCATTCCTGTTGACACGGCGCACGTCATCGCATCCGCGTCTCCGCAAATGCACTACCATACTTGGGTGAACACCCTCCCCGCCACGCACGATCCCACCCTCCTCGTGCACGGAGGCGCATGGGCCATCCCTCCCGACGCCGCAGCCGCCCACGAAGCCGGCGTGCGCCACGCACTCGAAGTCGGTCATGAAATCCTCGCCCGCGGCGGCGCAGCCATCGATGCCGTTGAAGCCGCCGTCGCCATCCTTGAAGACGATCCCACCTTCGACGCCGGCCGCGGCAGCTTCCTCACCGCCGACGGCCGCGTCCAACTCGACGCTCTCCTCATGGATGGCGGTCGCATGAAGGCCGGAGGCGTCGCCTGCGTGGAGCACCTGCGCAATCCCATCCATGCCGCGCGTCTCGTTCTCGAGAAAAGCCCGCACGTCTACTTCGTCGGACCCGGTGCCGAGCAATTCGCGCACGCCCACGGCATGCCCCTCATCGACAACAGCGAGCTCGAATT
>PLKY01000249.1 GCA_003140785.1 Acidobacteriaceae bacterium | reverse complement strand
CCTGGTCGGGATCGAACCGACGACCTCTTCCATGCCATGGAAGCGCGCTCCCAAACTGCGCCACAGGCCCACGTGTTGCGGATGCAACTTTTCTATTCTCTCTGTTGGGGTGGGATTCGTCAATGCGCTGCGCCCGCGCTGGCCAGCATCGTTGATAGGCCTGTGACGATCACAGCCAAGCCCTCGACGAAACGCGCGTCGAGGTTGGTAAACATTTCGGCGCCTGCGGCCGCGGCCAAAGGATACAGCACCTTGTTCACGCGCTGCTCGCGCGCAGCCAGATTGTATTTCGGGTTCGGTTCGCCGGGCGCAAGCTGAGTCGCCTGCTCTTCAATTACAAATCCTATGGTGTAGCTATAGAGTGCTCCCAGACCCACCACAGCTTGCCGCAAGGTGAAACCCTCTCGGGTGAGCCTGCGCAGATTCGCCTCCATCGGCGCATAGAGCTCCGCATCGGTCAGATACGTGCCGCTGAACATCTTGGCTCCCTCGCGATAGCGGAGCAGTGTCTTGCGCAGCGCTTGGGAACAAGCCATCGCCCACTCCCGCCATTCGGGCATTGCTTCCAGAGCCGCACTTTCCTGATAAGACTCGCGGAAGACCTGGGTGGCCATCTCGTCTAGCAGATCCTGCTTATCCTTAAAGTGCCAGTAGATGGCGGGGGCCTTCACATTCAGCCGCGCGGCCAGGCGGCGCAGGGTCAATCCTTCCAGCCCTGATTCATTCAAAATGTCAAAGGCCCGGTGGAGGATGAGCTGTCGGTCAAGTGCCATCGAAAAAATAGTAGCACTTGCAGCTTAACGATGTTAAATTCGACTTTACTTAGTTAAGGAGGGTTCTTCCATGAAAGCCGCAGTTGTCCAAGTCCTCGGCCAGCCCCCAAAGTATCAGGACTTTGCAGATCCTGTCCTCAGCGACACTGAAGTTCTCATTCAGGTCCGTGCCGCGGGATTACACCCTATCGTGAAAGCGATTGCCAGCGGCGCGCATTACTCCGCGACCGGACTGGTCCCGATGGTCGCCGGCCTCGATGGCGTGGGCACAGGTCCAGATGGAGCCCGCGTCTACTTCGGATCCCCGCGAAAACCTTGGGGAACCATGGCGGAATGGTGTGCCGCACCAGCGTCGATGTGTCTTCCGCTTCCCGACGGCATTAGCGATATAGAGGCCGCGGCCATTGCCAACCCCGGCATGTCGGCGTGGCTCTCATTAAAGGAGCGCGCGGAAGTGAAGCCTGGCGAAACCGTGCTGATCCTTGGCGCAACGGGTGTGGCAGGGCAGCTTGCGATTCAGGCGGCGCGCCACCTGGGCGCAAAGCGGGTGATTGCGGTGGGACGGAATGTGAAGGCAATTGCAAAGGAAAATGTGGATGCAATCGTAGCTCTCGGCCAGCCGGAAGATGCCGTGCGCGAGGCCTTCGTTGTCGAAGCGAAAAATGGCGTCGATGTCGTCATTGACTATCTGTGGGGAAGACCCACGGAACTTCTATTGGAGGCTCTTGCGAAGACGTTCAAGCCCAGTTCTACAAAATCCACACGGCTCGTGGAGGTCGGCGAGAGCGCCGGCAAGACCATCACGCTTCCTGGAGCCACACTGCGAAGCATCGACTTAAAGCTGATGGGCAGCGGATTTGGCTCAGTGCCACTGGATACCATCCTCACCGCGATTCCAGAACTGTTCAAAATGACTGCCGCCGGCAAGTTCCATGTCGACCTAGAGCCGGTGCCACTGGCCGATGTCGAAGCCGCTGGAGTCGGGTCGAAAAAGGTCGACGGATCGTTTTCGAAATTTGACGTCCGGCCCGCGATACCGTTGGGTACTTTCGGAACCTCCTCATCTCGAAGAAATCCCTTCACATAGACCCGTGACCGGGAACACTTCGGGGGGGTGCCGGTGTCTAAGAGAATAGGGCGCGCGGGACATCCGGTTGTTGCCGAATCTCTGTTCCGTCTCCCGCGCACTGCCGGTTGCGAAGTTTCCCCGGCGGTGAGCAAGTGCAGAAAAGGCTGACCGGGGACGCGAAGATTCGGTCAAACGGCTGGGCGCAGAATTGGAAGATGCCAAGCATGCGTCTTTTGCAGTAAGGTGGGAGGACTGATTGCAGGCGGACCTTACCATGGGCAATCTTGCCAGCGCGTTGACGCTCCAGTCCGAAGAAACGGCTCTCGTAGCCGAACTGCGAGCCGGTTCGGAAGAGGCGTTTGCCTGGCTCATTGCGCGTTTTCATCAGCCGATTTACTCCCTTCTGGCGCGCACCGTGCATGACCGGGCCGATGCTGCCGATCTGACCCAGGAAGTCTTTGTGAAGGTCTTTCGCGGCGTTTCGGGCTTTCACGGCGAATCGTCGCTGCGCACCTGGATCTACCGAATCGCCCTGCGCGAAGCTTCAAATCAGCGGCGCTGGTGGTTGCGGCATAAACAGCAAGAGATTCCGATCGAAATTGAGATCGCGGAGAACGAATCGGGGATTCCCGTGAAGTTGAAGGATACGCTGGTTGACTTGAGTGAATCGCCTTTTGAGATGGCGGTGCATGAAGAAAACCGCGCGCGTGTCGAAGCGGCGTTGCTTCAAGTGCCGGAACCCTTTCGAACTACGCTCATTTTGCGCGACATTGAAGGCTTTGTTTACGAGGAAGTTGCGGAGATTCAAGGCGTGAATCTCGGAACGGTAAAATCGCGCCTGGTCCGCGGCCGAGCCTGCCTGAAGGCGCTGCTGACGGCAACACCGAAGACCAAGAATCTGCCAGCCAGCGAGGGCCTTGAGTTGCCTTTGGGAGAGGAGGCGCGATGAGTAGCTGCACAGCAATGCAAACGAAGTTTTCCGAATATCTGGACGGACGCATGACCGGGCGTGAAATGCAGCGTATCGCTGCCCACCTCGACCGCTGCCCCGGATGCACTCGGGAATGGAGAACGCTGCGGCAAAATCAGGCTGCTCTTGCGTCGCTCGGTGCCGCGACGGAGCCGGAAGATCTCGTACTTCGCATCCGTGTCGCGGTCAGTCGCGAGCGAGCGCGCCAAAACAAGAGCGTTCTTGCGGGCTGGTCTCTCGCTTGGAGAAACACGGTTGGCCCATTCCTGTTGCAGGCTTCAGCGGGTTTTGCAAGCGCCGTGCTCCTGCTGGGAACTGTCACTGTGCTGGTGGGTATGTTTACTCAGCCCGAAAGTGCACAGGCGACCAAGGACGTTCCTTTAGGGAATGCGACATCGCCGCGCCTGCTGTATTCCGTGGGTGGTTCCGGCAGCAGCGACGAAATCGGAGCCAGCGCGGGGCAAGTGGTCGTCGAGGCTTATATCAACAGTGAAGGAACGGCGTACGACTATCGCATTGTTTCCGGTCCGAACGATGCAGCCACCCGGGCCGAGGTGGAGAATATGCTTGTCCTCAGCCGCTTCGAGCCTGCCCGCTTCTTTGGTCAGCCTGTACGGGGATTGGCTGTGCTCTCGTTCTCCGGAGTTTCTGTCAGGGGATAGGCCGCCCTTCTTCTCTCCAGGGTCAGCGATCTGTCCGCTTAAAATCCCTTTGGACTGTTGCGGGATGGCGTCGTCCACCCAACTAAGAATGCCGATCCTCAGCTCCTCAATCCAGGCGTACTTCTGCGCCGATTCCCGGAATCAACTCAATGCGGTAATGGAATCCAATTGAATGCCGATAAGGCACAGAGAGGCTGCGGCCCTCATTTTGGGGAGGGCCTAAGCTGCCGGCTCTGGATTTGCCGATGCTTGGCATTCGATGGCAGATGGGTTCGGGGGCTAGCGATGCGTGGTTGCAATCACGCCGTGGGCAACGGGGAGGCGATCAAGTGAAGAAATTGAGTCTGAAAGCGAAATTGTGGATCAACTGCGGGAGCTTGCTTCTGATCTTGCTAGTGGTCGGAGGCATCGCGCTTAAAACTGCCCTGACCACTCAGACACTGGCTGGAACAGTCCAGTTCAACGGACACAAGCAAGACCTTGCCGGAGATATCCAACTTGCAATCGAGAAGGAAAAGGTTGGCGGACGCGATGCGCTTCTTCATGACGACAGCAAATATTTGACTGCTGCGCGCGCAGAGTTTCAAGAGAAGTCGGATGAGCTCAAGCCGCTGCTGACTTCCGCAACGAGCCATCAGCTCTTTTCGCAGATTCAAGATCAGAACGCAGCCTACAGCGGCTTGGTGGATCAAGCGATTCAAAAGCACCAAGCGGGGGATCAGGCCGGAGCGGTCGACATCTTCTATGGTTCTGCGACCAAGCAAGTGCGGGCCGACCTGAAGAAAAGCACAGACGATCTGATTGATTGGTACGCCAATCTCGCGGACAAAGCAGCGAAGGAACAGGTTGCCGGCAACAAGTCAGCGGTGTCTGTGATTCCAATCATGACCGCTTTGGGATTCGCGATCGGTATCGGTATAGCTATTCTTGTCATTCGTTCGTTGGTTGTATCGATCAAGGCAATCGTCTCGGTCATGGAGTCAATTTCAAATCACAACCTGTGCATCCCCGATGTTGAAGTCACCACCGATGACGAGTTAGGTCAGGCTGGGCGCGCATTGAACACCATGAAAGGCAATCTCTCGCGCATGGTGCGGTCGATCACGCAATCAGCGGAGCAACTGGCCGGCGCTACCGAGGAAATTGCCCAGGGAGCGAGACAGAACTCCAGTAGTGCACATAGCGAGGCTGAGCAGGCGTTCCAGGTGGCCTCGGCGATGCAGGAGATGTCCGCGACGGTCCGCGAAGTTGCCGACCATGCGCAGCACGCCTCAGTTGCCTCGAACCAGTCGGCAACCTCGGCGCGCAAGGGCGGCGAGATTGCGGATGAAACTTTGCTTACGATGAACAGCATCGCCTCGTCGACCAGCAATGCCGCGGGCCGCATTCTCGAGTTGGGTAAGAGCTCTGAGAAAATCGGCAACATTGTCGCAGTGATCACTGAGATTGCGGGGCAAACCAACCTGCTTGCGTTGAATGCTGCAATTGAAGCGGCGCGAGCTGGGGAACAGGGCCGTGGTTTCGCTGTAGTTGCCGGCGAAGTCCGCCGTCTGGCCGAGCGGACTGCTGCGGCAACCAAAGAAATTGCAGGAATGATTCAGACCATTCAAACCGAAACCAAGGTGGCAGTCTCGGCAATTGAGGAAGGCCAACGAGAAGTGGAAGTCGGCGTAAAGAAAACCAGCGAGACCGGGCAGGCCCTGAAGGAAATCATCGGCATGTCGGACCAAGTAGGCAACATGGTTGCACAAATCGCAACGGCAGCATCGGAGCAGAACGGCGCCGCGGAACAGATCACTTCCAGCATTTCTCAGATATCCGGCCTCACCCAGACGTCCTCAAGCAATGCGGACCAGACGGCTGCTGCTTGCGGGCACCTTTCTGAGCTTGCCTCGGAGCTGCATCGCCTGGTGGGCGAATTCTGCGTCGGAGAGTCCACCGATTCCGTGGGCGGACGTCCCGCGGATCCTTGGAAGGGCACCGGACGCGTTCGACCGATCACCCGGCCCAAACCCAGGGCGGCGTAATTCGACTCCCGTTTGACCCTGCCTGCGCGTCTAAATAGACTTGCAGGCAGGGTCTCACTGATGCAGTTTTCGTTCTTTCGATCGTATTCCGTTCCGGCAGCGCTCCTGATCTGTCTCGGAGTTGCACTTTTGCCGAAGCCCGGGCGTACCCAATCCTCTCCGAGCAGTTCTTCCGGCTCGCGCCAAAGCTCTTCTTCCGCCTCCTCGGCGATCCAGCAGGAAAAAGCGCCCACCTTCCTCATTGATCCAGCCGGGCCGACGATCTCGCTGGTAAGCTCCGAGTCTGTCTTCTTCATGGCCGCGACCCTCAACGTCTGCGGCTACGACGAAGGTCTCGAAGACAGTGCGCCGGTTCGGAAGCGCGTGCGTGACGATGTGAATCAGGCTTTGGCCAAAAGTGAAGACGCCCGCGCCAAGCGGGACAAGGTCTGTCTTTTCATTGCCCAGCATCGGATGACGGGCTCGGAAAAGGACATTTCCCAGTACATTTCCCTGGCGCTTTATTTGAGTCCCCCTCCGGAGCTTGAAACCAGCGTCGATTTGCCCGAGATGCCACCTGATTCCACTCAAGTGGTCGAAGTTGTTCCACTGCTGCGCGACTTTGCGGCAGCGGTCGACCTCCACGGCATTTGGCTCACTGTCCATCACATCTACGACGAAGAAACCGACCGGCTACACGATCCGCTGTCAAAAATGATTGTGGGCACCAATCTGTATCTCAAGATGCCTGCCTCTACCTACGACGGGCGGCGCTTTGTCGTTGTGATGGAGCCGCTGCTTTCGCCCAAGCTCGTGAATGCGCGCATCTACGGAACGGAATACGTCGTCGTGGTTTCTCCTGTCAACGGCACGATCCCGATGAGCGCCGTGCGCCACACCTATCTTCACTATGTAATTGAGCCGCTGCTTTACACACGTGCGAACGCGATCGACAGAGAACAGCCGATCATGAAAGAAATCCGCGACGCTCCCCTCGAGTTCCGCTTCCGCTCCGACACCGTGGCGTTGACAGTCGAGTGCCTGATCAAGGCGATCGAGGCGCGCACCATGGGTACCGGTGTGCCGGAGTACAAGATTCCAGCGGGGGTTGAGCGCTCGGATTTGCCGCGCTACGAGCACGAGCGCCAGGTCTATGAGGAAAAAGTCAACGCCGTTAAGTGGGCGACGGTGAAGCACGATATGACACAGGGATTCGTGCTCACGCAATATTTCTACGAGCAACTGATCCAGTTTGAAAAGGACCCGGCCAGCTTGCGGGACACCATAGGCGAAATGGTGTACAGCATGGACGTGGAGCAGCAGGTGCATCGTGCGCGCCAGATCGAATTTGACGCGCAGGCCGACGGCGATGTGTTGCAGCGCAGCAAACCCCGAGTGCTCACAGGTCTTGATTTGGCTGAGGCGCGCCTTGCGGCGGGAGACATGGCAACGGCAAGCGCATTGGCACGCCAATCGCTCACCGTGCATACCGACACGCTGGAATCAGTGGCCGACGAGGCTCGTGCCAACTTCGTTCTCGCGCGCGCAGCTATTATGACCGGTCGTCCCGAAGAGGCAATTGACCGGTTTCAGAAGACGATTGCCACCAGCAAGGAGCCTCGCCTGCTGGCGTGGTCTCATATTTATCTAGGACGCATGCTGGATCTCGATTGCAAACGCGATCAGGCCGTGTCGGAATACAACCAGGCCCTGGCAGCGCGCGACGGTGAGCAGGATACCCGTCTGGCAGCCGAACGCGGGGTCAAAGCCGCCTACACTGTGAATGGACACAGTTGCGAGGATGCCGAGGACGACTCCGGCAGCGATGTCCCAGGAAAATCCGGTCCTCCCGGGAGTGGTCAACTGGGAACGCCCAAACCACAGTAATCTGCTACCAGGATTCACGTCAGCCACAGCGGGCGTCTAATAGACAGAGCACACATGTCCTCACCTGGACCTGGACAATGACTTGCCGCGTGAAATCACTTGGCACATATTGAAACTGCAGAATGGATCGAGGGGGACTTGGAAATAGCTTTGGCTGCGTTGGAAACCGCGCTGGGATATGGGTTCGCCAATCCCGAGCTGCTTCTCCGGGCGCTGACTCATCGGTCCCTTGCCAACCAGCGGGCTTTGGAGGACGGCAAGAACGGCGCCGAATCCGAAGGAGACAATGAGCGGCTTGAATTCCTGGGCGACGCCGTTCTTGGACTGGTGGTTGGAGAAGCGTTATTCCTGCTGCATCCGGAATGGAGCGAAGGCGAGCTCACTCGCGTTCGTGCGCAGCTCGTCAGCCGCCAGCATATGGCAGAGGTCGCTGCGCAAATCGACTTGGGCGATCATCTTCGCCTCAGCCGAGGCGAGGACCGCACTGGCCTTCGCCGCAAGAGCACGGTGCTCTCGAACACCATGGAGGCGGTGATTGGCGCTCTGTTTTTGGATGGGGGGCTTGCGCCGGTCCGAGCGTTTACGCAACGCTACGTAATTGGCAATGTAGTGGAGCACTTGGCGCAGGAATTGCGTTCCGGGGCCGCGCTTGGGAATTACAAATCGGCACTGCAAGAGCGTCTCCAAGCGGCTCGGGCCGGTACTCCGATATATAAGGTCAAAAGCGAGAGCGGTCCCGATCATCACAAGCGCTTTCTCGTCGAGGTTCGACTTAAGCCGGCCCAGGGTGAGCCCGGCAAGGCGTTGGCACGCGGTATTGGATCTACAAAGAAGGACGCGGAGCAGGATGCGGCCCGTCGCGCACTTGCCCAGTTGACGGCAGCCGAGGTCAGCAACGGCGCCTCGATCGCTCAAAAGGAGGAGCAGGCGAAGCAATGAGCTCCCCAGCTCAGGTTGCCGGTCCGCCGAAAACGGTGTCGCGGTTGCGATTGCATCTGCCGACTGTGCCGGAGGCATTTGCTTCGTTGCTCCGCACCATTGTCGTTGCGCTGTTTCTTCTCACGTTTGTGCTTCAGCCATTTCTTATTCCATCGGAAAGCATGGAGCACACACTGCTCGTCGGCGACTTTCTGCTGGTGAACAAACAAATCTTCGCGCCTGGAAGCTCGCGGCACGGACTGATTCATTGGTTGATGCCTTACCGCGATGTCGAGCGCGGAGACATTGCCGTCTTCCACCACCCCGATCCGCCCTATCTGGTCAAGCGTGTCGTGGGGATTCCTGGCGACCGCATTCGCATTGAAGACGGCAGAGTAACCGTAAACGGCGAGACGCTCGATGAGCCCTACGCTGCTTTTGAACCTGCTGCACCCAATCCGTTTCGCGACAATTTCCCCGCCAGGATCTACACCGACCCGAACATCGACCCGACATGGTGGAGGCAGATGCAGAGCCTCACGCGCGACGGAGAGCTCGTCGTCCCTCCGGGCGAATACTTCATGCTGGGCGATAACCGCAATCACAGCAAAGACTCCCGCTTCTGGGGATTGGTTCCGCGCGAGGCAATCATTGCGCGCCCCCTGGTGATTTACTTCTCGGTGCGGCGGCCGTCGACAACAGATGTACAACAAGCTTCGGATGATAGACTTGGGCACGACAGGGAACTCGCGGCGCGCCTGACCGGCTTTGCGCGCTGGAAGCGGATTTTCCGAGTTGTGCACTAAAAGCAGGGAACAGGGATCAGTGAAAAGTGGTCAGTTTGGCCTTGCTAACTCAAACTGGTTCAGCCTGCCCGAAAGGAATTCCTAACTTCAGGCGAGAGGTGCAAGTATTCTGTCCAACCACGGAACACTGTCCACTGTGCACTATTCACTGTCCACTGTCCACTGTGCACTATTCACTGACCACTGATTTACGAGCGACGGGATGACGAGAAAAAATATGGCGCCAGCCAGGATTCAAGCCGAAGCCCCGCCAGCAGTGATTCAGGAAAAGGTTGAAGAGACGCCCTTCGAGGCGGGAGCCAGCATTTGTTCGGTGCTGGTGGTGGGCTTATTCATTCTCACCTTTCTTGCGCAAAATTTTGTGATTCCATCCGGCTCGATGGAAAAGACTCTGCTTGTAGGCGATCATCTTGTCGTCGACAGGATCACGCTGGCTCCCCCGGCAAAGTGGATGCCTCTGGTTCACTATCGGGAGCCACAGCGCGGCGATGTCGTCGTGTTCCTCAAACCGGGCTATCCCGATCTTTTCCTGGTGAAGCGCTTGATCGCCGTGCCGGGAGATCATCTCCAATTGCGCAACGGCATCGTAATCATCAATGGAGTTGCCCAGGCGCAGCCCCACGCCGAGCCGACGACCCCGGAGAATCATTCCGAATTTCTCGACGAGTTTCCATCGGTCGCGCCGATGGCGCAAGCTGATGCAACGCCGGAATCTTGGGCCGTCGATTTTCCAAATTACGTGAAAGACGGCGATCTGGTCGTGCCCCCCGGCAAGTTTTTCATGATGGGCGATAATCGCCACGACAGCCTCGACTCGCGCTATTGGGGATTTGTCCCCAGGGAAAATATTGTGGGGCGGCCACTATTCAACTATTGGTCCTTTGAAACACCAGAGCGTCAGTACGAAGAGACCGGCCTCAGCAGCAACGTGGCCTGGATGGCGCACGTGGCCCTCCATTTTTTCACCGAGACTCGCTGGAGCCGGACTCTACACATCATTCGCTGAGGCCTCTCTCGGCGAAGGAAGTATCAACACAGACATGACAGAAGAGGTCGAGGGCGGCAGTCGTAAGCGATATCGACTTGTGCTGGCCCTGGCGGTCATCGTTGCATTGCTCGCCATCGTATTCGTGCCTCCGCTGCTGAGCATCGGCCGTTACAAGAGCCGGATCACACAAGTCATCTCGTCGTCGCTCGGTCGGAATGTGCGCCTTTCGTCCGTGGAGCTGCGATTGCTTCCTCGGCCGGGATTCGTGATCACCGATCTCACCGTCGAGGAAGATCCGGCGTTTGGAGCGGAGCCAGTTCTGCACGCCAACACTGTGGTTGCGGCCATTCGGATCCTGTCGCTTTGGCGAGGGCGTCTCGAAGTCAGTCGTCTCAGTGTCGACGAAGCAAGCGTGAATCTGGTTCGGAACAGCGCGGGCCACTGGAATCTGGATCCTTTTTTCCGCACTGCAACGGCTCGCAACGCCGACGCTGCACAGGGAATAGCGCCGCCACTTCCGTATCTTGAAGCGACAAACTCCCGCATCAACATAAAAAAAGGACTTGAGAAGCTCCCATTTTCGCTCGTGAATGCGGATATCGCCTTTTGGCAGGAAAATGCAGGCGAGTGGCGAGTGCGGCTGCGCGGGCAACCTGCGCGTACCGACGTGAGTCTTGAACAGGCTGATACGGGAATTGTGCGACTGGAGGCACGACTCCGCCATGCTTCCGATCTCAACCAGATGCCGATTCATCTTGAACTGGATTGGCGGGAAGCGCAGCTTGGCCAGCTCAGCCGGCTGATTGTCGGCTCTGACCCCGGCTGGCGCGGCGACCTCACAGGAGAGATGCAACTGGATGGCACGGCAGAATCCGCGCAGGTGAAAACCCGCCTTACGGCCACCGGGGTTCATCGCGCAGAATTTGCTCCCGCCGAGGCGCTCGATTTCGATGCCAATTGCAGCCTTGTCTATCACTATCTTGGCAGTGCGGTCGAGAAGCTTTCCTGCGACTCGCCATTGGGAGACGGGCACATCACGCTAGCGGGCGATCTGCCGGGGAACGCTCCGCCGAAGCTCTCAGTAGAAGTTCAGCGCATCCCGGTGAGTGCCGGTCTGGGTGCATTGCGAACCCTGCGCAGCGGTTTTAACTCAGACCTTGAGGCCGGCGGCACGATCAGTGGCAAGATCACATACGGTGCAGGAGTCCAGGATTCAGCAGGGCAGTTCATCGCGCCCCATGTCCACTCATCGAAGAGGCGAAGTGCAAAGACTCTCGCGACGGTGCCACCAGGTCCGCTTACGGGCAGCTTTACCGTCGATGATTTGCGGCTCAGTGGAGGTGGTCTCGGCCAGCCGATCCTGATCCCCAAAACAACTGTGCAGCCGGCCGCTGTTGCGTCCGGTGACGCGCAAGCCCTCACGGCCACAATTTCCGTTCCGGCAGGCGCGCCTGTGCCGATGTCCGTTGGCGTTCAATTCTCAATGGCTGGGTATCAGGCGAACGTCCACGGACCAGCCTCGCTGCCGCGCATCCGCGAGCTTGCGCATGTGGCGGGCATCGGAGACATCTCCGCATTGGATGGCATTGCGGGCGACCCGGCCACGCTCGATTTGAGTGCTGAGGGCCCCTGGTTGCCCTCGCCAAAAGCTCCTGAGACCTTGCCCGCAAACATTGCGAACAGTTTCGACAATGCCCTGGTTCTCAAGAACGCGGACTCCGATCAGCTAGCCGGAACTATTACCGTCCATAATGCGAATTGGAAATCGGGTGCGCTCGCCAATCATTTGGAAATTGCAGAGGCCGTGCTTCACCTGGGCGACGGAGCGATCGTTTGGGATCCGATCGAGTTTTCCGACGGGCCGGTGAAGGGAACTGCCAGTCTTCAGTCGGCTCTCAAGTGCGAAGTTGGCCAGGAGTGTTTNNTGTTTCCCCCAGCTCGATCTGCATTTTGCCGAACTCGATACCGCTGAATTACAGGCAGCGCTTCTCGGGGCGCAACAGAAGAGCACGATGCTTTCCGCGCTGATCGAGCGCTTCAGTGCATCCTCCGCGCCTGCGTGGCCTCGTATCAACGGAACGGTCGAGGCCGATTCGCTGAAGCTGGGTCCCGTCACATTGGAAAACGCGGTAATATCTTTGCGCGTGCTGCCCACGGGCGCCGAATTCTCGAGCATAGAGGGCGATCTTCTAGGGGGCAAGGTCCACGGCACCGGAAAGCTGACGCAGGGAGACAAGCCGGCCTATGTCTTCGAAGGAGAGCTTGAAAGCTTGAGTGGCCCCGCAGTATGCGAATTGCTAGCGCTTCGTTGCACAGGCGGTCTGCTGAATGGCAAAGGAAAAGTCGAGCTCGCCGGCTTTACCGACAGCGAACTTGCCGCGTCGGCCAAGGGCACTCTGCATTTTGAATGGCGACACGGAGCGATCGAAGAAAACTCTGCGGCGCAGATCGAGATCCCCAAGGTGCTTACGCGTTTTGATCGCTGGAGTGCCGATGCGACAATCGCTAACAATACGGTCAGCCTTGCGCCGAGCGAGGTTCAGCAGAGCGGCCGCAAGGCGAGTGTGGGCGCGACAATGACATTCGCCAACCCTCCCGAAGTCAGTTTCGCAGGTCCTAAGCCGGTCCAGTCTGCAAAGCGATGATCGGATTTTCGAGCCCGTTACAATGAAGATATGGCCTTATCCATCGCTGCTTTCCCCGTTCAAATCTTCTGCAAAGGCATTCTTTTCGACATGGACGGCATCCTCATTTCTTCCATTGGCTCGGTCGAGCGAAGTTGGACGAAGTGGGCCAGAATGCGCGGCGTCGATCCGGAGTACGCAATCCAGATTGCGCACGGCTGCCGCAGCATTGAGACGGTTGCGAAGCTAAGGCCTGACCTCGAGGCACAAGCGGAGAACGATCTAATTGAACAAATGGAGATGGATGACACAGAAGGAGTGACGGCGTTGCCCGGCGTGATCGATCTGCTCTCATCGCTTCCGCCAAATCGCTGGACGGTGGTGACCAGTGCCACGGAGCCGCTGGCGCGCGTCCGCCTTCGTGCCGGTGGCATTCCAGTTCCAACTCAAATCATCACGGCGGAGAACGTCGCGCAGGGCAAGCCTCATCCGGAGCCTTATCTCGCGGGAGCGGCACTGCTCGGCTTCGCTCCCAACGAATGCCTTGTCTTCGAGGACGCAGCATCCGGAACCAAAGCAGGCCGGACAGCCGGTTGCACGGTGATCGCGACCACCTTCTCGCATCCGATCGAAGCGCTAAGTGCGGCCCACTACCTTATTCCGGATCTGACGGCGGTTACAGCTGAGGCACCCGCAGGCGAAGATGCGATCGCACTTAGGTTCGCGCCGCTCTCAGCGTGATCGAGTGAGATCAGGGTGGCACTCGCAGCCGCATCGCTCTTTGCCATCGCGCAGCCTCTTACTCGTTGGCCTCAATCCGCCGGCCATGGGCATCCTGCAGCGGACGCGAGTTCATGGGGAAGATCGCCGTGAAGGCCCGCAACTGCGACCGGCTCACGCTGAGCACATCCTCGAAGACAAACCAGCGCACGCCCTCCGTGCACGGCGGAGCAGTCAGGGAGCCCGTGTACGTCCAGTAGCCGCGATCCGCCGGCAGAAAGCCCCCGGGATTGATCATGTCCTCGACTTTCTCTGTCTCTCCCGTGCGCGTCGGCAAATGAGGCCACAGCGCCGCCATCGCAGCATTCGCATCGCCACGATCCATCGTGAACCGCACGGCGATCACGGCCATTCTGCCATCGGCGCTTTTGTGAACCATGTGCACCACCATGTCGGTCAGCTTGCCCTTCACCGCTTCCTCGCTGGGATGATGGAAATGAAACTGCTGCAGATCGTAGCGCACGCCATCGTAAACGATGTAGCTGCCCGGATCGACATAGACGCGCACGGTGTTGCCCGTGTTCTCCAGTTTGACCGGACCCGAGATGTAGTGAAATTCGATGGGCTGCAATGCCTTGTTGAGATGCGCACCGCGAATGTCGATTGGCGACTGTTCGTGGCCCTGCGAGCAAGCCTTGTACGCTGGGTCCAGCTTGCCCCAATCGAGCGGTCCGGTTTTTCCCTGATAACTCCAGGGTGCGGTGGTCTGCGCGGCGGCAATCGACGCGATTCCAAACACCAGCGCAGCGACTTGATGAAAGCGCATGAACATCTCCTCTTTCAAAGGACGAGCATCAGAGCGGTTCCACAATCAACGTGCCCTTTCAAGGACCGTGCAAGGCGGCATTTACTTTCACCCCGGCGACGAAGACCTGTCGCTGGAGACCCCGGCTTAAGGAAAATGCCGCTTGAGGGCGGTGCTTCCGGGATAAAGCAATTGTGGAACCGATCCATCCCGAGAAATTCTACGTTATTGCATCGACGTTTCAGATCCCAAAAAGAATGGGACCCTTCATCTGGAAGGATCCCATTCTTGTCAATCAATCTGAGAAGGGCAATTGAAGCTCGCTTTACTTCGCCGCCACCGCGACTCCAGCCTGCTCCGCCAATTTCGCGGCCTTGTCCGTTGCTTCCCACGTAAATTCCGGCTCCGTCCGACCAAAATGTCCATAGGCTGCGGTCTTTTGGTAGATGGGCCGGCGTAGATTCAGGCTCTCGATAATCCCCTTCGGCGTGAGCGAGAAGTTCTTGCGCACCAGTTCGGTCAATTTCGCCTGGCTCACCTTCGAGGTGCCGAAAGTATCCACCAGCACGCTTACCGGCTCAGCGACGCCGATGGCATAGGCCAGTTGCACTTCGACTTTTTCGGCCAGTCCCGCCGCAACAATGTTTTTGGCGATGTAACGCGCAACGTACGCCGCCGAACGATCGACCTTGGTCGGATCCTTGCCGCTGAAGGCGCCGCCACCGTGCCGACCCATTCCGCCGTAGCTGTCCACGATGATCTTGCGCCCGGTCAGGCCGGTGTCGCCCATCGGGCCGCCGATGACAAACCGCCCTGTTGGATTGATGTGATACTTCGTATGCTCGTCGAGCCACTTTGCCGGCAGCACAGCCTGGATGACATGTTTCAAAATGTCCGCATGCAACTCGTCGTTGCCGACGGTCTCGGCGTGCTGGCTTGAAATCACCACCGCGTCGATGCGTGCTGGCTTGCCGTGTTCGTCGTACTCGACCGTTACCTGGCTCTTGCCGTCGGGCCGCAGATAGGGCAGCTTGCCGTTCTTGCGCATCTTGCTCAGTTGCCGCGTTAACTTGTGCGCCAGCGAAATCGGAGCCGGCATCAGCTCGGGCGTTTCGTTGGACGCGTAGCCGAACATCATGCCCTGGTCGCCCGCGCCGCCTGTGTCGACGCCCTGCGCAATGTCGCCCGACTGCTTGTTGATCGTCGAAATCACCGCGCAGGTGTTCGAGTCGAACCCATACGAAGCGTTGTCGTAGCCGATCGAAGCCACCACGCCGCGCACCAGCGACTGGAAATCCACGTACGCCTTCGTCGTGATCTCGCCTGCGATCACAACCAAGCCAGTGGCTGTCAGCGTCTCTGCCGCCACGCGGCTGTACGGATCCTGTTCAAGACATGCGTCGAGAATGGCATCGGATACCTGGTCGGCAATTTTGTCGGGATGACCTTCGGTCACGGATTCTGAAGTAAACAAAAAGCGGTCGCTCAACTTTGCATTCCTCCCTATACGGCAATTTCTAGTAATTGGCTCGGCGCGAGCTCTTCCGGTGTTCAGCGGTCCAGCGCGGTTAGCCTTGGCAATCCATCCCGGTCGGGGAGAAAAGCCGCACACCGGCATTGGATATGAGGGTGTACCGTTCCATGGTAATCGCGTAGAGGGGTTGCGAGCAAAAGCTATCAGTGAACGGCGAAGATCGAGGATTCAATCCGGCCCAGGGCGTGGTGAAGTGCGACGAGGCTTCGTCCGATTTCGGTGCTTGGACGGAGTTTCGGGGACGGTGCGCCGACTATCGCTGAAATAGAGTAATTCCGTGCAGGATAAGCGCGTGCGTCTTGGCGGATACGCTTTGCACAGGGAGCAGAGTGCTCCACCACCCGGCGCGCACTCCATAGTAGCGCACGGTCAAGAAGCCAGCGACCATCGCAGCCACCATAAGCACGATTGCTCCCGCCCAGCGAAGGCGCATCTCAGCGGCTTCGCGCCTCTCCAAGCGCACTCTTCCCACATTTGAGGCGAATTCTGTCCACCCCTGATCGGGCACGGTGACGACGCCGGATTCGGCCGACGCTTTGACAAATCGGTCGGTCCAATCCTGGACGTCGAGGCCCACCGCGCCGACGTAGCCGCGCACGATTCCTTTGCTCAGAATTCCGCCAGGAAGCAGCCGGTACCTGTCCTGCTCTAGAGCAACCAGATGGCGCTGGCTGATCTTTGTCACCTCGGTGATGTCTTCTAACGCGACGCCTCTAGATAGCCGTGCAGCGCGTAGATCTTCTCCGAAACTGCCCATAAGTAACCACTTGAAGGGTTAAACCCTCTTGGATTTCCACAACTACAATAAACCCCGAAATTCGCGGAGTCAAAACTTTTTGAGGCCTTCCCCTTTATTTTCACCAACCTGAAGTAACCAGACGGTCCTAACCGCTATTGTCGAACTGTACAACGGAAATTTAGCAATCAAAGTGATATTTGGCACTTCAGGTAACTCAATAGCCTTGGGCAATCTGCCCAAAATGCCCATATTTACCAGCAACTTCTTGCCAGGCTCACTGTTGCTGGTAGGCTTGAAACGAGGGTATCAGAAACCGCACTGGTTGACACCTGTGCCCTCCCAAAAGATGAACAAGCTGGTTTTTGCCAATCTCCTCCATCGGCCCCTTCGCTCAGTCATCAGCATGCTTGCGGTGGCTATTGAAGTCGTCATGATTCTCTCCATCGTCGCCATCTTCATGGGCATGCTGGATGACCAGAAGCAGCGAACCAACGGCATCGGAGCCGACCTCGTAGTTGCGCCATCCAATGCGAGCTTTATGAATGGAGTCAGCGGCGCACCCATGTCGGCCCGGCTGGCCGAAGTCTTCCGCAAAATGCCTCACGTGACCGCCGCCGCACCGGTCATCTCCAACTTCTCCATGTCCGGCAATGTCGAAATCCTCTATGGAATCGACTTCGATAGTTTCAATGCCCTCAAGCCGTTTGTGTTCCTCTCTGGCGGCCCATTCAAGGGACCTTACGATGTCATCGTCGATGACGTCTTCGCCCACGCTGCGAAGGGGCGCGAAGTCGGTGACTCGCTCACAATCCTCAACCACTCGTTTCGTATTTGCGGCATCGTCGAAAGCGGCAAAGGTGGGCGCAAGTTGATTCCGCTCGATACCATGGGCACCCTGACGGGCGCCGACGGCAAAGCTTCCGTCATCTACCTCAAGAGCGATAATCCCGCCAACGACAGCCTCATCATCGACGAGATCCATGCAACCAAAGGACTGGGAAACTACAAAGTGCAGACGATGGCCGATCTGATCTCTTTGTACACGCCATCGCGCTTTCCCGGCTTCGATCTTGCGCTCAACGTGGTCATTTCTATCGCGTTCATCGTCGGGTTCCTGGTGATCTTCCAGTCCATGTATACGGCAGTGCTCGAGCGCACCCGCGAGATCGGCATCCTCAAGTCGCTCGGCTCATCCAAGCTGACCATCGTGAGCGTGGTGCTGCGCGAAACCACCGTGCTGGCCGTGGCAGGAGTCCTGCTCGGGATCGCCGCCACCTATGGCGTGCATGGCCTGCTGAGCGTCAAATATCCCACCTTCGCTTTCGAATTGACCGCTTCCTGGATAGGGCGCGGTGCGTTCATCGCGTTTGCCGGGGCACTCTTCGGCGCGCTCTATCCGGCGTGGATGGCGGCGCGCAAGGATCCTATCGACGCCCTTGCGTACGAGTAAGTCCGTCTGTCGAATCTATCGCTTCTTCAATTGCTATCAAGCGATGGGGTGGAAGAAAGAGCCACATCGCGCGTCGCAAGAGACTTCAGAGAAATCGGAGAACCGCGTTTGTCCTGCGCAACCCGATGCCGGGCAGATTTGGATTCTTGCACAAGAGCCATTCCCTCAGCACCCATCCTGTTGCCTGCACGCGATTGAGGTTCAATGGGCGCCCTGACCTGGTACCGCCAACAGAAGATCATGCAGAGGCAGACTGGCGGACACATTCCGACTTGCGAGGATCTATCAGGCCTCGAACGTCTTAGCGATTACGCGCTAAGCCATCTTCACGCCCAGCTGAACCCGCTCCGCTGGAGCGGCAGGGTGCGAATTCTCTTGCCCGTCGCGGCAAATATGGCATTGCCTATCGCCGGTAGAATCGGCGGCAGCGTCGGTTCGCCCAGCCCGGTCGGTGCGTAGTCGGTCTTGCGCCAATAGACTTCGATCTTCGGCGTTTGCCTCATGCGCATCAGAGGGTGATTATGGAAATTTGACTGCTGGATCACGCCATCCGCCAGCGTGATTTCCTGCGCCAGGTGTCCCATACCTTCCATGATTCCGCCCTGCGCCATGCTCTCGGCGGCGTTGGGGTTGATGATCTGGCTGCCCACGTCTCCAGCAGCCCAGACCTGATGTACTGTAACCTTGTTCTGCGCGTCAACGCTCACGTCGGCAACCTCGGCAAAGTAGCCCAAATGGCAGAACCAGGCGGCGATGCCCATCCCGCGGCCCGGTTCTTTGCTCTGCTTAGCCCAGCCTGACTTTTCCGCGACTAACTCAAGCACGCCTTTGTACCGCTCCGGGATGAGAACGGACTGTCCCGCTGGCTCGTGGTCGCCCACCGCGTCGTGTTCGCCCGAGGACCACGGTGCCTTCTTGTTGCTGAGTAGTTCGAGCTGGAACTCGAGCGGATCGCGTCCGGCAGCATGAGCCAACTCGTCAAGGAAGGATTGCGCCACCCAGCAGTAGGCGTTGTCGCCGGGGGCGCGCAGCGCTCCGGTGCGCAGCATGAGCGGCTGCATGGAGGAGTAAAGAGCATAAGCCGGTGGAAAACCGGCGGGATAACTGTCTTGCCCCATGCCGCCGCCGGACGTCGAGTGCTTTCCATCGCCAAAGGTCACAAAGTGATGCCGCCAGGCAGTGATCTTGCCCTGCGCATCAAGACCGCCTTTCAGGCCAACTGTTGCGCCCGGGCGGAGGGGGTCGTGAGCGATATCGTCTTCGCGAGACCAGAGCAACTTGACGGGTGCGTCAATGTGCTTCGCGATCCATGCGGCCTCCACCAGGTAGTCGTTCTGGAGCCGCCGGCCAAAGCTGCCTCCGCTGCGCACCATGTGGGTAGTGATATCGCTCTCCTGGATGCCAAGCGTCTTTGCCACCAGTCCACGCCCATCGGCCGGCAGCGTGCTGGTCGACCACATCTCCAGCTTGCCGTCTTTCCAGTGCGCAGTGGCGCCCTGTGGCTCCAGCGTGACGTGGGCGATAAACGGATATTGATAGGTGGCCTCGACAACCTTCGCCGATGACTTGAGTGCCGCGTCCAAGTCGCCGTACTTGCGCACGGTGGTTCCGGGCGGCGCTTTCAGCAACTCCGCCGCCTTGGCCGCGAATCCCTCCGTGCTTTGCGTGGCCGCGGGGCCGAGTTCCCAGTCGACCTTGAGCTGCTTGCGCGCCTGCTGCGCCTGCCACCAGGTGTCGGCCACGACCGCGATGCCCGGTTCCATGCCTGGCTCCCACGGCGTATAGGCTGCAGGGGTGATGCCGCCATCGATGACCAGGACATGGCGCACGCCAGGCAGCGCTTTGATCTGTTCAATGTTTGCGCTCTTCACCTTGCCGGCAAACACAGGAGCCTTTTCAATGGCTGCGTACAACATTCCCGGCAGTTCTACATCGATGCCAAAGAGCGGCTTACCGGTAACGAGGTCGTGGGTGTCGACGCCGGTTTGCGAGTGGCCGATGATGCGGTAATCCCTGGGGTCTTTGAGCTTGACGCTGCTGAGCGCGGGCGCGGGCAGCGCAGCAGCTTTGGCGGCAAGCTCCCCATAGCCCGCGGAGCGTCCTGAGGCGGCGTGAAGCACCCGGCTAGATCGCGTGGTGCATTCAGCCGCCGGCACGCTCCACGTTTGCGCAGCGGCCGTGATCAGCAACTGGCGCCCGGCTGCGCCGACGCGACGCATCGGCTCCCAGCCCATCGGCGTGTTCGCGGAGCCTCCTGAAAACTGTCGGCCGTATATCTTCTCGTTCAGTTCGGCCTGCTGCACGCGAACATCCTTCCAGTCGACATCCAGTTCCTCAGCAATCAGCATGGGCAGCATGTTGCGCATGCCCTGGCCAGACTCTGAGGCGCGCGCCATGATGGTAACCACGCCATCCGGAGCGATGTGGATGAAGGCCTGTGGCGTCAAGTCGGGCGGCACCTCCGGCTCCTGCGCTGCGGCGAACGGTGTGCGATAAAGATCCAGAGCAAGGCCGCCGCCCGCAAGGGCCGTCAACTGCAGAAACGATCTCCGGTTGATGCGCATAAGAGTGCCCCCTTTACTGGTTGGGGGCTGCGGCGCCCGCTTGTGCTGCTTCATGAATGGCCTGGCGAATGCGCGTATACGTTCCGCAACGGCAGAGATTCCCGCTCATGGCAGTATCGATTTCTGTGTCGGTGGGGTGCGGTGTGCGCTGCAGCAGGGCGGCGGCAGACATGATCTGGCCAGCCTGGCAGTAGCCGCACTGCGGCACGTCCAGCGCCTCCCAAGCCACCTGAACCGGGTGCAGGCCATCCGGCGAAAGCCCTTCAATGGTAGTGACCGGCTGACCATCAATAGCGCCCACTTTCATCATGCAGGAGCGCACCGCATGGCCGCCGACCAATACAGTGCAAGCGCCGCAAAGTCCCATTCCGCACCCGAACTTGGAGCCTTTGAGGTTCATTACGTCGCGCAGCACCCACAAGAGGGGCATATCCGGTAACACGTCCACCGTGGCGGCCACGTTGTTGACATTCAATTTGATGCGCATCTGTTCACTCCGCAGTCCGGCAGGGGAAGAGGACCAGTCACGACCTCAGGCTGGGAGTGTATCAAATTTCCGCTTTTGAATTCTGCCCAGAAGCGCGCAAGATAATAATCCTGGCGGGTGAGAGGCTGAAACCGCGATTTCCAGGTAGAACTTGGTGCCTGTACCCCACGATTTTAGACCCGGTCACGATTCACATTAGTGCCCCGAAACGCGTGCGCCGTGAAAGC
>PLKY01000256.1:3416-11324 GCA_003140785.1 Acidobacteriaceae bacterium | reverse complement strand
TTCACGGCGCACGCGTTTACGATTACTAATCCTCCCAAATTCTCCAAGCGCGAGGTGGATGAGTGATATCCCCACACACCGGTAGCTGCGAAATCTGACCATTCCTGAGCCCCAAATTGAACGATGCGCGTCAGGCCGAGTGCCTACTCCTTCAATAACGCCGTGAGCTCTTCGACGCACACAAAGGATCAGCCCTTTGGAAGCTAAAACAAAGAGAGTGGAAAAAGCCACAAATTAGCCCCAATGGAACCCATAGCCGCATCTGCCCTGATCTCGATCGGCGGCATGCAGAGTGCCGAGCCGACCGACAGACACAAGCGGAGGGTAAGTGCCTATTGCTGCTATTTAGCAGATGGTGAGTCTGCAAAATCGTCACGTTTGACACATTTTAGCTAGCACGACGGGATCAACCGATGGTTTACTACTGGCTCCTAAATGTCTAACCGCCATCTATTTCAATGACTCCGAACTGCATGCAGTTGGAGAGTTGACCGGGTTGCAGCGAGCGATCGCATTTTCGGGAAGCGCAACAGTAAAGTGACCTGGCCAACGCGCCGGCTCGCTGGCTGGGTAGTCGGTGCTTAGAATCTGGGCGCCGCTCGCAATCATTGAATCGCGGCGCGAGGTCAAGTTGATGCGTGCTTCCTTTGTATCCGCATCCGTGCGGGTGCGGATCAGATATCCCTTGCGAACAAGGGCTGTGATGTCTGTTCCGGGCCCGTCATTGCGTTCGATAAAGGCAGCGTCGGGCTCGCCGGGTTCGGCATTGGTGAACAGAACGCGCCCCCTCAGCGAAGGATGTCCGGCGAGGTAAACCGGCCCAACCGGACGCTGGTCCATGAGGAACACGACTTTGCCACGTGCGCTCGCAAGTGTGGGCCAGTTGCCGGCAAGCACTGCCTGTTCCAGCGTGTCATAACGGCCGCGGACGTCATCGGGAGTGATGAGTTCATTGGGCGGGAAGACGGAGCGAATCTCGGCATCCAGCGCATCGAACGTGCTGGAGGTGAAGTACTCGGGCTCGGTGAGTTGAATCTGTCCGCGCGGTCCAGTTCCCTGCTTGGTCTCCACGAGAATGAAGACGGGAATATGGCCTGGATGCGTGTGCGACCAATTCCGAACTTCCTTGAGGCATGCGGTGAAAGGCTGGCAGGTGCTGATGTAGTCGATGTCCTGGACGTGCATGACCTTGAAACCTGGCTTGTTCATAACGCCATCGGGATCAAAATCGGGGTCCGGAGGAAGATTGGCTGCGGCAACCATCTTCGGTCCCAAGGGATGCGCATACCGGCCGCCCTGGCTGTCTGCAAAGATATCCAGCTCAATCTGCCGCACACCGCTGTCCAGTTGCTGCTCGAGGGGCGAATGCCGATAATCGAGCCCTTGGTAAACTTCAGGATTTCTGGCCTGCCACAGAGCCTCTGCGCCGGGCGGGAAGCCCGCGTGATAGCTGTTGTGTGTCCCGATAACCTGAATCTGATTGAGGCGGATTTGATCGCCCTGCTGCGCTGGAGCCGATGGCACAATTAAAGCGAGAAAGAGAGCATATGAGAGCAGAACGAGTTTTTGCGAAGGCATGACGACTCCAGCGAATCGAGGATGAATGGCGAGCCCGCAAGCGGGAACGCGGGGAGCATTCATGATGAGGAGCCCTCACCGGCCGATTTCAGGCCTAAGGGCTCCTCGGTGGTTGAGCTAGAAGGTCAACTTGAGCGCCAATTGGATCTGGCGAGGCGGGAAAAACGACGTGATGGCGCCATATCCACCGTCGGAACGGTTGGAGTCAGGATTCGCGTAATTCACCGAATTGAGAGCATTGAATGCCTCGCAGCGGAAATCCAGGTTGGAGGTTTCGTTCCATAGCGGAAACGCCTTGTGCAAGCCGGCATTCGTTGAATAGAACGGGTTGTCGCGGAGAGAGTTTCTGCCCGCGTTTCCGTAAGGTTGAGCCACATTGGTTGGAATGCTGACGGTCGAGGAATTGAGATACCCCGTCAGTGACGTGGCTGTTTTGGCCCATAGACCCCTTGGGTTTCTGGGGTTTCCCGACACATTGGGGCGGTAGTTGAGCAGATCGCTTACATCCATCTGTGATGGTTCGGAGTAGATGAGGTTGACAGGCGCTCCGCTCGTAGCAGTATTGATCAGGGTAAACTGCCATCCGCCAGCCAAGGTTTGCATGGCGCGGTTGGCGCTTCCACCCCAACGCCGGCCGCGGCCATACGGCAGGTCCCAGATCGCGGTCAAGGTATCGTTGAGCGGTTGGTTGTAGGCCGACTGTCCGCGCTCTCCTCGGAGGTTGGCAAGGTTCACCCGTGAATTGTCGTTGTTGGGTGTGTCCAGATGGCCCGATGCGTTGTCGATATCCCTGGAATAAGAGAACGCGTTGAGCAGATAGAGACCATTCGCGTAACGGTGTTCAACCCTGGCCTGCACAGCGTGATAGATGAGCATGCCGAGGTTGGCCGATCCCTCGATGCCTGTGAAGCCAACGATGGGTCGGCGTTGCAGAAGTGGGACGCAGCCGGTGGTCACAAAGCTGTTGGTCGCCGTGTTGAATTCGCAAGTTGGACTCGGAATGTTAGGCGGGGCCTGGTTGATATCGTCAAGCACCCAAATCTTGACTCCGTGTTCGCCAACGTAGGAAATATCTATGAGAGTGCCTTGACTCAGCTGCCTTTGCAGTCCGAAATGCCAGGCCTGCACGTAGCCGGTAGCAATGTTCTTGGGGATATAGCGAGTCTCGGCCAGAGCAGTGCTGAAGCCGGCTGGGCTGACGAAGTTTGGGCTGTAGCCCTGCATTGTCGGGCTGAAGCATGAGGTCGTCTGTACGACGGCGGAGCACATGGGCGTGTTTGTGGTCACTCCACCCGATGTCTTGGCGATAGTTTGCGTGATTGCAGAGTTGACGATATAGGGGCCGTTGTACGCGAGGAGGTTTTCGCCGCCCTCGCGATTGAACTGAATATAGTTGACCCCGTACCCACCGCGGATCACAGTCTTGGGATCCCAACCGTAAGAGAAGCCAAGGCGCGGTGCGAAGTCGGTCGTCGGTATGTTGACCATCGCGCGGGCTGATACTCCGCCATAACTTGCCTGCTGCAGCGTGCCCGTCGTGATTGCGAGGTAAGGCGCCTGCGACGCGGTTCTCGGTGGAGGAATGAAATTCGCCAGGTGGTTTCCAGTAACCCATTGCGGGGTGACAAGCTCATAGCGCAGTCCGGCGTTGATCGTCAGCTTGGAGAACACCTTCAAGTCATCCTGGACATAGAAGAAATTCATCATCTGGTGGTAGTTGACGATGACAAAGTTATTCAGTGTATAGCTGCTGCGCGCTCCCACCAGAAAATCGGTCAGGTAGGCCGCTTCCTTGATGCCGGCATCGCTGTTGCCGGTATAGGCTCCAGCGTTGGCATTTGACGCGCCGGAACTGAAGCCGCCGCCATAGTTGTCATTTCCATCGGTAGGATTGAAGTCGTCGATCTCGGTATTGATCGCCTGGTACTCGTACCCGACCTTGATACTGTTGTGGCCGTGCAGCAGGGTGTAGTTGACCTTCGGATCGATGACAAACGGGTTCTGAAACTGCGGATTGCTGCTTTGCGCACCGAACTGCGAGAAGCTCGAGACGCTCTGGTCATTCAGCGAGCGCGAGATGAGAGGAGAAGTCGGCAAGCCAGGGATACCCGCCTCCGCGATCAAGCTGGGCAGGCCAAGACCATAGGGCGTCTTCCCTCCCAAGGTCCAGGTGAACCCGACACGCGCGTCGATGATGGAGCTCTGGCTGAACAAGTAGGTGTAGCCGGCTGCGATCTGCTTGTTGAAGTCGTGAATCGTCCCGTTTGCATTTCCGCCGGCAGCGCCCGTGATGGGTTCGGCGTCCTGGATATTCAGATGGTGCCAACTCCAGCGGAAGAAGGCCGTCGTGCGCGGATTCAGAAAGAAGTCGAAGCGCGCGTCGGTCTTGTTATCGGTGAAATCGGCTTTGGGTACGTTCACCAGATTGTTGGAAAATCCGCTTGCGCCGGCTGTCGTGACATTCGGAGACGGGAGGGCTGGAATGACCAACTTGGCCAATGCGTTCCAATCGGATTGGGGAACAACACCGTTGGCATACACAGCGCCCGTGAGAGGGTTGTGCAGAGAAATAGGATTTCCAAGGGTGTCTGTGAAGATGCCCTGCCTCTGATTCGCATTGGGAACAGTCGACGCGGTGTACTGGCCTTGCACTTGGCGATTGCCTTCAAAGTCGCCAAAATAGAAGATCTTGTCCTTCAGAAACTTGGGCACGCGACCACCGATGGCCCCCCCGAACTGGTTTTTTACCAACACTGGCTTGATCGATTTTCCCGTAAGGACGTCCGTCGGCGGAGTGAATGGGCCTATGGCGTTGAAGTCTGTATTGCGGTTGTATTCCCAAACTTTGCCATGGAGATGATCGGTGCCGCTATTGATGCTCACGTTAAAAACCGCGCCTGCCGAGCGCCCATATTCGGCGCTGTAGTTGTCTGTCTCGACGCGGAACTCATTGATGGCGTCCGGCGAGGGCTGAATGGCCTGGTTGGAGAAGCTCTGATTCGATGTGCCGTAAGCGTTGTTGTCCAGACCATCGAGCAGGAATTCATTCTGCTCACTGCGATTGCCGTTCACATTGTAGGAAGCGTCGCGACTAGTCACCGTCTGGTTTTCCAGCACATTTGCGCGTACACCGGGGGTGAGCAATGCCAGGTCGGCGTAGGCGCGCCCGTTCAGCGGAAGATTGTTAACATCGCGCGCGGAGATCACCTGCCCTCGTTCGCTGTCTTCCGTTTCGAGAAGGACGGCCGCCCCGGTTACGGTAATCGTTTCGCTGGTTGCGCCGGGCTTCAGGTTCACATCCACGCGTTGACGGGCATTAACTTCGGCCGTGAAAGGCTCCGTAATGGTCTCGCTGAATCCGGGTGCATTTGCCTTGATTTTGTACTGGCCAATGCGGACGCTGGTAAATTCGAACTGCCCCTGCGAGTCCGCAGTTTCCGTTGTTTCCAGGGTGGTAGCGATGTTGACGAGAGTAACCTTTGCACCCGGGATCACCGCTCCTGAAGCGTCATGAACAAAGCCGAGAACTGAAGCGGTTTCGTATTGGCCGTAAGCAAGTGGGCCGAAGATTACGCCGAGGAGGAGAACGAAAACAACGCCGCTAAACCTCTCTAATAACCTCAAGTTAGCCATTTGTCTTTGATTCCTTTCGTGGTTTTGGAATGCCTTTCGGAGCGGGAATGTCTAACCCGCTCGTCCTCTCGCCTTGCTTTCTTTTGGAGTCTCAAATCCTAGGCCGGCTCTCTGCTTTTGTTTGAGTCAGGATTTCTTTGCTGCCTTAATCGGGTCCAATCGGAGGGCACACGTAATTAAGGAAAAATGTGCGAACGCACGTGAGCAGAATCAACGGGTTGCTTCGCTATTTATTACTGATCAAGTTTGCAAGGGGTGTTAAGCGGAGATGAAACTAACGTGAACCTATAAGCGGACTATGGATATCGCGGAACCGAAACCAGTTGTTCATCGAATTGGAGCGAGTTGAGACCGAAGATCAGCACATGCCAAAAACACTTCCGATTGGCCACAATACAGTTGGACATGTTGAGGTTCCCACGATCGGAGTGTTGCGGACGAAAGTGAACAACAGATAAGTATCGTGAAAGTCGGCTAGCATCTAGTTATTACTTTGTAAATTAATGACGACGGGAATCTGCCGAACGCCAGCGCACTTTATCGTTACGAATTATCGGACCGACTATCTTTGACTTCCAATCATTCGAATCTACGAGTATGCTTCGGGGTATTTCCGCAACACCCAAATTGGCAGCACCTAATATCCCACGAATTGAGGAGGAATGATGGCGGTGCAACGCGCATTCGGCGATCCACAGCGTACCCCGGACGATTTCAAGAAGTTCACCCCAAAGGAGATGGCGGGCGANNCGGACTCAGCTCTCGGCCCGGTCCCGACCGCGCGCAGCACACAGCCCGTGGACCTTGGCGACGTTCTCGGCACCGCCGCGGTCACGAAGATCGCGAACACCGACAAGAAGATCGTGCTGCACATCATCGGGGATAGCGGCGGCGTCACGTCGCCTCAATTCCAGTTCGCGGTTGCCGACGCCCTGGCCGCCGATCAGCCGAATGGGGTCTCGTTCCTGTACCACCTCGGGGACGTAGTCTACTTCTTCGGCGAGGACAGTTACTACTTCGAGCAGTTCTACGATCCTTACCGCAGTTACAGCGCTCCCATCTTTGCCATTCCCGGCAACCATGACGGCGCCATGTATGCTCACGAAACCTCCAAGCCTCTGCAGGGATTTCTGGAGAACTTCTGCTCCACGGCACCCACCGATACGCCGGACAACCAGGGCTGCGTTCGCACCACAATGGACCAGCCCGGCGTCTACTTTACGCTCAACACGCCGTTCATCAAGTTCATCGGCCTGTACTCGAACGTCAGCGAAGGTGGGACGAGCGGAGTGATCGCTTCCACGCGGCGGCCGGACGTTGGCACCAAGCAGTTGGATTTCCTCAAAGCCGCACTGACGGAAGCAAAGGACGAGCGCGCCGCAGGCAAGTATCGCGTGCTCGCACTGGCCACGCACCATCCGCCGTTCACAGGCTCTCCGTTTCACGTACCGAGCCCGGAGATGCTGAAGATGATCGACGAGGTGTGCGAAGAGGTGGGAATCTATCCCGACATCCACCTTAGCGGGCATTCTCACCTCTACGAGCGCTTCACGCGCACCGTCAACGACCGGCAAATTCCTTATATCGTCTCTGGCAATGCTGGATACCCCGGTCTGCCCGGGCTGAAGAAGGGTGGTAAGCCGGCGCCGGTGCCGAACGTTGGGCAGTTAGGGAAGGACGCAAGCGGAAACGATCTCAAATTGGAGACTTTCAACAACAAGACCTTCGGCTTTCTGCGCGTAACAGTTTCGGCGTCGGAGTTGGACGTGGTCGCCATCGGCGTTGACCCTGACACCGGCAATACCAATCCGTTGGACGGATTCAGTGTGGATCTGAAGAGCGGTATTGTGACGGATACGCAGAATATCCCAGCCAACAGCAGCCTTGCCCAGGCAGCTTCGATAGCCGAAAAGAAAAAGAAGACAGGTGCCCAAAAAGCGGGAACGAAAGCAGCAAGCAAGACCGCGAGCAAGAAGGCTGATAAGAAGGCTCCAGCAACAAAGGCTCCTAAGAAGGCGAGTGCGAAGAAGAAGTCGGCCCCAAAGGCCGCAAAGAAGAAGCGGTCCAGGACTTAGAAGCCGTGTCAGGAAGTACGGGATCTCCTCGACGCGTATAGACCACGGAGAGGCGCATACGTTTTGCGGGACTTGTTGTCAGGACACGGGCGATTTCTTGGCGCTGCGAGGACACCGGTTTGATCCCTTAAGTCGGCATTGCGACCGGATTCGATGGCCGTTCCTTGAGCGAAGGTCGCAGGTGCGATGGCGCGCGAAGGCTATGATTCCTCCTAGGTGGCTTATGGANNCCACGCCTGTCGTCCGCCCGATTGATGAACACGCAACTCGCATTCCGATGAGGTCGGGACTCCTGCCATGCCTGTACGTACCGATCGCCGCCCGAGACACGTTCGCGATCGAGAAATATGTGGGCAGAATTGCCACGCAACTCATGCCGAGATCTCCCGACAAGGCTCTTTTGGTCGAGGCCTACGAACCGGAGAAAGCCGATGCACGGCTGGCCATTTGGGACGTCCCCGAAGCGGTCGTGCTGCACTTTTCCAGGCAGGTTTGGGTGCACGCTGATTATCGCGCCTATCGGCGTGCATACCTGCAAGCGTTTCCGGATTTCGATTTGACGGGCCTCGTTCTCGATCACGTGATGAACCGCCGCGTGGCGCGGCTCAAAGGATTCGCGTAT
>PLKY01000256.1:2884-3391 GCA_003140785.1 Acidobacteriaceae bacterium | reverse complement strand
TTGGTCTGTATGTTCCGCTTAGTAGTTGTTCCCGGATAGCTGGCCAGTGCTGCTTAAGGTGGTCATCGAGTTGGTTGACAGTCATTCCATCAACGCCCGGAGCACCTTTGTTCGCCTTGACCCGTCGAAATGCTTCCTTCAGATTTCCTCGTTCAACGATCTCCTCCATAGTTCGTTCTGTACCAGCTGGGCTTTCGGGCACACTCATCGCCTTCAACGATTCGGACCCTTCCCTCCCCGCCCTCCGGGCTTCACCTGTTGGCGAGGAAGAGAAGTCCAGATTGCTCTGGNNTGCTGACTTCTGCTCCGCGGTCAGGGAGCCTCGCGGCACCCCCAGTCGCCGAAGCGACACGAAGCAGATCTCCCGGGGTAAGTTCAATCGCCTTCTGCGCACAGTCGCCGGATCTACGCTCCGCGTACTTGATGGATATGGGCTTCGCGGTAAGTTGCCTGCTCGCCCTACGCTCACGCCTTGTATCCGGTTCTTGTCCATCGACTCGCGCATTT
>PLKY01000256.1:2724-2870 GCA_003140785.1 Acidobacteriaceae bacterium | reverse complement strand
TTGAACATGCCCGGCGCACAACGAAGCCGCTGCGGCGGCGGACACATGCGTGTGTCGCCGGACCAGCCTTTGAGGCTACCGGGATAGGTTGGTTCGCAGAGAAGGAGGATTCTCTGTGAACCAACTACGTCAGCTCATGCTTGAGG
>PLKY01000256.1:0-2642 GCA_003140785.1 Acidobacteriaceae bacterium | reverse complement strand
AGACGCCCTATCCGAAGAAGGTTCGTCATCTTCCGGGGGTACTGAGCCAGGAAGAGGTGGCGCGTCTGATCGACGGGGCGGACACACCCTTTCATCGCATCCTGCTGATGACCATGTACGCCACGGGCGCGCGTCGCGCGGAAGCAGCTCACCTGAAGGTTAGCGACATCGACAGCCAGCGGATGGTTGTCCATATTCGGGAGGGCAAGGGCGGCAAGGACAGAGATGTGATGCTCAGCCCGAAGCTGCTCGAAGAGCTGCGCGTTTACTGGCGCGGTCTCCGGCGCAAGCCGAAGGAGTGGTTGTTTCCCGGCAACCGCTGGCACACAGCGAGTCATCCTGTCACCACCAAGGTCCTGTGGACCGCCTGCCAGATCGCCGCCGAACGCGCCGGCCTCGACAACAGGCGCATCCATCCCCACACCTTGAGGCATTGTTTCACCGCAACATCCCATCGTCAAAGCGGCACATCCCGCCCAACTCAGCCAGTGCCTGATCCCTCCGCACCCGCACAGACCGATTCAAAATACATAGCCTTCCATGAGGGCGGCTTCCTTCAAGTCGCTGTATCAGAAGCGCCCCTCTCGAGTGCACACTACTGCACAACGTTGTGCCTGGGCGGTACTGACCCGCGGACAGGTTTATCGTGCGACAGCTTGCCCGTGAGGAAAAGATGGAAATCGCGCGGCGATTCCCACTTTCCCTCACGACGACGGCGACGACGATGAGTTATCACCAGGTTTGCACGCAGATTCGCTGATGGCTGAATAGGTCCACCCAGCCCACCTCAAACCTTCAGTGCCGTACGGTCTGCAGTTGAGGCCACCCAGATAATTAGGAGAGGAAGGGTGTGGATTCCATCATGGCTCGAAGCAGATCCATCCTTCACCCAGAAGCCGTATACATAGAAGCAGACCGCTTCTGCCATCAAAAAATTTTGCGTGCAATAAGGCGACGGACCATACATACAGCACTAAGACATATGAGGACTAATCCAGGAGAACCTGTGACGAGCAGAAAACAATAACATTAGTCAGATTCTCCTTGCTTCATGTCTTGTCTGCGAGAATCTGGCGCAATGAAAAATATTGTCCCGCCATTCCTTGTCTGGAGACCCAGATTTTGCTCCCCGTTAAATGGGTCAGCCCTCCCGCGTGATCGGTATGAAGATGTGTCGACACGACCTGGCGCACGTCTCAGGCGCCTATTCCGATGGCCCGAAGCTGCGGGCCGATCTCTTCGTCAGGGTGGACGGAAAAACGGACAGCGCGCTAATAGAACGGATGCCAGGAGGGATGGTACCCCCTCTGATGAACTCGGGAGTTCTCTCCTGTATCTACCACAATGATTCCCTCATCATGCTCGATGACTCAAGGCGGAATCATTGCTTAACGCCTCATTGGGCCGGCGTAGTCATGACACAAAATGGACATCTCTCATAGTTTCGCGCCATAACATCCTCGGATATCTTCCACACTCGATGAGGTGGCGGACGTTGGCAACAACCCTTGCATGATCGTCCTGATACGTGAGGCCGAAGCAGGTATCAGCACTATGCAGGACTCTTATCTTCACCTTGGCGCCTACCAGTAATTGGTTGATGCTTTCAGAGATTGGGCACTCGCTCCATAGCTCATTCTCATGAAGCTCGAGGAACTGCTCGAACTGATCTGCAAGAAGTTCAAACACCGAGGGTGTGAATCCCCACATATTCATTGATACGATCTTGCTAGCCTCGACCAGAATCTCCCTGCCGTTCGAATCAAGACATTTGGCGAATCGGCCCGCGCGTTCGACACTCTGCATCTCAGTGATCCGATTAAGGTGTCCATTCTCGTCCACTTCACAAAGTGCACGGGCCACGGAGCCCTCTTCAGGAAGCGTGTTGCGCAGGATATATCCGACGAGCGCATAATCGGGCGACCCAGATTGCAGATGGGATACGACCGCGCGATAACTGTCGGCACCATAAAAGTCATCGACGTTGATAACGCCAAAGGGTTCATGGATGGCATTCATTGCGGCCAAGATCGCGTGAGTGGTACCCCAGGGCTTTGTTCGTTCACGCGGCCAGCCAAATCCTGACGGCAGGTCCGTTGGTCTCTGAAAGACGAAGCCGACCGGCACTTGCCGTCCAAATCGCGCATCAACCAGTTCCTTGAACAACGACTGGAGTTCAGGACGAATGACGAACACAACTTTTCCAAATCCTGCTAGGCGAGCGTCGTAGACAGAATAGTCCAAGAGCGTTTCTCCATCGGGTCCAACGGGGTCGCTGATTTTGATGCCGGAGTAGCGGCTCCCCATGCCGGCTGCAAGGACAAGAAGTGTTGGCTTGGTCATTTGTTCTTCCTCCCCAATTCGACGATTGACCGCTAGATGAGCTGTCTTTGCGCGAATCGTAAGTGTCGATGGTGACGAAGAGAGGGGGCGTTTCAGAGCAGATAGGCGGCCCCCGAAACTTCCTTACGTCCTGTTTCGATGGCGTATCACTGCAAATGAGTGCCGTCTGTGATTCTGGGCACATCAGGCGAGATTTTTACATGGCGGGCGGCACGGCCGTAGAGGTTGACGGCTCCTGCTTCGCCCTCGTCCGCGGCCATAACCCCGAGTGCGGCGTGATCGGAGGTCGGGAGGGAATC
>PLKY01000363.1 GCA_003140785.1 Acidobacteriaceae bacterium | reverse complement strand
TCCCACCAAACACCTGTGTCAGTTTTCACAATTGTTCCACGTGGAACAATTCTGCGGTGCGCCACGAAACCCGCGCCCGGAGCGGTCAATCCAAAATTGTTCCACGTGGAACATTTCAAAGTAACGTGACCGCACCATCGAGCCACGCGAAGCCATTGCCTAGAAGACCAGCCGGCCACACAAGAATGTTCCACGTGGAACAATTTTGAAGCGTGGAACAGTCTTGCAAAGGCTAAGAATTGCGTTTGAGGGCGCGCTTCAGGACTACTTCTAAGGCTGATTTTGCTTCGGCGTATTCTTCGGGCGATAGGGCGCCGTTCAACTTTTCGGTTTCCAATGCGAAGAGTTCTTCTTTTAACGCGTTGAGGAGTGCGGCGTTTTGCGAGGCCGGAAATGGCGATGCGTTCGCCGTGAAGGTTGGCGATGCGGTGCGCGTGCTGAAGGCTGGCGTGGGCACTGTGGCCGGGTGTGGTGCGCCTGGTGTGGCGAGTGTCGTGGCGGCTGTCCCTGCGGGTTTGCGGAGGAAGAAGGCTGCGGCCGTGGCCAGGAGAAGACCGAGGCCACCGAGGATCCACCACTTGTATTTGCTTAAGGGGTCGGGCGTGTTGATGGGTTCGCCGATGCCGCCGCCGGGTGTTGTGCCGGGCGTTGCGGTCGTGGACTGATCTGCGCCCTGCTGCGGGCCGCCTTGGGCTTCGCGGGGCATGGAGCCTGTTCCCGAGATGGTGAACTCGAAGGCTTTGCCCGGCGTGGCGTTTTTGGCGACGTAGGTCTGGATGCCGGGGTCCTGCGTGATGGGCTGGAAGGCGGGGCCGGAGCCGGAAGCGAAGGTCATGCTTTTGGGGAGCAGCACGCCGATGCTTTGCGTGGGCAGAGTGACCTGCGGGTGAAAGGTGAATTTGCCTTCGGTGTAAGGGACGGTGTACTCGATTTGAAAGAGAGTGTCCTTGTCGCCTTCATCGGGCTGGATGGGAAAGTTGAAAGCGTAGTGGCCCTTTGCGCCGGTGGGGTCGAGCTTGACGCTGGTGGGAAGACCAGTGGGCCGCTGCGCGGCGACGCCGGCGACGGTGGCTTCGGGCGGCAGGGCGACTTCGAAAGAGCGCGGGGTCCACTGGGTGCGCGGCGGCATGCTGTTGTTGTGGACGAAGTAGCGCTCGGTGACGTGGAGTTGGCCGCTGTTGTCGGTTTCGATCTCGAAGACGTCGGCTTCGATGGAGACGCCGTCGACTTTGGCGGCGACGTCGTAGACGGGGATGTCTCCGGGGGCGTTGCCCTGCGGCGCGGCGATGAAGTAGCCGGCGCCCTGATGGGTAACGCGGATGAGATAGGGGCCGCTGCCTGGCTCGTTGAGGGTGTAGAAGCCTTTCGCGTTGGTGGTGGCGTGGGCGGCTTCGCCCATGCCGGCCTGCACGTCGACGAGGACTACGGTGTCGCCTGCGGCGGGTTTGCCGGTGGTTTTGTCGATGACGGTGCCGGTGACCGGGGCGGCTTGGGCGATTGTGACGGCCAGGAAAAGGGTGGCCGCGGAGTGGACGAGTCGATGAGTGGCTTTCATGATTTTGTTTGTGGTCCTGTTTTCATTTGGTTCGTGCTCAAGTTCACAGAATCAGGTTCAGCGTTCGGGATGACGTTTTTTCCGGGGCTAAAGCCCTTGGGGGGAATTCGCTTGCATCCAGGGGCCTGAAGGCCCCTGCTCCCTCCGACGCTGAGCTCCGCTCAGGATGACATTTCTGGAGGAGCCCTGGCATGTGTGGCTCAGGCGTGTTGCTGAAGGAATTCGATTTCGGCCATTAGCTGCGCGGTTTCGGTTTCGAGCAATGCGCGCTGGGCTACGAAATCCTCCTCTGGATATTTGCCGACGCGGTATTCGAAGTTCAGGTCTCTGAGATTTTCGTAGAGCTGGTCTTTACGCTCGAGGAGATATTCGAGGCGAGTTTTTTCGTGCTGGTTGGCGAAGACGTTGTCGGGCCAGAAGGTGTAAATGCCGAGCGCGAGGGCGAGAAGTATGCCGGCGATGAGGCCTTGCGATTCAGTCATGTCAAATGCCTCCGTCGATGCCCGCGCCAGTTTCGCGTCGGATTTTTTCACGCAGGGCATCGATTGTGGGGTCGGAAAGCTGGGCGGGCTGTGTGCGGCCGACGGACCAGTGGCGGACCAGCAGAATGGTTCCGAGAAGGGCTGCGGCGAAGACTGCGAAGGGGGCGATCCAGGCTACGAGATCGAAGCCGTGCGTGGTGGGTGCGGCGAGGACGGTGGCGCCGTATTTGGCTGCGAAGCTCGTGAGTATTTGCTCATCGGTGGCACCGGAGGCGATGGCTGCGCTTAGCTCGTCGCGCATGTGGCCGGACTCGGGGCAGCCGACGTGGTTGCATTCGCCGAGGAGTTGCGCGCAGCTGCAGGTGCACATGAGGCGATGGCCGAGGTCATTGAAGCGGGAGCTGGAGTTGGAGGCGGCGGTGGAGAAGCAGACGGCGATGGCTAGGAGTAGGGCTTCGACGGTTCTCAGGGCTGTGCTTTCCCACCCTTTCGGCAAAAAGCGCCAAATGGATGGGGCACCCATGTCTGTGTTCTTTGCGGTATCGCGAGAAGTAGGTCCTTCGATTTCGGTCGTCCGCCGCGGCGGACGACCTTCGCTCAGGATGACAACTTGGTTGGGGTTCGTTGCTTTCCCATGTCTCAAAATCGAGACATGGGGCACCCATTTCAGTGCCGAGTTCAGCTTCCCAAAAGCAGGTCCTTCGCTCCGCTTACCCCCATCGCACTCACGTGCGATCGGGGCCCCAGGCGCGCTCCGCTCAGGATGACAATTCTGTTTTGTGTTGAGAGGAAGGGTGTCCTCCGGGGCTAAAGCCCGCGACGGAATTTGACTCTCATTCAGGGGCCTGAAGGCCCCTGCTCCCGCCGGTCTCTGTTTTGTGCTCGGCATGATCGGATAGGGCATCAGTCGCCTCCTCGGAGCGCGGGCTCGGAGACCACACGGGTCGCGGGGACGCGGAGGGATGCGGTGGCTGGGATGGCGGCGGGTACGAGGGCTATGAAGGTACCGAAGACGATGAAGACTACGCCGGCCCAGATCCAGCCTACGAGGGGATTCAAGAATGCTTTGATGATGGGCTGGCCGGTGTCCGGGTTGGTGCCTTCGTAGACGACGTACAAATCCCAGCCGGGGACGGAGTGGATGGCGACCATGGTTTGCGGCTGCTCGCTGGCAATGTAGATGCGCTTTTCGGGCGTCATCTGGAAGAGCTTTTTGCCGTTCTTGTACACGTCGAGCTGCGCGTACTCGGAGTTGTAGTTGGCGTTTGAGTCCTGGGTGAAGCCGACGTTCACGAGCGTATAAGGTCCGATGGGCAGCGTGCCGTGGAGCGCGAGTTCGCGTTCTTCGTTGCGATTGAACGCGGAACCGCACAAGCCGACGACGACGATGACTACTCCGATGTGAATGATGTAGCCGCCGTAGCGCCGGGTGTTGCGGCGGACGAGCAGAAAGATTCCCGACAAAAGATTGCGATGGGTTTGCTTGGCGAGGACTGCGCCGCCGCGGAGGAATTCCGAGAGGATGGCGGCGAACACAGCGGCGGCGAGCGCGAAACCGACCAACGCGTAGAAGTTGCCGGCATCGAATGCGCCGTTTTTCCAGGGCTGCACTCCGACGGCGAGGCAGACGATGACGGTTGCCCACAATGCGATGGTTGGCACGACGAAGTTGCGGCGGACGGAACGCAGCGATGTGGCGCGCCAGGGAAGCAGCGGGCCGACGCCGGTGAGGAAGAGCAGGAACAGGCCGATCGGAATCGCTACGCGGTTATAGAACGGCGCGCCGACGGTGACTTTGCTGCCTTGCACGTACTCGCTCAGGATGGGAAAAAGTGTTCCCCAGAGAATGACGAAGCAGGCGACAAGCAATACGAGATTGTTAAAGAGAAAACTCGACTCGCGGCTGACTAGGGATTCGAGGTGCTGTTCGCTCTGGAGGTGGTTGCGCTGCAGGATGTAGGTGAAGATGCAGACGGCGAGCACGATTCCCATGAACACAACGAACCATGTGCCAATGGAGGACTGCGCGAAGGCGTGCACGGAACTGACGAGGCCGGCGCGGGTGAGCAAAGTGCCGAGGAGCGTGAGCAGGAAGGTGGAGAAGATGAGCCAGACATTCCAGCTCTTCATCATGCCTTTGCGCTCCTGCATCATGACGGAGTGCAGGAAGGCGGTGCCGGTGAGCCAGGGCATGAAGCTGGCATTTTCGACCGGGTCCCAACCCCAGTAGCCGCCCCAGCCGAGCACGGCGTAGGCCCAGTGCATGCCGAGGAAGATGCCGCACGTGAGGAAGAGCCAGGTGACAAGTGTCCAGACGCGGGTGATCCTGATCCATTTTTCTCCGGGGTAGCGCATCATGAGCGCGCCGAGAGCGAAGGCGAAGGGTACCGAGAATCCCACGTAGCCGAGGTAGAGCATCGGCGGGTGGATGACCATCTCGGGATATTGGAGGAGGGGATTGAGACCGTTGCCGTCGTCGGGGATTGCGCCTTTCAAGAGAGCGAAGGGCGGGGCGGCGAAGTTGACGACGGCGAGAAAGAAGACCTGTATCCCGGCGAGAATTGTGCCGGCGTAGGCGTAGAGCTTGACGTCGGTTTTGTGGGTGAGGCGGAGGACGAAGCCGTAGGTGCCGAGCAACCATGCCCACAAGAGCAATGAGCCTTCCTGGCCGCTCCAGAGGGCGGCGAATTTGTAGGGTGCGGGCAGGGCGCGGTTGGAGTGTTCGAGGATGTAGGTGATGGAGAAGTCGTTGGTGAAGACGGACCAGACGAGCGCGAAGGCGGCCGCGGTGATGGCGAAGAAGCCGGCGATTCCGGCGCGGCGGGCGGTGTCTGCAAGGCGCTCAGGAGAGATGGCGGCGGGCTGACCTGTGGCGATCAGGCGCAAGGCGATTGCCCCCGCGAGGAGATTGTAGGCGGCCAGCGCCAGAGCGATAAGTAGGGCGAAACTGCCTAGGGTTGCCATGAAGGAACTCCAACCTCATTGTCGCATTGAGACTCAAGTGCAACAGCTGGATTTCGGCCTGCGAGAGGACCGGTCAAGGTGATTCTCAACTCATGATAGGCCTTTGGCGTGTGATTTAGCTCACACCAAGGGTGGAGGGAGGCCCGGTTGACGGCGACCAAATTCAGAGAATTGAAGTTCATTGCATCCAATCACTACCGAGCATCGCTTAGACTCCGCAAAGGAGAACCGATATGAAACAGAACAGTGGAGAGGTTTCGGCTCAAACGTCCATTCCGCCTGATGATGTGAAACGAAGCCCCGTCGTGGCCGAAGGGGATGAACCCAGTCGGCCACACATCGGATTAGTTGGGGACACCTACACGGTTCTGCTCAGCGGCAAGGATACGGCTGGGCGATTCTGTTTGATCGATATGCACATTCCGCCGGGGGGCGGCCCTCCTCCGCACCGTCACGACTTCGAAGAGTCGTTCCTGCTGCTTGAAGGTGAGATGGAGGCGACCTTTCGTGGGACGAAGTCGGTGGTAAAAGCGGGCCAGACGCTACACATTCCAGCGAATGCGCCACATCAATTCCGCAACGCAAGCGATAAGCCCGTTCGTCTCTTGTGCATCTGTTCGCCTGCGGGACAGGAAAGGTTCTTCGCGGAGGTCGGGGTACCGGTAGCGACCCGAACGAGTCCTCCCCCCAAACTGGATGCGGCAGCGCAAGAGGCTTTCCTTGCGAAGGTAGTATCGCTGGCTCCGAAGTACCGTACTGAGCTGCTGCAACACGCCTGAAGATGATGATCAGCCGAAGAGGAATTCTTTTTCGCGGAGTTCCTTGATGCTGTCGCGGAGGCGGGCGGCTTTTTCGAATTCGAATTTGCGGGCGGCTTCGCGCATCTCGGTTTCTAGCTTGGCGATGTATTGGTCGACTTCGGCCTGGGTGGTGAACTCGGGCAGGCTGGCTGCGGCTTCGATTTCCGCATCGCCGTATTCGGCACGGAGGATCTGGGCGAGGCCCATGTCCATGGTGTTGATGATGGACTGCGGCACGATGCCGTGCTCCTCGTTGTAGGCGGTCTGGATGACGCGGCGGCGATCGGTTTCGCCGATGGCATTCTTCATTGAATCGGTCATGCGATCGGCGTAGAGGATGGCGCGGCCCTCGAGGTGACGCGCGGCGCGACCCATTGTCTGGATGAGCGAGCCGGTGGAGCGGAGGAAGCCTTCCTTGTCGGCGTCGAGGATGGCGACGAGCGAGACTTCGGGCAGGTCGAGGCCTTCGCGGAGGAGNNTAGCGGCAGCGGACGCCGACCTCGGTGTAGTAGCCGGCGAGGTCTTCGGCCATACGCTTGGTGAGGGTGGTGACTAGGACGCGCTCATTTCTCTTTGCCCGGTCGCGGATTTCGGCTAACAGGTCGTCGATTTGGCCTTTGACGGGGCGGATTTCAACTTGTGGATCGACGAGGCCGGTAGGGCGAATGACCTGCTCGACGACGACGCCGGCGGAGCGCGTGAGTTCATAGGGACCGGGCGTGGCGGAGACGTAGATTGTCTGGTGGATGCGGTTTTCGAACTCCTCGAATTTGAGAGGACGGTTATCCATGGCCGATGGGAGACGGAAGCCGTAGTCGACCAGATTTTGCTTGCGGCTGCGGTCGCCGAACCACATGCCGTGGACTTGCGGAATGGTGGCGTGGCTTTCCTCGATGAACAGCAGGAAATCGCGCGGGAAGTAGTCGAGGAGCGTGGGCGGGGGCTCGCCGGGGAGGCGTCCGCTGAAATGGCGCGAGTAGTTTTCGATGCCGTGGCAGTAGCCCATGGACTTGATCATCTCGAGATCGAAGCGGGTGCGCTGATGGATGCGCTGGGCTTCGACCATGCGGCCTTCAGCTTCGAGCTTGGGCACCCACTCGTTGAGCTCGGCGACGATGGAATCGATGGCTTGCGATTTGCGTTCTGGCTGGACGACGTAATGGCTCTTGGGGTAGATGGGGAGGCGGGCGTATTTCTGTTTCACGCTGCCGAAGAGCGGGTCGATTTGGGAGAGCGATTCGATTTCGTCGCCGAAGAGTTCTATTCGATACGCTGATTCGTCGTAGGTGGGGAAGACTTCGATGACGTCGCCGCGTATGCGGAATGTGCCGCGGCGGAAGTCTACGTCGTTACGCTCGTAGAGGATTTCAACGAGGCGGCGGGTGATGTCTTTGCGGCTGATGCGCTGGCCTTTTTCTAAAAGCAACAGCATGCCGTAATACGCTTCGGGCGAGCCGAGGCCGTAGATGCAGGAGACGGAGCTGACGATGATGGCGTCGCGGCGCTCGAAGAGGGAGCGTGTGGCGGAGAGACGGAGCTTGTCGAGCTCCTCGTTGATGGTGGCTTCCTTTTCTATGTAGAGGTCGCCGGCGGGGATGTAGGCTTCGGGCTGGTAGTAGTCGTAGTAGCTGACGAAGTACTCGACGGCATTGCCGGGGAAAAACTGCTTGAACTCGTGATAGAGCTGGGCGGCGAGGGTTTTGTTGTGCGCGAGGATGAGCGCGGGGCGGTTGGACTGCTCGATGATCTTGGCCATCGTGAAGGTCTTGCCGGAGCCGGTTACGCCGAGGAGGACTTGATGCTTTTCGCCGGCGGCGAGGCCTTGCATCAGCTCGTCGATGGCGCGGGGCTGATCGCCGCGGGGTTTATAGGTGGTGACGAGCTGGAAGTCCATCCTGGGATTATAGACGACTGGCGAAGAAGAGGCGAAAAGACAGAGATCAGGGATCAGCGAGAACGTGGAATTCGACGCCGCGATGGATCTCGTATGCATATGGCACGCAAGCGTCGGGTTATCACGTTAAATCCTATGGCTGCGGTGGGCGGAGAAGTTCCTTCAGGCCACCGGCGGCAATGAACGCGTGTTTCTCTGCCTCTTCATCTTTGGGCTTGAAATCCGGCGATTATTCTTAAAAGGCGGGCGAGCGGACTATAGCTGGTCGCAGACTCCATTGTGATTTGTCGATGAAACGCGACGACGGGCATTATGCGGGGGCGCTGTGGCCGGTGCATTGGAGGACGCCGAGGAATTTGTTCCAGGGGCCTACGGCTTCGCGATATTGGTGGGCGAGGATGCGGGTGATCTGGTGGAGGTGGGTGAGGTCGTGGACTGTCCATGCGGCGATAAGTTGAGACAGCGTTGCTGTGCCGAGGGCAGGATGCTGGCCGCGCTTGGCGAGGTCTTCTGCGCTCAGGTTCCAACCGCGGATTTCATTCAGGGTTTCCGATCGGATCTGGGCGAACTCATCGAGCAACTGAGGCAGGGATTTTCCTTCGCGCTCCTGGACGTGGCCGAAGCGGCGAAAGGGATCGAAGGGCTTGGTTTCACCGAATTGTAGGATGGTTTGGGCGCGGGGCTTCCAGTTGGTGCGGTCGGTATAGAGCAAATGGGCGACTACATCGATGGGAGTCCAGGTATTCTCGCCTTCGTTGGAAAGGTTCCACGCGTCGGGGAAATCGCGAAGAAGTGCGTCGAGGGTGGTTGGGGTGCGGGAGAGAAGGGCGGTACTGCTTTGCAGATTGAAGTCCATCTGGGGCCTCGAACGAAACGCGAGATTTCTCTTGAGCCATCTTAAGGCTGCGGCGGCCAGGTGACGTGTAGGCATTTGCCGCGCGAGTTTTTTCTCGATGCAAAGTTGATGACGGCGCGGTCATTTTGTAATTCATCCGAAATTCTTCCGCTTGACACATTGAAATGAGGCTTGCGCCTCTAGTGTCCTCGCTCATGGAGGAACTATGCGCAAATCGACTCCCCTAATTGCGTTTCTGGCGGCTGCACTCGCGACGGCTGCCGTAGCCCAAAGCGGTGATAACGGCTGGACAGAAAGCGGTGTCCGGCATGTGCTGCTGATCAGCATCGATGGTATGCATGCTGTCGATTTTCTGAACTGCTCCAACGGTGTTGCGGGCGTGAATGACGGGAATCCTTACTGCCCAAACCTTGCGGCTCTTGGCACGACCGGAGTGAATTACGTAGGCGCAAGCACTTCGAAGCCGTCGGACTCTTTCCCCGGCCTGATGACGATCGTGACTGGAGCAACGCCGCGCACGATGGGGATTTACTACGATGTGGCGTATGACCGGTCACTGGATGGGCCGGCGACAACGACAGGGAATGGGAATCCAGCAGCCCCGTGCACGCCCAACGCTGCGCCAACGGGATACACGACAGAGTACGAAGAGGGCATCGACAAGAACCAAACGTTGGTGAATGGCGGCGCGCCTGGAGCCGGCTTGACGGACGGCGGCGTTGCTTCGATCGATACCACTAAGCTGGATCGTAACCCAGCGGCCGGTTGCGCACCCGTGCTTCCGTGGAACTTTGTGCGAACGAATACGATTTTCGGGGTGATTCACAAGGCCGGAGGGTACACGGCGTGGTCCGATAAGCACCCTGCGTACTCGGCTGTGGCGGGACCCGACGGGATCGGGGTTCTTGACGACTTTTATGGGCCGGAGATCAACTCGAACGTGGTTGCGCTGCCAGGCGTGACGACGGCGTCAGGGATTTCGTGTTCAACCGTTCCCGACACCAGCGCCGATCTAACCGCGTGGACGAACAGCTTTAAGAATATCCAGTGCTACGACACACTGAAGGTCAATGCAATTCTGAACGAGATCGAAGGCAAGACCCACGATGGAGCGGCGGCGAAAACCCCCACGATTTACGGGATGAATTTTCAGGCAGTGAGCGTGGGCCAGAAGCTGATCGAATCATCGACCAAGGGAGGCTACCTGGATGCATCGGGGACGCCGACTGCGACGTTGTTGAGTGAGATTCAGTTTGCGGACGATGCGATCGGGGAGATGGTGACGAAGATCAAGGACCGCGGTCAATACGAAAACACGCTGATCATTATCACGGCGAAGCATGGGCAGTCGCCTATCGATCCGAATGCCTACGATGCGGTTCCGGGGAAGACGAGTAACGGGTTGTCGCCAGCAACGCTGATCTCGAACGATCTGCACGCGGCGATGCCACCCTCGGAGGACCCAAACGGCAGCGGCATTGGTTCGACAGAAGACGATGTTTCTCTGTTGTGGTTGACCAACCCCTCGTACACGGGGGCGGCGGTGACGCTGCTGGAAGGAAATCGTGGCGAAACGGGCATTGGGCAGATTTACTTTGGACCGTCGCTGACGCTGAACTACAACACGCCGGGGCTCCCGCCGAACGATCCGCGGACGCCGGACATCATTGTGACACCGAATGTGGGCGTGACTTACACGGGCAGTGCGGCGAAGCTGATGGAGCACGGCGGGTTTTCGCATGACGATACCAACGTGATGCTGTTGCTTTCGAATCCGGCGTTCCGGCCGCGCACGGTGTTCAGTGAAGTGGGGACATTGCAGGTGGCGCCGACGATTCTGCGCGCCCTTGGCCTCGATCCGAGCAGTCTGGATGGTGTGCGGCTGGAGGGAACGGCGGTATTGCCGGATGTGAATCTCAACTTCGGCCACTAAGCATCGGATCTTTCAGGCTTATCGGTACAACTCCGCGCGGCGTCTTATTCGAGGCGTCGCGCGCTTTTGTTTGCTTGTTGGGGGAGCGAAGTTAGGTTATAAGATGGTCGCCTGGTTGTGTGATCGGGTGATCGATGGCGATTATGTTGTGATCCCGTTGTTGATTGTGCTCGTGAGGATAGGGATCGTGCGGCTCGCGATTTGGAGGGTTGGCTCGTTGCGAATGATTTCCGGCTTGATTGTTGGCGCTGCTGTGCTGGTGGTTGTCGGGCTTGTGGGCAAACGGATGCGGGCACAGGAGAAGCGTGTGCCGACGGAAGATGGGATTGTCTATGGCGTGGCGGATGGACAGACGCTAACGATGGATTACTACGCGCCGAAGGAAAAAGCTCACAGCAGGGAGAAGCTGCGTCCGATCGGGATTATCATTCATGGCGGCGGGTATCACGGCGGCGACTCGAAGAGCGGCAGCGAGGCATATGCAGCGGACTTTCTGGCGCCGGCGGGGTATGCGGTTTTCTCGGTGAATTACCGGTTGGCGCCGAAGTATCCGCATCCCTACATGGTGCTCGATGTGCAGAGGGCGGTGCGGTTCATCCGGCATAATGCGCAGCGATGGAATGCGGATGGAGCCAGGATTGTGCTGGTGGGCGGGTCGGCGGGCGGGTTCCTGAGCAACATGGTTGGATTGCTGAATGCGGCGGGCGATCCGAATGCGACGGATCCAGTGGATCGCGAGAGCGCGAAAGCGCAGGCAGTGGTGAGTTTGTATGCGCAGAGCAGTTTCGAATTTGTGCCGCTGAATGCGGATGTGCATCGGCTGCTGGATCCGTTGATTGCGGAGAAAGGCGAGAGGGAAGCGATTCGTGAGGCGTCGCCGATTACCTATGTGAACAAGGACGACCCGCCGTTTCTTGAAATTCTTGGCGATCAGGACGAGTACATTCCTTTTGCCGAGGCGACGAATCTGCAGGATGCACTGCACAAGGTCGGGGTGCGTTGCGACATCATCCGGATACCGGGCGGCAAGCATGGAACGGGCGGATGGAACAAGCTGCCGGGCGTGCCCGACTGGGAGCGCGGGATGACTGAGTGGCTGAATGCCCGGTTACGACATGAGGGGCCGATTGGCGAGGGGATTCGCGCGCGGGTTGCTGTTACCGCCTCTCCGCAGTGAACGGGCTCTCCAACCCCTTGCGCAGAAGATGCGCAAGGATGGGCACTGGAGCGAGTGCGGATTGGATAGCGGTTAGTTTAGATTCGTTGCCGTCCCAGGTCCCCAAAAGTGCGACCTGGGGCGCCCATTTTCGTGGTTGGTTGAAGTCTCCCCGGTTCTGTTTACCAGGGCAGGGGCTTGCCGAGGTGGAAGTAGCCGCCCGTGGGGCCGGTGTCTGGTAGCGTGGCGAGTTCGGCGCTGGTTTTGCCGCCTTCGCTCAATTCCATCGGCGCCTGATCGCCGCCCATGTCGGTTTTTACCCAGCCTGGATGCGCGGAGTTGACCTTGACTTTGGTGTCGCGGAGTTCATACGCGAGGTGGACGGTGAAGGCATTGAGCGCGGTTTTGGATGCGTCGTAGGCGAAGGATTTGGCTTTGTAGATGGGCGAATTGGGATCTGCCTGCAGGGTGAGCGAACCGAGGATGCTGGAGAGGTTGACGATGCGGCCCGCGGGGCTCTTTTTGATGAGCGGGAGAAGTTTTTTGGTGAGGGCTACGGGGGCGAAGAAGTTCGTCGCGAAAACCTTGTCGAGGATATCGAGCGGGACATCAGATGCCGAATGCTCGGGACCGGTACCGGGAAATTTGCCTGCGGCGAGGCCGGCATTGTTGATGAGGATATCGAGGCGACCGTACTTCGAGTTGAAGTAGTCGTAGGCGGCCTGATGATCGCCTGAATTGGTGATGTCGAACTTGAGGACGTCGGCGTCGACGCCTGCGGCGCGCAGTTTAGCTACTGCTTCTTCGCCTTGCTTTTGGTCGCGTGAACCGATGACGACCTTCGTATCCGGGGATTTGAGGTCAAGGGCGGTCTGGAAACCGAGTCCGCGATTTCCGCCTGTGATGAATGCTACTTTTTGAGACATGAGGGAAGATCTCCTATTCTCCCCTTGGATTCATCAACGTGCGAGAAGGGTGCAGGGAATCGGTGGGCAAAATGCGGAGCGATTTCTTGCACCGATATGCTGGTTGCGGCGATTTTATGGGTCAGGTATCGTTCATTCCAGGTCCATGCCATTTATGCGTCTTTCTAATTCCCCGGAAAAGGATGCAGCGGCTGCGGCCGAGCAGAACCAGGCCGAGCTCGCTCAATCTGCGTTGGAGAACCTGTTCGATGTATCTCCCGACGCGATTTTTGTCACGGATGCCGAAGGGGTAATTCGTGGGGCAAACCCGCGCGCGGCGGAGCTTTTTGGTTACACGCAGATCGAGTTGTTTGGCCAGCCGGTTGAGAATCTGGTGCCGGAACGCTTTCGCAAAAGCCATCCCAGCTATCGCGAAAACTACAGCGCGCATCCGCGGGCACGGCAGATGGGCGCGGCGCTGAATTTGTTTGCGCTGCGGAAGGATGGGACTGAGTTTCCAGTGGACATCATGCTGAAGCCGATGGAGACCGGGTCGGGGCCGATTGTGTTGAGCTTTGTGCGCGATGTGACTGAACAGAAGCTCGCGCAGGACGCCTTGCGGCGGGCCGACCAGCAGCTTCGTTCGATTGTGGAGAGCGTGAGCGAATACGCGATCTACTTATTGGATAAGGATGGGTGCGTCGCGACATGGAATCCGGGCGCGGAGCGGATCAAGGGCTACGAGGCGAGCGAAGTGCTTGGGTCGCATTTTTCGCGGTTCTTTATTCATGAGGATGTGGACAGGGGCAAGCCGGCGGAGATGCTGCGGCTGGCGACGGCACGAGGGCGGATTGAGCAGGAAGGCTGGCGGGTGCGCAAAGATGGGTCGCGTTTCTGGGCCGATGTGGTGTTGACGGCGATTCACGATTCGACGGGCGAAGTGACCGGGTTCGCAAAAGTCACACGAGATTTTACGGATCGCAAGCGCGCGGAGGAAGCGGTGATGCTTCAGTTGAGCAACGCGCTGCTCGCGAACCTGGATGTGCGGAAATTGCTGGAGGCGATTTCAGCGAGTCTGCGCGAGGTGGTTCCTCACGACCGAGCAGCCCTGGCGCTCTATGACGATGCGAAGGGGGATATGGCGGTGCAGTATCTGGGGCCGGAGGAAACGTCCACTCTTCCCGGTGACAGACGCGCTTCGATGGAAGGAACGGTGTCCGGGCTGGTTTTTCGCACCGGGGAGCCGGTTCTGCTGCAGCGCCTCTCGGACGCCGCTTATGCCCCTTCGACTATCCAAACACTGACCCGGCTCGGCATGCAGTCCGGCTGCTGGGTTCCGCTGGCCCATAACGGCAAGACCATCGGGACGATGGGCGTACTGAGCCGGCTTGAGGGCGGGATCAGCCAGGAAGACGCCAACATCCTGTCCAAGATTGCGGTGCAAGTGGCGATGGCAGTGGACAATTCCATTGCATTCCGCAGCATTGCGGAAATGCGCGACAAGCTGACCCAGGAGAAGCAGTATCTCGAAGACGAGATCAATCTTGAGAACCGGTTTGAAGACATTGTGGGAGAGAGCGCCGGGCTGCGGCATGTTCTCAAGGAGATTGAGACGGTGGCGCCGACCGATGCGACGGTACTGATTCAAGGCGAGACGGGGACGGGCAAAGAGCTGCTGGCGCGTGCGATTCATCGGCTGAGCCCCCGCAGCGANNTGTTCGGCCACGAGAAGGGCGCGTTTACGGGCGCGATTGCGCGGAAGATGGGGCGGCTGGAGCTGGCGCACGAGGGGACGCTTTTTCTGGATGAAGTGGGCGAGATGCCGCTCGATTTGCAGCCCAAGCTGCTTCGTGCGCTGCAGGAGCGGGAGATTGAACGGCTCGGCGGGAATCGGCCGATTGCTGTGAATGTGCGGTTGATCGCCGCCACCAATCGCGATCTGGCAAAGATGGTGGCCGAGAAGCAATTTCGCAGCGACCTTTTTTATCGGCTGAAGGTATTTCCGATTTTCTCTCCTCCGTTGCGTGAGCGCGCCAATGATATTCCGGTGCTGGTGCGGCACTTTGTGGCCACGCATAGCCGGCGGATGGGCAAGACGATCGACACGATTCCCGAGGAAGCGATGCGGGCGTTGACCCGGTGGAGCTGGCCGGGGAACATTCGCGAGTTGGAGAACCTGTTGGAGCGGGCGGTGATTCTGACGCGGGGATCGGTGTTGTATGTTCCGCTGGCGGAGCTGCAGGTTGCGGAGGAAGTGGCTGCGGACCTGGAGAATCCGACGCTTCATGCGGCGGAGCGGGAACACATCTTGCGCGTGCTGCGCGAGACGAAAGGGCAGATTGGCGGCTCTGATGGCGCAGCAGAGCGTCTGGGCTTGAAGAGGACGACATTAAATTCGAAATTGAAGAAGCTCGGCATCGAGCGAAGTGACTATATGTAGTCCAGGTGACGAGATATCGTCTTCGTCCCGTCGTCACTCAATGGTTCGTTTCTTCCTGCAGGATTCCCCCTCGAACTTATAACTCCCTTTCTTCTCAGTAGACAAGCGAAACGCTGCGACGCGCCGATGAGTTTGGCACGGCAGTTGCCATATAGGGGGCGTGCTGCGAATCACCATCCACGAGAAAGAGAGCGGAATGGGACTCGTGCTGGAGGGTCGGATCGCGGGACCGTGGGTGGAAGAGTTAGAACGCGTCTGGGTGGAAACGGCTCCTCGGCTTGGATCGAGGAAGCTTTCGATTGATTTGAGAAATGTGACGTACGCGGATTCGGGTGGCAAGCGCGTCCTGAGAGATATCTTCTCCCAATCAGGCGCCGAGCTCGTTGCCAATTCCCTGGGGATTCAGGATCTGGCCGGAGAGGTTCTCCGGAGTTAGTTGCAAAGGGTATTGCCGAGGAGGTTCGGAATGCAAGCGATTCATAATGGCGTTGAGAGTGTTGGCGGTCAGGTGCAGAATCAGTATCCTGGCGAACTGTTCAAGAAGTTTTCACCCGCAGCGTTAAAGGATCTTTCGTCGATTGCGGCTTCATCCACGTATGACGCAGGCTTCGCGCTTTATTCGGAGAGAGATGAGTCGCATGGGATCTACATCGTGCTTGATGGCGAAGTAAAGCTTTCGATCAACTCGAGCGAAGGGCGCAGACTGAGCCTGCGGATTGCACGGAAAGGCGACATCCTTGGGCTGGCCTCGGCGTTGTCGGGCAGTCCGTACGAGACGACGGCCGAGACGGTGTATCCGTCCAGGCTGGTTCCCATTGGCCGGCGTGAGTTTCTGGGCTTCATGATGCGTCATCCCGAGGCATACCAAGTGCTGAGCGAAGAGCTGACGCGCGAATTCACGATGGCCTGCGAGCAGTTGCGGACGGTGGGGTTGTCATCCTCCGCTCCCGAAAAGCTTGCGCGTCTGTTACTGGACTGGAGCGAGAATGGCCAGACCTTCGAGTCAGGGACCAAGTTCCGGTTCTCAATGACACACGAGGAGATCGGCGAGTTTATCGGGGCGTCGCGCGAGACGGTGACGAGAACGCTGAGCACATTCAAACATCAGCGACTGGTGGCATTCAACGGTTCGATATTGACGATTCCGAGCAAGGCGGCGCTGGCGAGTTATGCGGGGTGCTAGTGTAGCGTCTCGCTAATAGAGTCATTTATATGTCGAGACTCATCTTATGATGAGGAGACTTCGATATGCGTGTGGCGCCTCCCATTGTTCTGAGCGAGGATGTTCGGAGGAAGCTGGAGCAGCAGTCGCGCGGGCGCTCGACGCAGTCGCGGGTGGTGATGCGCAGCCGCATCGTCTTGCTTGCCGCCGGTGGCCTTCAGAACAAGCAGATCGCTGCGACCCTGAACGTGGCTCCGCGCATGGCCGCGCTGTGGCGAGGGAGATTTATCGAATGGGGCATCGAAGGCCTTTTGAAGGATGCGCCTCGGCCCGGTCGCACGGCGTCGATTTCCAGGGCTTCGTTGATCGAGAAGACCACCCAGAGCACTCCTGCGAACGCGACGCACTGGTCTACGCGTACGATGGCGCGCGAAATGGGCGTCTCCAAGGCCTCGGTGTCTCGCATCTGGCGGGCTAACGGGCTCAAGCCGCACCGCGTGGAGAGTTATAAGGTCAGCAACGATCCGCATTTCGCGGACAAACTGGAGGCGATTGTAGGGCTCTATCTCAACCCGCCCGAGCACGCACTGGTGTTGTCGGTCGACGAGAAGAGCCAGATTCAGGCGCTCGACCGCACACAGCCGGGATTGCCGCTGAAGAAGGGCCGCGCCGGGACCATGACGCACGACTACAAGCG
>PLKY01000244.1 GCA_003140785.1 Acidobacteriaceae bacterium | reverse complement strand
GGTGCCAAAGATAATAAGATTTACTCCTTAGCGGCGGGAAGGAGTAAAGTTTTGCCCAGCCGAGAACACGATGGAAATACCGGCTACCTCAAGTCTGAAGCGGTCGCGCACTCTTCTGAACTGCTCCCGTGAAGCACGCATCCGGGATGGCCTTATAAAGGCTTGAGGTGAGAAGCATGATATTTGACTTCGCAACCTTTCTCGAAAGAGAAGGAGTGGGACGAAAACTCATCCAATTGCAGCCCACGCAGGTCTTTTATTCGCAGGGAGATTCGGCTGACGCCATCTTCTATCTTCGCGTGGGCCGCGCAAAACTCGCCGTCGTTTCCGCAGAGGGCAAAGAGGCCACCATCGCGCTTCTCGCCTCTCGGGAATTCATTGGAGAGGAGTCGCTCGCCGGTGTGGGTGCACTGCACCTGGCCACTGCCACTGCAATTGAAATCTGTTCAGTGCTCAAGATAGAAAGGGAGGAGATGATCCGCGTGATGCACGTGGAGAGCGACTTTTCCGAAATGTTCTGGAAATTTCTTCTGGCCCGGAGCATGCGAACCCAGGCCGATCTGGTCGATCAGCTCCTCAACTCCAGCGAGAAACGTTTAGCGAGAATTCTCCTGATCTTGTCCGAATTTGCCGAGCCGGGTAAGACGGAACACATGATTCCTCACATCACGCAGGAAGCTCTGGCAGAGATGGTCGGCACCACCCGTTCCCGCGTCAGCTTCTTCATGAATCGCTTTCGCAAGCTCGGACTGATTGAATACCACGGTGGCATCCGGGTCCATAAGTCGCTGCTCAATGTGATTCTGCACGACAAGTTACCAGAGCAGAATTAATCTCGGATCTCCGACCACTCACCAAGACCAGTACGAACCCCCATACGAGCCAAGCGCGCGTGAGCTGCGGATTACTTGTGGACGAGACCCAGATTCTTCGAATCGCGGACGAGTGACCGTCTCCTCGGAAGTAGCTCCAGAAACGGGTTCCTTCCGAATCGGCGACCATGCTTCCGCGACTTGTCAAAAAGGGAGCTGTCTGCGCTGTTTAGAGCTGTTCTCCAATTCATGTTTGGCATTTTGATTGTCGAGCAAGGTGGCCTTTTCTTCCACCCCGCGGACAAGGACCCATCCGTGGGGACCCCGGTCGATGAAAAAGCCACTTAGCTGACCTGCTTTCGCTTTGCGGCAATTGGAGAACCGCTGCAGTGCGACGAGTGGATTCTTCGACGTTCGTCCAGAACCCATTGCAATGTGGTCTTGGCGAGAGCCCCGGTGGCTCAGCGGCTGAAGGCCAATACTCCTCCTTTTAGATCCACTGACACTCGGGAGATTCCGAGGGCTGCTGGGCTCATCAGCCCGTCGTAGTCGAGCTGAGACGGTTTCGGATTGGGGGTCATTAGCGCCAGTTTCTGGCGGAACTCCTCCGGGCCTAATCTGAGCGTACGCAGCCAAACCTGTTTGCTCTCGAAATCACCAATGCCGCGTGGCGTCACGATTGCGGAGTCTTTCACTCCTTGGCTTTGCGGTGTGACCCTGCTGAACAGAATGATGGAACCGGCTCCAGTGTCGAAGAGAAGATGCACCGGTGTGTGATCGATTTCGATGTCAAAGACGGCCATGCCCTCAAAGAGCCGGAACGGAACGGAGACAGGCAGAGCCGGGGCCGGTCCAAAGCGAATCACGCGGGCGGAGTAATCGATGACAAAAGGACTTTGTCCCAGCACATCCATGCCGACAATCGCATCGATGCGGACCGGGAAGAGCTTCTGGAAGAAAGAGAGGTCGGTTGTGACGACCTGAAGGTTGGACCGTTTCAATGGGCCAAGCTCGATCAAGGACAGGTGTGCCCCTTCGCCCTGCGTTCTGCCACCCAGAACTGCGATGCTGGTGGATTTTTCCCTCGGGAGATCGAGTTTTCTCGCGATCCGCGAATCAAGAACGGCAGGGGTTGTGCCGGTGTCCAGGAAAAAGTTGAGGTTCTTTAGCGGGCCAATGGACCCATGCACCACCATGAAATAGCCTTGATAGAGATCGAACCGGACGGTTCCGGTTATGTCGCTCATCGCCGGAACTGACTCTCGCTCGGGGATGTCGCTGGCGGACGCATGGTTCGCCAGGAGTGCCAGGCCGACGAGAACGTTCAATAATATCGAAGGGCGACTGCGCATGGACTTCCACCTCGCTTTTCAGAGGTGATCGTGCGCGAGACCGCTAGGTACCTCAATTCACTTGACCTAGATCGAAGGTCGACCATTGATTCCGCTGCAGGAGAGAAACTGGAGAGCGGCGGGAGAGGAATGTCTCCTGGCAAAATAGTTGAAGAAAGCGCCTGGATGATATGTCATCAAGGGAGAGGTAGACTTAACCATGCTGGAGCTTCCCCAGAACGGAGAGTCACCGTCTCGGAATGGGTTTCACACCGTCCGCTTTGGGGAATTCGAGGCCGACCTGCGTGTCGGCGAGATCCGCAAGGCGGGAAGCCGCATCAAGCTCCAGGACCAACCATTCAAAGTCCTCCAGATTTTGCTGGAGAAGCGTGGCAATGTCGTCTCGCGCGAGGAATTACAATCGCGCATATGGCCTGAGGACACCTATGGAGACTTCGATCACGCGGTCAACGTCGCGGTTGGCAAGCTGCGCACCGCGTTAGGCGATTCAGCCGACAATCCTGTGTTTATTGAGACGGTACCGCGGCGTGGCTATCGTTTTGTGGCAACCGTGGAAGGCCCGCCGGTGTTGTCCTCCGCGGCAAAACCAGCGATTGAGGCCGATCCAGAGGATGGGGAGAGATCCCCGGACAGTCACAAGTCGAGACGCCTGCTGTTCGTGTCTTTGGCAGTCATTGCTTGTGCCGCGCTGGTGGCGGCAGGCGTATGGGTTGGACGACGCAGCGTAAGGTCGCAGCCTGCGGAGATTCAGCGCCTGACGATCAACCACGGGACGATCCATTCTGCCCGGTTCGCCCCGGATGGCCGGAACGTGATTTATGCCGCATCGTGGGAGGGTGCTCCGGCTGAGGTCTTCTCCACCGATCTGAAATTCTCTGGCTCGCGACCTCTGGGATTGACCGATACCGACCTGCTCGCCGTCTCATCCTTGGGTCAGATGGCTGTTCTGCAGCCGGCGGAACCGGAATTCATGACAGGGATGACTGGCACACTGGGCCAGGTGCCGCTTACCGGCGGTACGCCACGGCAGGTTGCCGAAAGGGTCGAATGGGCCGACTGGTCGCCCGACGGAAAGACGCTGGCCGTTGTCCATAATGTCGGCGGTAAAGTGCGGCTTGAGTTTCCGCTCGGCCACGTCCTCTACGAGACCTCTGGCTGGATCAGCCACGCGCGGATTTCGCCGAACGGCCGCCAGATCGCATTTCTCGATCACCCAACCGACGACGATGATGAGGGAGGTGTTTCCGTCGTCGATCTGGATGGACGAAAGACCGTTCTTTCGACCGGATGGGAGAACGAGGAGGGACTGGCCTGGTCAGCCAAGGGAAATGAAGTATGGTTCTCGGCCACGCGCGCCGGATTGCAACGTCAAATTTATGCTGTAGATCTGACGGGCCATTTGCGCCTGGCCTTTCGCGCGCTGGGTGGGGTAACGCTGCAGGATATCGCTGCTGACGGCAGAGTACTCATGACGAGCGATGAGCAACGCGCCGGCATTCGGGGTGAGGCTCGCGGAGAAACCAAAGAAGAGGAGCTTTCCTGGCAGGACTGGTCGCTGCCCGTCGACATCTCCCGCGATGGCAAAACGCTGCTCTTTGACGAGCAGGGAGAGCAAACTGGGCCAAACTATACCGTTGCCATGCGCGACCTGACCGGCTCGCCGCCGGTGGCGCTGGGCGAAGGAATGGCCGGCGATTTTTCTCCAGATGGTAAGTGGGTGGCCGCAAGTGTCTCCTATACTCAGTTGGTCCTGCTGCCTACCGGAGCCGGATCGGTCAAGCGGATCGAACGCGACGACATTGAGCAGTACAGGCACGAGATCCATTGGCTCCCGGATGGCAAACAGATCCTTTTCTCCGGAAACCAGCCGGGACGTGCTGCCCGGTGTTTCGTTCAGAGCATTGATGGCGGCAAGCCGCGCCCCGTCACGCCTGAAGGAACTGGCTTCTGCCGGACTTCTCCCGATGGAAAGCTCATCGCGGCGAGCAACACGAAGATGGGTGAAATGCAACTCTACTCGATCGACGGCGGAGCGCCGCGTCCGATTCCCGGATTGCAGGCCGGAGAATCCGTTGCATGGACCTCCGACCCGAACTTCCTCTATGTCAGTCAACACGCGAAGTCATCGATTCGAGTTTTCCGCTTGAATCTGCTTACCGGCCAAAGGAAGCTGTTCAAAGAGATCGCGGTGCCCGATGGACCGGGAGTCTGCGACATGACTCATATTCTTTTCAGCCCCGACGGTCGCGCCTACGCCTATGGCTATATCCGGCTGCTTTCAGATTTGTATATGGTGGCAGGCTTGCGTTAAAGATGTTTCGGAGCTATACCCAAAGCACTTGGTAACGACGTTTTCGGTGGCTGGAGAAAGCCGGATGAGTTCGGACACATGGGTTTGCGTCTGGATTCGGCATTCCGGTCGTATC
>PLKY01000320.1 GCA_003140785.1 Acidobacteriaceae bacterium | reverse complement strand
TTAAAGCGTCGCCGTACTTTCTGGTGCGCACATCCTCGGCGATGAGATCGTGGAGGAAGTTGGTCGAGGGGCGAGCGTCAGAAGTTGGAGCGTCCTGATTTCGAGTGTCTTGGCTTTTCGGATTCGAGTTGGTCATGATTGCGTTTCCTTGGGGCTGTGATTCCTTATGTACGGGGAATGAACTCAATTGAAAAATGGAAGTGGAAATCGGCCTGATTGATGCGGGCGTGGCAGAGCTCGCGGCCGTGGCTGGCCGTGGCATGAGACGGCCGCTCGAAATCCGCGCCATCATTGGGCCGCACGGAGGTCACGGCAGTATAGCGGGCAAAAAGCCAGTTGAAGAGGGATGTGGGGACGCCGCCTACGTGCCGATAGCCGGTGGGAGAAGAGGCGAAACGGACGCGTTGAGTCGTGGCTATCGAGGGAGCTGAATCAGGCATCGTTGAGGTAACTTCCCATTCACGATGCTAGCATTCGCTCCCTCCATTCAAGCCATGTCCCGGGTCACACCTGGGGAGGGATTGTGGGCGGCTGTGGGGGGTATGGTGTCGGCGTCCAGGCTTGCTGCGACGCGGGCACGACCTTCCATTCCCCAAAGGCCAGCACGTAAAGCAAAACGAGCATGCCTATTGATGGAATCAGGCACAGCATTGAGAGCCAGGGAGAATAGCCAGCCTTTTTGCAAATGAACCAAAAAGGCACAATGACGATTGCGACCACCACCAGGATGATGATGGGCATGATCGCAAGCATGGCCATGAGTACATGCAAGCCCGCGGTCGTGTCGGGCTGGTCCTGCAGGAGTAGCGCGAGAAAGTGCATAGAGGACACTCCGGGATTGAGATGGAAGCTCGGACAAAAGGTACGGCGAAACGGGAAATTCTGCAATCGAAAACTGGGGCCGGTGCGAAATAGTTTCACGTGTCAGGGAAGTTGGCGCGGCCTTTTCCTTGAAACGGCGGCTGGCTATTCGAGTGGCAGACCGTCAAGCGAGAGCAAGCGTCCCACGGGATACTCGCCGACGCGGTTGTCCAGGAACCATGGCGAGCGCTCGTAGAAGAATTCCAGGCGTGCTGTGGGGCTGGCGGCAAAGCGCGGATCGGACTGGATGCGTTGCTCGAACTCGGCTTTCAGCGGGGGATCTTTGGCCATCTCTTCGCGGGCCAGCTTCTCCAGCACATACGCCTCGCCGTACTCTCGTTGTTCGAAAATCGGATCAAAGAAACCCCATCGCACAGCCGAATCAGGCGCCTCCGGCTCGAGCCATTGAATCGCGACTTTCGACAGCCGCTGGTCGAGCGTCACCACCACCGAGCCTGCGGGAAAAGTCAGGCTCTCCGTGGTTAGCGCGCAGGTCCCAAATTTCCCCGGCTCCGCGCCTGCTCCTTCGCCGTGAAAAATCGGATGACGTCCCTCAAATGGAGGCCCCTGCCACTGCATGCCTGTACAGCGATATCGCTCCACCTTGCCTGTCCACGCTGCGGTGGTGCGCCGCATCGCCACATCGTGGGCGGCCAGCACGTCAATCACGTGCGTCCACTGCGGCGGAATGATGTAGGCCGCCGGGGGCGTGGTCGACAGCGCTACCTTGGCCTCATTCGTCAGCGGCAACGTCGTGTTCCACGGTTCGTGCGTGTAGCTCACCCACATCGATCCGGAGATTTCGCTCAGCGCGCGCTCATACCGGTAGCCGCGAAATACCACCGGCGTCGTCTCCTCGCCCCAGCCAATAGCGAGAGGGAACTGCGCGTTGCCCAGCGCATGCGCGCCGAGTTTCGCTGCATCAGCATCGGCGTCGCGATTCAGCGCAATCAGTTTAGCCGCATCAGGATTCATCACCTCGAGCAGTGCTCGTAGAATTTCATAATTCCCCGTCACACGCGTTTTGTAATCCTTTAGCATGTGCAGCTCTACCAGCAGGCCAGGCCGATTTTCAAGAATCATCTGCCCGGTCGAAAACCGCGGCGGATTCGAAATGTTCGTCAGCCCCTTCGCCGGGTTCGTGTCGTCGTTCAAGTTGATCAGGTCAGGAAAGGCCACATGTCCGGCGGCATCCAACTGGTGCTCCAGCTCCGGCGTCACGCTTTCGCGAATCCACTTTGCCGTTTCGGGCGCTACGTCCGGTGTCGAATCCGCATTGAAGGTCACGTCGTACTGAAAGTCCGCGCCATCGGTCACGTGATCGTCGACGAAAAAGTCCGGCATCCAGCGATGAAACATCTTCAGGAACGCGCGCGTCTCCGGAGCGTCGGCCTTCATGTAGTCGCGGTTCAAATTGATGTTGCTTCCGTTACCGCGCCAGCCAATCACCTCCGGTCCGTTCTGGTTGATGCGGTTGTAGGCCGACCGCCGCTCGTGCCCATCGATGTTGTAGACGGGGATGAACACGAAGACGACATGATCCAAAAGCGCCGCCTTGGTCTTCGCAATCACAATGTCGCGGAGCAGCGCGAGGCACGAATCCTTCCCATCCATTTCGCCCGCGTGGATCGAGTTCTGCACCAGCAAAATCGCACGCCCCGAGGCATGAATCGCCGCAGGATCGAACATCCCATCCTTTGAAGCGATCACAATCTTCAAATCGCGGCCTTCGCCCGTCTTGCCGAAGTTCTCGATCTTCACCCGCCCCGGCGCGGCCGCGGCCACGCGTTCTAGATACGCCACTGTCTCCGCATAATCCGGCGTTGTGCGGTAGCCGCTGATCTCGGTCGGTGTACGCCAGTCGGAAGCGGTCTGCGCAAGAAGCGCGTGAGGCACAGAGCAAAGGAAAAGGGCGGCAGAGGCTGTGGCGGAGCGCAGAATCATCGGGGATCGGCCTCGGGAATGGCGATTTGTGGAGCGGATGGTGCCGGAGCTGACAGATTGAAAATCATGCTAACATTCCCGCATATGGCTACGGTTTCGCACATTTCGCTGCAGGAATATCTCGGCAACAGCTATAGGCCAGACTGCGAATATGTGGATGGAGAAATCAGGGAGCGCAATGTGGGCAAGTGGGAACACGCGCGCGTCCAGTGGCTGTTGGCGCATTGGTTTGGCAATCACGAGAAGGAGTGGGGAATCACCGGCAGTACGGTACAGCGCGTTCGCGTCTCTGAAAGCCGGGTTCGTGTGCCCTATCTGGTTGTCCTTATCGCCGGGGCGCAGCCCGATGTGCTGACCGACCCCCCGCTGTTGGTCATCGAAATTCTCTCCCCCGACGACAGGTACTCTGATACGCAAGAACGAGCGAGAGATTATCGCGAGATGGGGGTGGAGACGATATGGATTATCGATCCAAAGACGCGCACTGTCCGCATGTGCCGTGGTGCTGAATGGGTGGAAGCCTCGCGGCTGGAAGTGAAAGGAACGTCTCTGTACGTGAATCTTGCCGACATCTTCAGCCAGTTGACCTCTGCCTGACCACGCTGGGTGGGGCCAACTGCCTCCGACGGGGCCAGCGGGTCGTTGCGCCCAGACACGGATTGTGCAAAAGGTTCCCTAGAACCACGAACTCAGAACTGTTCCTAGGTGATGTCCTCGGTGTCGTAAACCGGCGGCTCCCCCCGCTTCTTCGGCACGCCATGCACCGACGCCAGCAGATCGTCGACCACGTCTTCCAGCTGCTTCTGCGACTCAATCACCGCGCTCATGCTCTTCAACTCATCGGGATCCGTTACTTGCTCCACCAGCGCCACGGCATGGCACTGCGCCACGTGATCGAGGTTCATTCCCTCCGGCGTCTTGGCCTTGATGCTCACCTGATCTACTTCCACGCCCAGAAGGTCGGCCACGCGCGAGCGCATCTCCCCGGCGACAGGTCCAATCTTGGGCGCAGTCAGCACCAGCGTTGTGTCGACGTTCACAATGCGATAACCGGCATGCTGGAGTTCTTCCAAAGCCAGCTTGAGAAAAATCGCAGAATCGGCATCCTTCCAGCGCGGATCGCCCGGGGGAAAAAAGCTGCCGATGTCGCCCGCGGCAATCGCGCCAAGCAGCGCGTCTGTAATCGCGTGCAGCAGCACGTCGCCATCGGAGTGTCCGGCCAGTCCTTCGGGATGTTCCAGTGTCATGCCGCCGATGCGCAACGGTATGCCCGCCTTGAATGCGTGCGAGTCCCAGCCAAATCCAATCCGTGTGTCCATGGTCTCCGTGCCCGTGCTTCGATTCGGCAGCGGGAAGTCGTTTCCCAGTCAGCCGGACTCAGCGGGCTCGCTGCCGGAGGTAGAACTCGGCCAGTTCCAGATCGCCCGGCTGCGTGATCTTCAGATTAACCTGAGAACCGGGCACCACGGCTACAGAAAGTCCGGCCCGCTCCACCACCGAAGCCTCATCCGTGCCCACAAACCCGTCTGCGGTCGCCTCGGCAAACGCCTTCTGCAACAAATCGAAGCGAAAACCCTGCGGCGTCTGCGCCTGCACAATCGATTCTCGCGGAAGGGTCGCGGTAATCAGCGCGCCGTGTGCCGTCCGTTCCACCTGCTTGATGGTGTCGACAGCGGGGAGCCCCACAATCGCCGCTCCGTACTCGCTGACCGCATCGATGGTTCGCTCAATCGTTGCCGCGTCAATCAGCGGACGCACCGCATCGTGCACGAGCACGATGTCTTCCGGGCCCGCCGGCACCGCAGCCAGCGCATGCGCCACCGACTCCTGCCGATTGTCGCCACCTTCCACAACGTGTACCTTTGCGGCAAAGCCGTACTCGGCCACCTGCGCCTCGACTCGCTCCATCTCGGGTTTACGTACGGCCACGTAAATCCCAGTCACGCGTTCCACGGCGGCGAAGGCTCGCAACGAATGAATGAGGATCGGAATTCCATCCAGGGCCAGAAATTGCTTAGGCGGGGTCCCCAACGATGGGTGACTCGCAGAGTCGGGGTCGTTGGGGTGTTTAGGCTGCGGACCCGCCATGCGCGTGCCCAATCCCGCTGCGGGAAGTAAAACGAATACCTGCATAACTGGTGGAGTATACAACGGTGCAGCGTGTCCCGGACAATAGTCATTGCGTCCTGGCCGCATTCTGGCCGTGCATTCTATTTCGCAGCTTCCTCCACATAAATCATCTCGTTCGACTCTAGAAATCCCATCGCTTCGTAAACCGGTCCTCCCGCCTCGGAAGCATGCAACGCCACTACGCGTAGCTTTCTGCGCCGCGCTTCGGCCAGCGCCTTCTCCACCAAAGAGCGGGCCAGTCCCTGGTGTCGATATTCCGGCTCGACCCAGAAATTCAGCAGGTAGCCGCGATGTTCGCTCGCCGGATCCCACGGATGCGGCGGCCACTCCAGCTCGAAAAAACCGGCGGACGCCACCGGCCGCGTACCGTCCAAAACAATCCAGCCAACATATTTTCCGGCAGCCAGCATTCGCTCCACCCATGGCACAAAATTGCGCCGCATGTCGTCCAGTGTCGAGCTCTCGCTCTTGCCCATCTCGGCAAACATGGCGCGTCGATGCGACCCGATCAATCCAGCATCGGCAGAAGTCGCACATCGATTAGTGAGCATGATGCGTAGTATAGGCAATCCGCATCGCGGTTAGATGCACAGGAGCCGTCGATCGAATAGCGAATGAAGGGGCAGTTCACCGTTGCGGTTATCATCCTCTCGTGCGCACCACGCTTCCGCTCGACACAGCTCTCCTGCGTCCCGGCCTTCGTCTCGCCGTCGGTCTCTCCGGCGGTGCGGATTCCGTCGCCCTTCTGCGCGCTCTCGTCGACCAAAATCGTGAGCCGGGTAGGGAACTGGGCCTGGTGCTGCACGCGGCTCATCTTCATCACGGCCTGCGCGGCGAAGAAGCCGATGTCGATCTCGCCTTCTCCCAAGCGCTCGCAGCCCAGCTCAACATCCCGTTCCATCACATGCAGGTCGACACCGCCGCCGAAGCCCACACGCATTCTGAATCCATCGAAGAAGCCGCACGCCGACTGCGCTACGCCTGGTTTCGCCAGCTAATCTCCGAAGGCGAGATCGACGCCGTCGCCACCGCGCACACTCTCGACGATCAGGCCGAAACCGTATTGGCAAAGTTTCTTCGCGGCGCATGGACCGAGGGTCTGTCCGGGATCCATCCCGTCCTCAAATTTCCCGAGGGTCAAATCCTGCGCCCGCTCCTAGCGACCACTCGCGCCGAGATCGAGGCCTATCTCCGCTCTATCGGCCAGCCCTGGCGCGAAGACTCCTCCAACCGTCATCTCACCTTTACCCGCAACCGCATCCGTCACGAATTGCTCCCGCTCCTCGAGAGCTGGAATCCGCGTCTGCGCGAGCACCTCGCGCACATGGCCGAGCTGGCCCACGACGAAGAAGCCTGGTGGCAGGCGGAGCTGGCTTGCGTTGCGCCGCAACTCATTCTCCCCGGCCGTCCGGTCCGCGGTGGCGGACGGGCTAAAGCCGAGAGCCTCGCGATCGATATCGTGCGACTCGCCGAACTCGCTCCCGCCCTACAGCGACGGCTTCTCCGCCACGCCGCACAACAAACCGGCTCGGCTCTCGACTTCGCCGCAACAGAATCGCTACGCACGCTTGCCCTCACCGGCCGAGCCGGTCAAAAGCTCGAGCTCGCACAGGGCCTTCGCGCTGAGCGCTCCCATCGCGAGCTGCACCTCTCCGCGCAGTCTGCGGGTTCCACCATTGCAAATAGTACGAAAGTTGCACTCGAATTCACGGTTGGCGTCCCCGGCGAACTCGAAGCTCCGGTCTTCGGCATCCGTCTCCGCATCGACGTTACGACCGATTCTACCGGCTCCAACTCCTCACCAAAGTTGGCCCTGCTGCGCACCTGGAAACCCGGAGACCGAGTCCGAGCAAAACATTCCAGCGCTCCTCGCAAAGTGAAGGAAATCCTTGAGCGCATGAAAGTTACCGGCAGTAGTCGAGCTGCATGGCCGGTTCTCGAGTTCGACCGCCGTGTTATCTGGATGAAGGGAGTCGATCTCGAGCCGGAGCCCGGAATCGAAGTCATCGTCACGCCGCTTGCGCCCGTTAGTACGAATGCCGCTTCGATCGAAGACGCCATCCCGAAATGACAAGGAAGATACCCCATCGAAAAACTGTTCGAAGAGGGCACAGTCTTCGCTGGTTCTCGTGGGCGTTTCCGGCGGCTTGGGAGTACAATTCTTTCTACCGCTCATCCCAGCGGGGGCTATTTGTGTCTCCCGTTTCGAGCGCCCGCACTTTCTGTGACTTTGAAGCAGGCGCGGGCGTCTAACAGGGGTGAAGTAGGCGGTGATGGACGTCGCTGATAGCGGCTTCTCCCCCGCCGGGAAAGAGGAATCCTGGTGAATTCGACCGTCAAAACGATCATGTTCTGGGTCTTCATCCTCATCTGTTTGATGCTGCTGTGGGGCGTTGTCCAGCGCGGCACCAACATGGGAGGCAAAGACGCGGAGGTCTCGTATTCCGACCTGCTGGACAGGATCGACGCGGGCCAAGTGCAGGATGTCACCCTCCAGGGTACGGAGCTCCACGGCCACACGAAGGCCGATCCCAAGGATCAGTTCCACACCACGATCCCGACGAGCACCGACACCCTGATCAACAAGCTGCACGCGGCTAAGGTGTCTTTCAACTTGAAGGACCCGCAGAACAACATCCTGCTCCCGCTTCTGTTCAACATAGGCCCGTTTGTTTTGCTCGGCGCCATCTGGTTCTTCATGCTTCGCCAAATGCAGTCGGGCGGCAATAAGGCTTTGTCCTTCGGCAAGAGCCGGGCGCGCCTGCTCTCGATGCAACAAAAGAAAGTCACCTTCAAGGATGTGGCTGGCGTCGATGAAGCCAAGGAAGAACTGAAGGAGATCATCGAGTACCTGCGCGAACCGCAGAAGTTTCAGAAGCTCGGCGGCCGCATTCCCAAGGGAGTGCTGCTGGTTGGCCCCCCGGGAACAGGCAAAACCCTGCTCGCCCGCGCTGTGGCCGGCGAAGCCAACGTCCCCTTCTTTTCAATTTCGGGTTCGGACTTCGTTGAAATGTTCGTCGGCGTCGGAGCAAGCCGCGTCCGCGACCTCTTCGAACAAGGCAAGAAGAACGCACCCTGCATCATCTTCATCGACGNNACCGTCCCGACGTGCTCGATCCTGCACTTCTGCGCCCAGGCCGCTTTGATCGCCGCGTGGTTGTGGGTCTGCCCGATATACGCGGGCGCGAAGAAGTCCTCCGCGTCCACGTCAAGAAAGTTCCCGTCGGCGACGACGTCAACCTCAATATTCTTGCCCGCGGAACCCCAGGCTTCAGCGGCGCAGACTTGGCCAA
>PLKY01000296.1:7955-8848 GCA_003140785.1 Acidobacteriaceae bacterium | reverse complement strand
CCTGGCATTGACAAGGCATACGGGATCAGGAAGCTCCGAGACATTCTCGGCGTTCCATTGAAAGAGATGATTTACGTTGGGGATGCCTTGTTTCCGGGAGGGAACGACTACCCGGCAGAACAGGCAGGTGTCATTTCCATCCCCGTTCGAGGCCCTGATGAAACCAAGCGGGTAATCGAAGCGATCATCGCTTGTCTGGGCGACGACCAACAACTGCGATCCTTTGAGGTGGATTGATGGGCGGCTTCAAACTCCGCCGCCTCGGGATGGTCATGGAGCCAGAGCCAGGAAATCTCAACGAGATTGAAGGCGTACTGAATCCGGGCGCCGTTCGCGGCCCTGACGGCGCACTGTATCTCTTCCCGCGCCTGGTCGCGAAAGGGAATTATTCGCGCATTGGCATTGCACGCGTGCGTTTCAATGAATCCGGAGACCCGGCGGGTGTCGAGAGGCTTGGCATCGCCCTCGAACCGGCGACCGATTATGAACGGCGGCCCGACGGCAGCGGTGGCTGCGAGGATCCTCGCGTCACGTTTGTGGCGCCTCTTCAACGCTACCTGATGACTTACACAGCATGGTCGTCCCGCGGCCCGCGAATTGCCCTGGCGGTATCGGAAGATATCTTCCACTGGAGACGTCTGGGGCTCGCTACTTTTGCCTCGGCAGACGGCATCGAATTCGGCAACGTAGACGACAAAGATGCCAGCCCCTTCCCGGCCGTGATTCCCGATCCATCCGGGCAGCCAGAGCTGGCGTTGCTCCACCGGCCGCTCTTTCCAGGCACCCGGCCCGAGGAAACCGTCTGTTGCCCTGCGACCCGTGAAGTGGATATCGATCGGGAGAGCATATGGATTTCTTACTGCCAAATGACACTTGACCGTAAGCCCTTTCAC
>PLKY01000296.1:0-7917 GCA_003140785.1 Acidobacteriaceae bacterium | reverse complement strand
CGCCGGAAATGCCGCAAGAACGTCACGGGACCGTCGCCAATGTCGTGTTCCCCACCGGTATCGACCGGCGCGACGATCTCGGCACACCCGATCGCTTCGATGTCTATTACGGAATGGCCGACAACAGGATCGGTGTAGTGCGTCTTGACTTGCCGGATCAGTTACCGACGGAAGCAGTTGCCGATGCTCAGGAATCAAAGGTGTAGATCAAGGATCTTGAGAAATCAGGCGTAGGGTAACCCTTCGAATTGACGGAAGGAATGTTCGCGAACTGATGCCTGGTTGGTCAACTTCCGGCACCTGGTAGTTCGCTAGGATCGACCACTCGGCATCTACGAAGCCTTATTCCACATCGCCTGCTTCACGATCGTCCCCCAGGGAGTCATGACACAGCTTCTAGTGTCATTGACTTACAAGGACCAGCCGCACCAGCCCACTTTTTTGGCCAGTCAACCCACAAAAGTCCCCACACTCTTTCTCGCGCCTTGCACGACGTCGCGCGCATTCTTCGGCTCTCCTGGAAGGATATCCGTGACCTCTGCCGTGACAGACAGCGGGAAACTCGTAACTAACGTCGTTTAATGCCTCAATTAGGGACTATGCGGATTGAGCGTCGCGTCATTCTTCTGCGACGTTGCGAAATGCTATGACGAGCAAAAACCGGAATCTTTACTAAATCTAGGACCACTCCAAACGCAATCGCCGCGGCAAACTAACAGGCGCAACCGCGAGCGGGCCTAACTTCTAATAATGAGTACATCGGTCAAGCTGACCCTTTTGGGAAGACGGCCGCACGGTCAGCGTTCCACTAGCGATTGGTCTCCTTGGATTGGTTATTGCTTTGGTGACCGAAATTTCTCTCCATGGCTCTCGTGCTTCTGCACAACTCAACCATCTGCTGTGGGTAAGGAGATCGGCGAGTCAGCGTTTGCCTTGCGCCATAGAATCCATCATGGTTCGGTAGTCGCGTTCCGATTGAGTTGGCCGCCACTAAAGAAATGGTGGCGGACCATGCTTCTGGCAAGCAGCAAGACCGTGACGGCCAAGACTACGATGAACAAAAATTTTACAAACCGAAGCCCCCGTGGATTCTGTTCTTCCGAATCCACCTTGTTCCGATTCGTGGTCATGAGTTGCTCTCCAGCCGATCAGTCGGCAAGCCTTAAACTGTTGGGAAGGGCTCCCTCTTCCTACAAGTTTGGACGTGTTTAGATCACGAGGGGTGCCTGATTTTTTGCCTTTCTTCTTTACCCCAAATGATCCAACCACGGTACCCGGCAAGATTCCGCGTGAAGCGCCCTCCACCAAGACTTTGAGCGCTAGATTTGATTTCTTCCCTTGTAGAACGCAACACATGTTATTTCGACCTGGGCGCAGAACGACTAGACTCTCCAAACATCCTGTGGCATGCCCAGGTAATATAGATGGCACCCGCTAGAATGACGAAATAAACGGGAATATGGACGAATGTTGCCAGCACTGTCAGCCCAACTAAGGGCATCCATGGCCAACTCGACCGCCACCCGGCGACCTTCGATCGCTTCCTCAGAACTTCCATGCAGAATAGAATCACGATGAAAGCCATCAGGCCTATGCAGATCGAACCCATGTTAACCTGCCAGCCGGGTAGCTTCCGAGTATTCTGATCACCTATGCTTTGGAGATCGGAGAAAGCTGACCCGAAATAAATCGAAACGCCCCCCCCGCCCAGAAAAGCGATTAACAGCGTAAAGAGAGTCTGCTCGAATTCCCTATTCGGCTGTTCTCGTCTTTTCTTCATTCTGTCCCTCACGAACCTAATTGGCGTTCATTGGTGGATCGTCAGGAACGGACATTCAACAATTCCAATGTTCTGGAATGCCGCGAAGTCCTCATCTCAACACCAAGGAGTAAACTCCCCCGAGCGCCGAGCAAAAGGAAGTCAATCGAACGGACACTGATTTGCAGAATCTGTTACCGCGACGGCATCCTTCACGGTATTGCTCGAGCGTCGGCCGTGATAGTTGAGCAACGCTATCACTACTAACCGCGAATGTTTCACATTCAAAGTTCTCGATCACGGAGTCGCTCCGATCTGATAGTTAAGGGTCGCGAGAGCAAGACGGTACTGGTATTGAGCATTCGTGTAGCCGATTGCCGCGTCGGTCTGCTGGTACTGAGCCTGACTTAACTCGACTATCGAGCTCAAACCCAATTGATAACGCGTCTGCGCAAGGGAGAGCGCCAGATTCGCCTCCTTCAGAAGTTCACTTGTCACGGTGACACTCTGATATGCCGTGTTGGCGGCCAGCCATGCGGTACGAACGTCCCGCACAATTTGATCTCGCAGTGCGCGCGTCTGTTCGGAATCGGCTTCAGCGCGGATGGCTGCCTCTCTCGCCTGTGCTGAGAAAAGGAAGCCATTGAAGATCGGAATGTTCATGTTCACCGCGATTCCGCCCCACCAATTCTGAACGTAGTATTGCGCTGGCCTAATCGGTACGCTTCCAACAGTTCCAAGCGCCGCAATGCTAGGCAACTTCTGATCCCGCTCCGCATGGCTGAATTTGACCGCCGCCTGATGATTCAAATCCAGCGCTTGAAGGTCCGGCCGCTGCTCGAGTGCGAGTTGTACGAGCTGGTCAACGTCCGGAGGAGGGACTGTCAGAGGGCCAGCGTCTTCGACCAGTTCGAAGACCACCTGTCGATCCAGACCCAGGACCGCATCCAGTGCCGCCATCGAAGACTCGGCGTTGCTTTGTGCATTCAATTGGAGCAGCTTGGCTTGAGATAAATTGACATCGGCAAAGCTCAGATCGAGCGTGGACTTCAAGTTATTCTTCGTATATGAACTGATCTGTGACTCCGAGGTTTGTCGCGTACTCGTGTTTTGGATCGAGACTTTCAAGAGAGCCTGTGCCTGAAGAGCGTCATAGAAAGCCTGATCGGTGGCAACGATGATGTCTTCGGTCGTGGCAAGAGCGCTGGCGTTTTGCGCTTTCTCCTGGAGCTTCGAAGATGCAATCAGGTTGCCAGTCTTGCCAAAATCGGTGATCAGCTGTGTGAAGCCTCCACCCGCACCAGCGTGTTCAAACAGACGCGATGCCGTGAGCGAACCGGCGGAGATGCGTGAGGCATCTTCGGCTTGCATCGCAGTTATGGCGGCGTTGGCAGTTGGCAACTCAGCCGATCTCGTTTCTCTAACAACCTGATGCTGAGCCAGAGCGAGAAGCCGTCCGACGCTGATCCGTGGGTTGTTCTTGAGCGCCATTTTCTCGGCGCCTGCGATGGTCAGTCGCGGGTGTTCACCTCCAGCGGCACCTTCGGAAGGCACAGTTGGCGCTTCGTTCACTGTCTGAGCGATCGGCGCAACGTTTTGCCGAGCAAGCAGAACCGGCGAAACCCCGGGGGCATCCGGTAACTGTGCGTGAGCGCTTGCCGCGGGCCCGAGTAGCGGAATAGCGTAAACCATCGCAAGCGCAAAGAGCGCCTTGGAACACGGTCGAAGGTTCTTCAATAGTCTCATCGTTTCTACGCCTCTTCAGCGGTTGCAGCATGTTTCTCGTGCTTGCCATGAACGATCAGATACACCGCCGGCACCAGGAAGACGGTCACCACAACGGAGACGGCCAGGCCACCAATGACTGCACGCGCCAACGGCGCATATTGCTCACTTCCTGCTTCCATTCCAAGCGCCATCGGGATCATGCCGAGCAACGTTGCCAGGGATGTCATAAGGATTGGCCGCAGCCTGATCTTGCAAGACTGGACAACAGATTCCAACAATGACAATCCCTGACTATGAAGTGCGCCGGCAAATTCGACAATCAGAATGCTGTTCGATACCACGATGCCGGTCATCATGATGACGCCCATCAGGGACATGATGTTCAGCGTGCTTCCCGTCAACAGCAGAATCAGCACAACCCCAGCGAGCCCCGGGGGAATTGCCATCAAGATAATGAATGGATCGACGAATGATGTGAACTGAGTCATCAGAATCAGGTAGACCATCAAGACCGCAATGATGAGCCCAATTCCGAACTCGGCAAAGGAGTGGTTCATGCTAATCACGGCGCCGCGCAGATTCAGCACAGTATTCTTGTCCGTCCTGGTATTCGCTAACAACTTGCTGACATCCCTTCCGACCCCTTGCAGCGCTTCTGTTCTGGTGGAAACATAGATGTCTATCACGCGGCGGATTTGATAGTGATCCACTTCAGTCGGTGTATTAATTAGCTTGAGGTCCGCGACGGAACTCAAAGGCGTATACCCCTCTGTGTGGTCCCCCCTCAATACTTCACGGGACTCCTCATGTGCCTGCTGCATCGGGCTGTAACCGGATGGCCGAACACCGCGTAGAGGAATGTTTTCGAAGCTCTCCATTGACATGTTGTCGAGGAGTCTGTTTGCATACTGGACCGTCACCATGTAGTTGTTGCCGCTTTTGGGGTCGATCCAGTAGCTGGGGGCGACCATCCCGTCTGAGGTCATGGCGGTGACCACGTTGTCCACCACGTCCTTGGCAGAGAGGCCGATCAAACTGGCCTTTTCGCGGTCAATGTTCAGGGCAATGCCCGGATAGTCCAGATCCTGAGGGATGTATACGCCGCTCACGTTTGGCATAGATTTGATCTTTTGCGCGAGTGTCTTTGCCAATGCGTATGCCCCATCCATGTCCATTGAACTTACCTGAATATCGATCGGCGCCGGGAGGCCCTGATTAACCACGCTATCCACCAGGCCCCCGGCCTGAAAGTAAGTGGTAAGTTCAGGCATTTCGCGTGCGAGCTTTTCACGTACGTCTTGCATATACTCATAGCTGCCTATGCTGTGGTTCTCTTTAAGGCTTACCTGCACGAACGCAGTATCCATCGACGCGTTGGTGGTGTAAATCGCGGATAGATCGGGATAGACTCCGATGTTGGAGACAATCATGTCCAGGTCCGCCGGCGTGACCACGCCGCGGATGATGCTCTCGACTTTGGCAACGTAGTCGTTACTGACTTCCAGACGAGTGCCGCTTGGCATACGCACATCAATGACGAATTGTCCAGGGTCAGTACGTGGAAAGTAGGCACGGCCCAGAAATGGAGCCGTGACCGCGAGCACGAGCACAACGCCAGCTAGAATCGCTCCTGCTGTCAAGCCCGGCCGTCCCATCGTTCGCTTGGCAAGACGTTCATACCGATTCAGCATTCGATCGTATTTGTCGTTGAAGCTTCTCTCGAAACGGGCGAAGATGCCACGCTTCGGCTTCTTGAGATCTTCGCCCTCATTGTGTAAATGAATAAACTTCGCGCAGTAAAGCGGCACCACCGTCATGGCGAAAAAGTAGGATGCGAAAATCGAGAACACGACGCCCATCGCCAACGGAGTGAAGATGTACTTGCTAATACCGCTAAAGAATGTGACAGGAAAAAAAACAATGGAGGTAGTAAAGGTTGCGGCAAGCACCGCCATCGAGACCTCCGTTCCACCTCGCTCAGCGGCAACGGTCGGTGACTCGCCCATCTCCATGTGCCGGAATATGTTCTCAAGCACAATTACCCCGTTGTCGATAAGCCGGGAGAAAACCAGCGCCAGTCCTCCCAAAATCATGGTGTTGATAGATCCGCCCATGGCATTGGTGATGAGCAGGCAGACCACCATCGAAAGCGGAACCGAAAGCAGTACGGCGATCGTGGCGCGCGGACTCCCAAGAAAGATCAGGATCATGACTGCAGTCAACACCAGTCCGATGGCCGCTTCCCTCGTCACATTGCCGATTGCGAGTTTGACAAAGACTGACTGGTCGAAGACTACCGCCGTCTTCAACGATTGCGGTATGTCAACCAGATGCTTTATGGCTGCCTTCATTCCATCAACGATGGTGATGGTGTTGCTATTGCCGCCCTGCTTGAAAACCGGTATATAAACGGACCGCTGCCCGTCGATGCGCACGATGTTGTACTGAAGGGCGCCCGAGTCCTCTGCCTTGCCGATGTCGGCCACCAGCACCGAGGCGTTTCCCACCGACTTGAGCGGCATCTGGTTCATGGAATTGGCGTCGGGAAATTGGCTATTGGCGTAGATGTTGAAGTCCTTCGACCCCACACGTACATCTCCGGCTGGCAGAATGAGATTTGAGTTGTTTACAGCCTGAACGACGTCATTCAGGCTGAGATTGCGCGCCTCCATCTTCAGCGGGTCAACATAAACCTGAATCTGGCGGTAGGTTCCGCCATAAGGTTGCGGGACCGACGCACCCTGAACGTTCGATATCTGGTTGCGCACCTGAAATTGCGCAATGTCCTTGAGATTCGTTTCGTTCAGTCCCTGGCCCTTCAATGTCACCAGGCATACTGGCTGGGTCGAGGCGTCCATACCGAGCACAACCGGGGGGAGCGTTCCGGGTGGCAGGCGCCGAAGATCTGCCATTGCCAGGTTTGCAATGTTACTCAGTGCTGAATTGGGGTCGGTACCCGGCTTGAAATAAATCTTGATCAGGCTAACGCCGGTTAGCGAGCGCGACTCGCTGTGGTCGATATTGGCGCCGAGTGTAAAGAACCGTTCAAACGTATTTGTAATGTCCGCTTCAATCTGCTGTGGCGGCATGCCGTTGTAGAAAGTCGCTACTACGACTACGGGCATATCGATTCTTGGAAACAGATCCACAGGCATACGCACGGTGTTGACCACCCCCACGAGGGACACCATCAGGCAAAGCATGATAATAAAGAAAGGGTTCTTAAGAGCAAACTTCGGCATTAGTTCCCACCCCAGTTGATTGCCATTCGTTCAGCGTCTGTAAGTGCCATTCGCGGCTGCCCGTGGACTCTGCGATTGCCGGCTGGACATTCCAGCAACTCAAATCCGTAGATCGATGCTCGCGCGCCGTGCCGCAATCTCGCGCCGAGGCATAACTGCGATGCACCATCGAGTGGGCCGTTCATTGAAGAATTGCGACCGACCACGGCGCCAAATCGGCCGCTTGGAAGTGAGAGAAATACCCTCGAATGGAGAAGCGAGTATTTTGTATGATTCGTCATTCTCTACGCCTCCCCCTCGACCGTGGAAGCGTTTTGGTGCCTGCCGTGAACAACTAGGTAAACTGCTGGAACAAGAAAGACAGTTACAATCACCGAAACTCCAAGGCCACCAATGACAGCGCGAGCCAGCGGGGCGTACTGCTCGCTGCCGGCTTCCATTCCGAGAGCCATGGGAATCATGCCCAGAAGAGTAGCCAGTGACGTCATCAGAATCGGGCGAAGGCGGATCTTGCAGGACTGGACGACGGCTTCCAACAGGGGGAGCCCCTGTTTCTGTAGAGTGCCGGCGAATTCGACGATCAGAATGCTGTTTGAGACAACTATACCGGTCATCATGATCACACCCATCAGCGACATGATGTTCAAGGAACTGCCGGTCAGCAGGAGAATCATGACAACGCCTGCCAGTCCTGGCGGAATGGCCATCAGAATGATGAATGGATCGATAAACGACCTGAACTGAGCCATCAGAATTAGGTAGACCATCAACACAGAAACAATGAGCCCCAGGCCAAACTCCGTGAACGACCGGTTCATGCTGACTACGGCGCCGCGCAAGTTCAGAACCGTGTTCTTATCGGTTCTCGTGTTCGCCAAAAGCTTTCTGATGCCGCCTCCAACCCCTTGAAGCGCTTCTGTTCGTGTCGCGACGTAGATGTCGATCACGCGTCGAATCTGGTAGTGATCGACTTCCGTNNGGAATTCAGCGGTGTATATCCGGCGGTGTGGTCGCCCTTCCAGAACTCCCGCGAATTGCTGGGTTCTTCCTGGCCGGGCTGTCCTGGGCTATTTCCGAAAGGGCGGGCGCCGCGGAGAGGAATGTTATCGAGGTCCTGCATCGACATGTCGTTGATCAAGCTGTTTGCGTATTGGACTGTCACCATATAGTTGTTGCCGCTCTTCGGGT
>PLKY01000240.1 GCA_003140785.1 Acidobacteriaceae bacterium | reverse complement strand
AGTCTCTACACCTTCCCGGCGGTGCTTCCGGGCTTGGCTCGGGATTGCCATTTCAGGTTTCCCCGACTTTGAGCAGTTCTACCCCGTCGGTTTCCCGATGGGCACTCAAGCTTGCTTAAGTCCGCTGCGTCTGCCATTTCGCCACGCCCGCGGGAAATTGGCCACAGCCTCATCATAATGCAAGCAGCGATGATCTACATTTCGCCAGCCAAGCGGCTGACCTCCACACGGCCGGGGCCTTTCTTGGAAGTCGTCTTTTTCTTCGGACGCGGCCTCATGATGTTGATAGCGGCGGCATCGAGCTGTGTCGAAATCCTTCCAGGTGCATTGAAAGAGGATTGCAGATTCCAAAGCATTGCTTTTTTCCTTCGGTTCCGACATTGGGTTTGTTAGGATTCGCTTCGGCTGTGATTCTATGTCGGGAGCCCTCCTGATGCGCACATCGTTTACCGCTGTTCTTCTCTTGAACCTTTTCCTTCCCTTCTGTTTCGCTCAAACCCCGGCACCGGCAACGCCCGCACCGCCTCCTCCGACTGAAGAACAGATCAAAGCCGCAGCCGCGATGCCCTTTCGCAACGCGAACCTGACTATCGAGCAGCGTGTAGACGACTTGGTTTCGCGGCTGACGCTCGAGGAGAAAGTCTCGCAGCTTATCGATCGTGCTGCGCCGATCCCGCGTCTCGATATCCCCGCCTACAACTGGTGGAATGAAGGATTGCATGGCATCGCCCGTTCCGGATACGCCACTCTCTTCCCCCAGGCCATCGGCAATGCGGCAACCTGGGATGCGCCGCTGCTGCAGAAGATCGGAACGGTGGTTTCCACGGAAGCGCGCGCCAAATACAACGACGCAATCCTGCACGGCAATCACGATCGATTTTACGGACTCACCATCTGGTCGCCCAACATCAACATCTTTCGCGATCCACGCTGGGGACGCGGCCAGGAGACATACGGAGAAGATCCGTTCCTGACCAGCCGTCTCGGCGTCGCATTTGTGAAAGGCATCCAGGGCGATGATGCTCACTACTTTCGAGCCATCGCGACGCCCAAGCACTACGCCGTCCACAGCGGACCGGAGACGACCCGCCACAAAGTCGACGTAGACCCAAGCGATCACGACTTATGGGACACTTACCTTCCGGCGTTTCGCGCCACCATTACCGAAGGCAAAGCCGACTCGATCATGTGCGCTTATAACCGCGTGGATAAGGTCCCGGCCTGTGCGAGCAAGATGCTGCTGGGCGACATTCTTCGCGGCGACTGGGGATTTCAGGGGTTCGTCACATCGGATTGCGATGCGATCGACGATTTTTCGCAGCCCAACGGCCATCACTACTCGAGCGATCATGAGACCGGATCGGTTGCCGGCATTCTTGCGGGAACCGATACCGACTGCGGCACCGCGTATCGCGCGCTGACGGATGCCGTGCATCACAACCTGATCGCCGAGGCGCAGCTTGACGTTTCGCTCAAGCGGCTCTTCACTGCGCGGATGCGCCTCGGCATGTTCGATCCACCGGAGAAAGTGCCGTATGCGTCGCTTCCCTTCTCGGTCGTAAACTCACCAGAGAATGTCGCTCGCGCGCTCACCGCTGCGCGCGAGTCCATGGTTCTGCTTAAGAATGACGACCATTTTCTACCGCTGAGGCCTGGCGCTGGACAAACGATTGCAGTCATCGGTCCGTTAGCCCCATCGCGCCTCGCGCTCGAAGGAAATTACAACGCGATCCCGATGCATCCCGTGCTTCCGATTGATGGGATGGTTCAAGAGTTTGGCGCCGAGCATGTGCTCTATGCCGAAGGCTCGCCGTACATCATGGGCGGTGAAGTGGCGGTGCCGCGCACTGTGCTGCGCGTAGCGACTGACTCGACCGTTGACGGTCTGCAGGGAGAATACTTCGCTCAGCCCAGCTTTGATGGAGCACCGGAGATGATTCGCATTGATAAAGAGCTCGACTTTGACTGGGCCTACGCGAATCCGGTCCCGAGTCGCTCGGCTGACTCGACGACGCAGAGTTTTGCTGTTCGCTGGACAGGCGCTATCGCTGCTCCTGTTGCAGAGACGGATAACCTCCAGGTGCGGCTGCCGTTTTGTTATCCCTGCGATGGCAAGCTGAAATTCGCGATCTATCTAGACGGCAACGCGCTCGAAGCGCTTCCTCCCGATGCACAGGGGCCCGGCAGGCTTCCGCCGAGCGGCCGCAACTTCGGAGCCATTCAGCGTTTCTCGATTCCGTTCGCCGATACAAGGCCGCATGCGCTTCGCATCGAGTACATCCAAAGCGGCCGCATCCCTGGGGGCGGGCTTGTCTTCGAGTGGAGCCCACGGCATGAGCTGCTTCAGGATGAAGCTGTCGCTGCTGCGAGGAAAGCAGATGTAGTCGTCGCCTTCGTCGGCCTGACGGCGCGCCTCGAAGGCGAAGAGATGCGCGTGAATGCCAAAGGCTTCGCAGGTGGAGACCGGACCGACATTGTTCTTCCCGACGTACAGGAAGAACTGCTCGAAGCCATCGCGAAGACGGGCAAGCCCATGGTGGTTGTGCTGCTAAACGGCAGCGCGCTCGCGGTGAATTGGGCGCAGCAAAACGCGAAGGCGATTCTCGAAACGTGGTATCCGGGCCAGTCGGGCGGACAGGCCATCGCAGAGACACTGAGTGGCAAGAACGATCCGGCGGGCCGCTTGCCCGTCACCTTCTATACCGGCATTGACCAGTTGCCGGCATTCGAAGATTACTCGATGGCCAACCGCACTTATCGCTACTTCAAAGGCAAGCCGCTGTTTGCGTTTGGCGACGGCTTGAGTTATTCGACCTTCACTTACTCACCAGTGAAGCTCTCAACCGAAAAGCTCCGTGCCGGAGAGACGCTCACCGTGGAAGCCGATGTGAAAAACACGGGCTCGTTGGCAGGCGATGAAGTTGCAGAGCTTTATCTCCGGCCTCCGCAAACCGATGTTTCACCGAAGCTGGCGCTCGCTGGATTCGAGCGCATTCATCTGAATCCAGGCGAAACCGGCCACGTCAATTTCCGCCTAGATCCCCGCACACTTTCACAAGTAGATGAGAGAGGGATGCGCGCGGTAATGCCCGGCCGATATCAAATCTCCGTCGGCGGATCGCAACCGGACGGAGACGCAGCCCAGGGCGTCCGATCGAAGGAATTTAGCATTACCGGCACGCAGACAATTCCGCGCTGACACTGGTCGGGGTTCTTATTGCGGTTTCTTGAAGTTGATATTCTCGCCGTCGAGCCGATATTCGGCCGAGCATGTGTCGCCGCCGCAGATCATCGCTTCGCCGGCGCAAAGCTGACGGCGCGTGATCAGGCCCATGGTTCCGCAGCGTGGGCAGGACATGACTGCGACGTAGGGATTTTGCGCATTGCCGAGCTTGGTTTGATTTTCGAGGACGAATACTGTACCCGGGTCCATTCGCTCCGGGATCCATTCTTCTAAATACTGCAAGTCGGTTGTCATCCTGCCCTCCGAGAGTTTGAAGTGACGGAGCGACTTTCGATGGTCCCCGCCGCTCTGTTGTGCAACAACAGCAGGCTGCGAATGGCTACGGCAAAACGGTGAAGATATATGCTAACGAACTTTGTATCAGGTCGCCGCTCCCCAAGGTTGCATTGACCTGAAAGCTGCGGCTTTGAAACACAGCGTCCCTGACTTTGCGCTTGACAGAGACTTTGCTTTTTCAGTTGGAGATCAGTGTTGCTGGAGCCCGGCCTGCACGTCAATCGAAAATAAATGGATGCCAGTATCGAACAGGGTACTCTAGGCACAAACTAACGTGGGATTCATCTGCCGGCGGCTTCCCTGCCCTTGGTCTCGGCAACTGTATCGATGGCTCGATAGGTTTCAATGTTGCGCAGAATCGCCTCGACGTATTCGCGCGTTTGCGTGAAGGGGATCGACTCTATGAACTCATCCATCCCGTGATAGGGACCTGCAGCCTCCCAGTCCACTACGCGCGAGTCACCGGCGTTGTAGGCTGCGAGCGCGTACTCCTGCACGCCACCGAAATGATCGAGCATATGGCGCAGGTAGCGCGTGCCAAGTCGAATGTTGGTTTCAGGATCGAGAAGTTGGAAGGTCTCGAAATGGGTCATTCCCTCTTCGCGGGCCATAGCTCGGCCCACAGAAGGTTCGAGCTGCATAAGTCCCCACGCATTGGCATAGGAGACAGCGGACGGATTGAACTCCGATTCCTGACGAATTAGCGAAGCCACGAGATAAGGGTCGAGGTTGTTCTTCGCCGATTCAGCCTTGATCGTCTCCCAGTACGGCTCGGGAAAGAGGATGCGCCAGTAGACCAGCGGAATGGAATTGATTGACGCCGTCGCGGCATAGGGTAGCGCGCGCTTCAAGGCGCGCATGGCGCGATAAGTTTCCCCGAAGGAAGCATAGATTTGCGCCTCTGCCAGCGCGCTCCACGATCCCGAATCCGGGTCGGCGGCAATTTCGCGCGGAATGTATTCGTTCATCCCGGCGTTCGCCAGCAAGCGGGCCTTGGCCAAGTGCTCGCTGTCCTCCGGAAAGCTGTCGTCGAGCGCGGGTAAGTCTGGAGCGTTAATGCGATCGATCTCGGGATCCGTCACAGGCTGCAGAGTTCCCAAAGCCGCCAGTCGCTGGCGCGCCATCTGCGCATAGAAGAAATGCTGATAGGCGCGAACAATTGCTTTATAGTTCGCTGCCGCCACAGCAGGCTTGTTGTCCTGCGTCTCATAGAGGCGCGCACGCCAATAGAGCGCGGCCACCGTTTCGGTTGCACTGGGATATAGATGGATTTGCTCGTCAAAAGTGTGTGCAGCGTCGGCGAAGAGGCCTTGCCGATAATTGAGCCAGCCTGCGCGCCAATGTGCCGCGGCAGCATTCTTATTTTGAGGGAAATGCGCTGACAGGTAGCCGTAATACTCGACTGCTTTCGCATAATCGCGCGACAGCAGGTACATATTGCCGCTCGAGTACAGCGCTTCGGCCAGCCACTCGCTTTGTGGGAAGCGGCTCTCCATGTCCGTCACGATGCGTTGCTGCCCGTCAATATCGTTGCGATTCCTCGCCAGTTCCATCAGCAGATAGGCTCGCCGCGCGCCGTTTTCGTCTGGCGTATCGGGCAGAGCTTCGGCCTCGGGCGTGGTCAGTCTCTTCAGTTTCAAATCGCACGCCACCGCGGCAACAGCAAAGCCGCCGCGCGCCTCCTGCGAAAGACCTGCCTGTCGCGCGAGGGCGCGATACTGCTCCTGCGCTAGCCCATAGCGGCCCGCGTTGTAATAGGCATCGCCCAGGCTGCGCAGCTCCGTGGCGGTCAACGATTCCTCGGCGCCACTCGCTGTCAAGCGCGCACGGGCAATCTCCGCTTCCGGGCTGAGCGGATGACTCAGGAGAAGTTCCTTGAAGAGGCGGTCTGCCTCCGCGGACTGTCCAAGCGCCAACGCAACCTGGCCTTTGGCAAGCTGATAGCCGGGGCGGTCGGTCGCGGCACCATGCGCAGCCGCGGCGAGCACGCGTTGGGCTCCATCCAGGTCGTGCATGGCAAGCAAGACAGTCGCTTCAAGCTCGGGTGCCTCGACATCGAAAACACTCTCGGGATATTTCTGAATAAAGTCGTGCAGCAGTGCTTCAGCCGCCGCTTCATTGCCGGCTTCATGATCGGATCGCGCGGCGAGGAAATCCGCATAGTCGGCGAGCACGTCGCTTGCCTGCCGCGCCTGGTGCAGGTTTGTAGAGGCCTCGGCAAATCGACGGTCTGTCAAATACGCATGGCCGAGCGCCAGATACGCCGCAGCCGCAGCATCGCCGGTGTGCTTTTGTGCGTAGCTGGAGACACCTGCATAAGCGGCGGGAGTCCGCATTGTGGCAAGCTGCTGCGCCATGGGGCGCAATTCGCTGGACGCGACAAACGCCCGCTTGATCCGAATTGCCCGCGGAGAAGGACGCCGTTTGTGCCTGGCGCTTACTCGTGCCGAACGCGCTCCCGATCGGCTGGAGGGCTTTTTAGTCGTCGCTGTCTTCGCCGACGGCTTGGCGGTCGCACGATGGGACGCAGAGGCCGCGGGTTTCTTTGGCGCTGCCGGAGAGTCAGCGCTTTGTGCGGCAATGGATGAGAGGAGAAACAGAGCGGCCACCATGCCCGCAAAGATGCGGGTCCCCATGGTCGCGAGAGCTGAAATCGTGGGGGACTTCATAGATTCACTTTAAGCCGATTTGCACTGAAGCAACAGCCCTCAACCAGTGGCAGGGTCCTCCGAAGTCACGCCTGAAGAAGAGACCGTTCATAAGCCGTTTAGGTGGTTTGGTTCCTCTCCCTGCCGTCCGTTACACTGGACTGGTACCGTCCGGCGCATGTCGCTCCGAGACTTCTGGACGTATTTCCGAAACTTACTCCCATGGCAACCATCCAACCAATTGCAGGAGAGAACGAGCAGCATCCCGACGTGGCGCTGGTTGAGCGCGTACGCGGCGGAGACGTTTCGGCCTACGATACGCTGGTCCGCAAATATGACCGGCAGATCTTTCGGATTGCGCAGCACATCACGCAAAACCGCGAAGATGCCGAGGACGTGATGCAGGACGCGTTTCTCAAGGCGTACGAGAAGCTCGAACAGTTTCAGGGAAACTCGAAGTTTTATACATGGCTGGTACGAATTGCAGTCAACGAAAGCCTGATGCGGCTGCGCAAGCGGCGCACCGGCAGGATGGTCTCGATCGACGAGGACGTCGAGACCGAAGAGGGGAGCGTTCCGCGCGATCTGGCCGACTGGGCTCCCGACCCGGAGCAGAACTATACCCAGTCCGAACTGGCCGACATCCTGCGCAAGACCATCCAGGGCCTGCCGCAGGGATTTCGAGTGGTCTTCGTCCTGCGCGATGTGGAAGGACTTTCCACGGAAGAAACAGCCGAAACACTTGGCTTAAGCGTACCGGCGGTCAAGTCACGCCTGTTGCGCGCACGGCTGCAACTGCGCGAGCGGCTGACCCGCTACTTCCGCAGCAAGAAGGGGCCAAAGGAAATGGGAGTTGAAAAGTGACCTGCACTGAGTTTTTGGCCCAGCTCGACGATCTGCTCGACGACGCCGTGACGGTCGAGATGCGCGCCGATCTGAAAGAACATCTTCGAGGTTGCGAGCACTGCGAGGTTACCCTCAATACCACGCGCAAGACCATCGAGATTTACCGCTCCCACGAGATCTACGCTCTGCCAACCGATCTTCGTGAACGCCTGCACGCAGCCATCATGGCGCGCTGCAAAAAAGGGTGCTAAAGCCAGCTTAGCTGGGCTACCAAGCAAAGCGTGGCCGGTTTTAAGCTCTGCTGGAGATTTTTCCTCTTTATACTTCCAGCCAAATCACTTAGAGTGGAACACCTTGATGAGCAATTCTTCAGGGTAGGATCCCGAATTCCGCCACCCCGCTCGGCGATCCAACGAATACCTTCCCATTCACAATCGTCGGCGTGATGAACTTGTTGCCGCTCCCAAACTGATCGCGAGCGCTTGCCGCCTGGTTGCTGTTGTACAACTCGGCCAGAGTCGTGGCGTCGTATGCGTGCAACACCGCCGGCGACGCATTCTCGACCGCCCAGACAATTCCATTCGTGGTTCCATTGGCGCTGACTGAGGGTGTCGTCCCCGGGTACTGGAAGGTGTTTGCACTATGCACCGTTGCTGCCGTGGCCAGCATCGCATTCGTGATCGGGAAGGCCTTCAGCGTATCGGTCACAGCCCCGTAGTAGACCGTGCTATTGAAATAAGCGGGCATTGAATATACGCTGCCGCCGATGCCCCCCGAGATTTCCTGGTAAATGGCAGTGTCGCCCGCGGAATTGAACTTTCCCATTGAGTCGCGGTTCACGACGTAAATCTTGGAGTCTTTTCCCGCACCCACAGCCAGATGATGAACCGTGCCAGCCGTATCCTGCAGGTCCGGCAGAACGAGCGCTCCTCCAGAACCAAGGTCCTCATCGTTTGTTGACTCAGACACCGTGTTCGAAGTTTCGAAGTAGTCGGCCACAGTGAGACTGCTGCTGGCGGTCGAAACCTTCACGAAGGCGTTGCCAAAATCGCTGCTTGTGGGGAAACCGCTCGCATTGAGGGTCGTGTCAAACGTCCCGTTCGCATCGAGGAAATAGATGTTTCCGCTGGCATCGGCCGCAAGGCCGGCACCCGCCATCCAGATCGATCCCTCGCTGCCGTTCGGCGTTAAATTGAGCACGCTGGTTTGAGCCAAGGTCGATTCGCTGTAGGCCATCAGCCACCCGGTATAGGGCCCAGCATCGCAGTGCGAGGTCCACCCCATATAGATGGTGCCGTTCAGCAGCAAAAGTCCCGCGCGCTCGGCGTACTGTCCAGGATCGAAGACCACATTTCCAGCTGAGCTGTTCGCGCCCGTTCCCGGATAACTCGCGCTGATTTCCGTTGGGCTGCCGGAGAGTTCAGCGCCGGTTGTTATATCGAGTGCGTGCAGCCGCTGGTGATAATTTCCCGATGGATCCAGCGACATGCCCACCACGAAGATCGTGCCGTTGGGACCCGCCTTCCGGTCGATAACGGGAGTCGAGGTGATGCCGATTTGGGGCGTGATCTGGCTGCATCCGTGATCGCCGCTTGTGGTTTCACTTGTGCCCAGAACGGAAGTCTTCCAGAGCTGCGTTCCCGTGTCTGCGTCGAATGCGTAAACGCTGTCGTTCTCGGTCACCGCATACGTGACATTGTGCGACACGCCTCCGATTGTCAGATTGGACAGATAAAGGGGTTCACCATCCACCTTGCCGTCTACGGGCAGAGTCCTGAGCAAGCCAAAGGTCGCCGAGGTTACAGTGGTCGGCGTCAACGTGGTCTCGCTCGGGTTCAGGCCCGTTCGTGCCACATCGACGTGATAAGTCGTGATGTCCACGCCGCTTACTGCGGGCGCGGGCGGCGATGGAGGAGCCGGAGGCGTAACCACAGCGGTGACGGTAATCGCGACCGATGCAGTATGCGTCTTGGCGCCCGAAGTGCCGGTCAAGACAACCGTCGCGTTCGCGGCGGCTGCTCCCGCAGCTGCGGAAAAACTCACCTGCTGGGGAGTCCCGACGGTGAGGGTCAGAGTCGCGGGAGATGCGGTAACCCCCGCTGGTGCACCGGCCAACGACACAGTGACTGTGCCGGAAAATCCAGACGCTCCCATCGCGGTGACCGTGACGGGTTGCGCGCCACCGCCTGCGGTGAGGCCTGCGGTGGTTGGATTGGCCGTAATAGTAAAGTCCGCTGTGGCCGCCGGGTTTTGCGTCACCGAGCTACAGCCGACGGTCCACACCGCAATCAGCACTATCCATATACAGTATTTTTCCGGGTGCCAGTCTCTTCGCATGGGGGTCTTTTATCCTTATGTCCGCAAGGAGTTGGATGCGTATTTCGAGCCGGGCCTATCGAATTCCCTTCAACCTGCTGGAACTTTGGTAAAGGGTCATTAAAAGTACGTTGAGCCAAATGATACGTACGGATTCCGCGGCTTTCGTTAAAGTTCTCTCGTTGCGGGGTAACTTTGGGCAGCTATCGCACCACAACTTTCTGAGTAAAATGCCGTCATTGCCTATAGCGGCTCAGGCGTTGGTACTTTCCCCTGAAACAAAGCAATTTGAGGAATCAAGATGCAGCTGTTGCAGAAATCTCTAGCAGCGGTTCTGTGCTTCAGCCTGACCTCCGTGCCTGGCTGGCCGCAGAGACCCTCTGCCAGTGCGAAACAGCTTGCAAACACCGCTAGGCCCAGCAACAAGCCAAGACCTGAGTACCAATCAGGACAGTTGCAGGGCGACGCACGCATTCTGCACGCCCTGAATCGTTTCACTTTCGGACCCCGCCCCGGCGATATCGGGGTTGTCCGCTCCATCGGACTCGATCTTTGGTTTGAACAGCAACTTCATCCTGCAAGCCTCGACCTGACCGATCTGAATGCTCGGCTGGCCGAGTTCCCTGCCATGCAATGGAATCCCGAAGACCTGCTTTTCCGGATTCCCAGCAACGCCATCATCCGCCAGGCCATTAACGGCAAAGTGCAAGTCCCTGACCGCGGCGCGCTGCACGCTATCTATGAAAACCAGATCTACCGCGTCGCCGAAAAGAAGCAGGAACAGGCGCAAAAGAAAGTTGCCGAGCTGAACAAGCCGGTGCCTTCCGCAGTTTCGGGCCCGTCGGCAATGAATTCCGGAACGTCGACGCAAAGCGAAGCTGGGATGAGCCCGAACCCGATGTCCAAAGACCCCTCCCCCATGCAAACCAGCAACGAAACCGGCAACGGAATGGGTCCGATGAACATGGCTGCCACTCGGCCCACGCTCGCCGCGCCGCAGCCCGCACCCGCTGTGCCGCAATTCGATCAGGCCGAAATCGATCTCTTCCTGAACCTCCCGCCGCAACAGCGCCTCGTCCGACTCGCCTCCATGCGGCAGCCGGAGTTCGACGAGTTCTTCAAAGCGCTGAAGCCCTTGCAGCGGGTCGCGCTCGATGCCGGCCTCACTCCCGACCAGCGTGAGGTGGTGGGCGCTCTAGAGAATCCCGAGCGCCTCGTCGTCGAGGAACTTGCTGCGCAGCGCCTCACGCGCGACATCTACTCCACTGCCCAGTTGCAGGAAGTGATGACTGATTTCTGGCTGAATCACTTCAACGTGTTTTTGCACAAAAACGAGACCATGCCGTACTACCTCGTCAGTTTCGAACGCGATGTGATTCGCCCGCTCGCGCTTGGTAAGTTCGAAGATCTTCTCGAGGCCACCGCGCACAGCCCTGCCATGTTGCTCTATCTCGACAACTCCGAAAGCACCGGCCCCGATTCACCGGCTGCCGAACGCGCCGAAATCGCTGCCGCACGCAAGCCGGGCAATCAGAAAAAAGCGCGCCAGGGCCTGAACGAAAACTATGCTCGCGAGTTGATGGAGCTGCACACGCTAGGCGTCAACGGCGGGTATACTCAGGCCGACGTGACCCAGGTTGCGCGCATTCTCACCGGCTGGACCGTCGAGCGCCCGGAGCGCGGCGGCGGATTCGAGTTCGATCCCAATCGCCACGAACCGGGAACAAAGAAGGCGCTCGGAGAGAAGTTCAAAGATCATGGCGAACAGGAAGGCCGCGACCTGCTTCACTTCCTTGCGACGAGCCCCGCGACCGCCCAATTCATCTCCCGCAAAATCGCCATCCGTTTGGTCAACGACGATCCACCCCAATCGCTCATTGATCGCATGGCCAAAACATATCTGTCGAGCGGCGGCGACATCTCCGCCGTGCTCAAGACGCTCTACCACTCGCCGGAGTTCTGGTCCACAAGTGTCTATCGCGCGAAGGTGAAGACGCCCATCGAGTACGTCGTCTCCGCAGTGCGCGCCAGCGACGCGAACATCGACAATCTGCGCCCTATCGCCAACGAACTGCGCACCCTCGGCATGACGCTCTACGGATGCGTCCCTCCGACCGGCTACAACTGGAAGGCATCGGACTGGGTGAGCACGGGGGCCTTAGTCGACCGGATGAACTTTGCCTTGAGTCTCGCCGCCAACCGGCTCCCTGGGATTACCGCGTCCTGGACCCCGCAAGCGGACGATAGTGCCGGAACAATGCTGGCGACGGACGATGTGAGCGCCGAATCCGAGGAGTCGCGCCTTGAATCTCTGCTCGTCGCAGGCGGCATCAGTGATTCGACCCGCTCCGCAGTCCTCCAGCAATTCCAGCAGCAAAGCGCGCAACCTCAGCAGGGCGCTTCAACCCAGCAAATTGCTGCACAGCGGCCAGCCCTTCGCGCGCAGGCCTCGGCTCTCGAACGCCAGGACCAGGTGCTCGCCGGACTCCTGCTTGGCTCACCGGAGTTCCAGCGTCGTTAGGAGATTTTTATGCAGCAGATGAATCGGCGATTCTTTCTTCGTAACGGCGCCCTCGCGGTCGCAGGCACCACCGCGATTCCAAGCTTTTTGGTTCGCTCCGTGATGGCGCAAACTCTGACTGCTCCCAATCGCCGCCTCGTCGTAATCTTCCAGCGCGGCGCCGCCGACGGCCTCAATATTGTCGTCCCCTATCGCGAGAAGAACTATTACTCCATGCGCCCCAGCATCGCCATCCCCCAAAATCAGGTACTCGATCTCGATGGATTCTTCGGCTTGCATCCGTCTCTTTCCTCGTTCAAGCCGCTTTTCGATCAAGGCCATCTCGCAGTAGTCCACGCCGTCGGCTCGCCCGATATGTCCCGCTCTCACTTCGACGCGCAGGACTACATGGAGTCCGGCACGCCCGGCCTCAAGAGCACACAGGATGGCTGGCTCAATCGCGCCCTGCAGTCGGAAGACATTCGCTGCGACTGCAGCCACACGCCCTTCCGCGTCGTTGCCCTCGGAGCCGATGTGCCGCGCACCCTCGCCGGCAGCATTCCCGCAATCGCCCTCAGCAATCTGAATTCTTTTGCCATTGGCGGTCGTGGCCCTGCTCCCTCGCCCGCTGCCAACGCGTTTGAGGCGATGTATGGCGACAGCGGCGACCGCATCTTTCATCCCGCCGGAGAAGAGACCTTCGGAGCCGTCAAGATGTTGCGCGCCGCCAATCCTGGGCAATACACGCCGAGTTCCGGAGCGAATTATCCGAACTCAGAATTCGGCAACAACATGAAGCAGATTGCGCAACTGCTCAAGGCCAACCTCGGCGTTGAAGCTGCCTTCACCGATGTCAGCGGTTGGGACACGCATCAGAATCAAGGCAGCGTGAATGGCCAGCTCTCCAATCGCCTGAAGGATTTTTCCGACAGCATCGGAGCTTTCTGGCGCGACCTCGGCGATAGCGCCGCCAATGTCACCCTCGTCACCATGTCGGAGTTCGGCCGCACAGCACGCGAAAATGGGACCGGCGGCACCGACCATGGCCACGCTAATGCGATGTTCGTGCTCGGCGGCGAAGTGAAAGGCGGAAAGGTCTACGGCCGCTGGCCCGGCCTCGACAACGAGCAGCTCAACGAAGGCCGTGACCTCGCCCTCACCACCGACTACCGCGAAGTCCTCGGCGAAGTTGTCTCGCGCACACTCGGCGCCAGCAACCTTGACCTCGTCTTCCCCGGCGCAGGTATTGCCCCGAATAACTTCCTGCGCCTCGTATAGCTCATTTCTTGCTTTTGGTCTAACTGCGGGGTTCCCCGCGCCCGCGGAACCGCGGAGATACACGGTTGGAATCAACCATAAAATCGAGCTGTTGGTGCCCGTTGTGGATAATTTCCTGATTGTTTGAATGTGAGTCTCGAGGAGGATGCGCGTCGTCGGAGACGAAATCCGAGGCGGATTCAGTGCCGGCCATAGAAGTTCCTTTCAGGATCAGGGCGTTCCCCATCGCCGCCGGCATTGATCCGATCGCGATCATACTAGGCCCAATAGATCAATCTGTTGAATATTTCAAGCGAAATGATCGGGAAATCTTCAAAGGAATACAGAATGTAGTTCTGCACTGCATGATGCTGGGGATACAATCGGCAAGCATGTCCGACTCGCTCAGTCAGCGCTCCGAAAAGATCATCAAGTTACTTCTGCAGACCGGCACCGCAACGATCGAGGAGATTCTCGATGTTGCCGGATCCTCGGCACCCAGCATTCGGCGCGATCTGGCGCGGCTCGAGGGCCGGGGGCTGATCCGCCGCACCCATGGCGGCGCAACGCTGGTCGAGCCTCTGCTTTATGAACCATTTCGCTTTGACAGCTCCTTCCTGGCGCGTGAACAACGCCACGCCACGGAGAAGCGCCGCATCGGTCTGGCGGCAGCCGAATTGGTCCAGGCCAACGAGACGGTGGGCCTGACGGCGGGCACGACCACGACGCATGTCGGTCGCAGCCTGCGCCACCGCGAGAAGATTCAGGTAGTCACTAACGCCATTAACATCGGCATGGAACTTTGCAACCAGCCCGGAATACGCACCTACGTGACCGGCGGCGTGATCCCATGGGCGTGGTCGTTCTCGCTTACGGGCAATGCCGCGCTCACCTTCCTGGATAACGTTTATATGGACAAGGTGTTTTTGAGTGTGACCGGCCTTAACGCCGAGCGCGGCGCCACGACCCTCGAGACCGACGAGGCATTGGTCTACCGGAAGATGCTCAAGCAGGCCAAACAGGTAATCATTACAGCCGATTCCAGCAAGCTCGGCAATGTCAGTCCTGCCTTCATCTGTCCATCCGGCGATATCAATATATTGATCACCGATACCGGCGCGTCTGTCGAGACAGTCGCCCCATTCGAACGCCAGGGCATTCGTGTGATCCGCGTATAAGCCGCCGAACGGATTGTAACTTCGAATCGGGAATTTGCCCGCTATGCTCCAGAGCCTTGCTTCGTCTCTGCTCCTATTGCGCAGCCTTTGCCTGAAGTTCCCGGGCTTCGAACTCCCGATGCAAAAGACGGACCGCCTCGTGCACATCTGCCTCAAGCTGCGCCGGGCCAGAGCGCGCGTGCTGCCCATTTTGCACCGGGCCCCGATCGCCATTCGTAGCAGGAGGGCGGGACAACGATCCATGGAGATGCGTGACCCCGCTTCGGCGCAAAACCTCAACGAGACTGGCGAGTTGCAGCCCACCTCCGGCCATGACTTCCAACCGTCCGGCCGCCAGCTTTCGCACCTTTGCAATCGACTTTGCGCCAGTGAGCACATCGGGTTCGCCACCCGAGGTCAACAGGCAGTCGACGCCGCAGCGGATCACATCCTCGAGGGCTTCTGCCATATCCGGCGTCTCGTCGAAAGCCCGATGAAAGGTCACCTTCATGGGTCTGGCCAGTTCGACCAGTTCGCGGGTCTTTTCGACATCCACGCAACCGTCAGGATGCAGAACGCCGATGGCGACACCAGCGGCCCCAGCAGCCTTTGATTGCTCGATCTGACGCTTCATCTCGCCGAACTCTGTCGGAGAAAATACGAAGTTCCCAGCGCGCGGACGAATCAGCACAAAAACCGGAATCGAAAGGGTTTCAATGGTCTTCGTCATCAGGTCAAGACCGGGTGTGATTCCGCCGATGGAAAGCTGAGAGCAAAGCTCGATCCGATCGGCGCCCCCGCTTTCGACCGCTCGCGCGGCCTCCAAGGTCGTTACACACAGCTCAAAGAGAGGGACTTTCATGGCAAGGACACATGCTTTCCGGTGGCGTGAGTAAAATTTGGTTCATTCGAGCGATTGAATATGTATCGGAAGATCGAGTGGTGTATCCGGGTTTGCAGAGTCATCCCACTTTCGCTCTGAGCATATATCAAAGCTCGGAATAGTCCATTAAAATATGGCTGTAATGCCAATTATTGCTCACACTTTTGATCATTGATGAGCAATTTGAAAATACGAGCCCCGAAGAGTCACACCAGGCGAAGGGAAAGGAATTCCGCCCGTGCCGTGAGGCGAGCAGTCGCGGAAGTTGATTATATCCATTTGTTTTTCAACAACATATAAATAAAATTGGAATCGGATGCTGCTCGGTATAGCCTGTCCATTCGAGTCTCTCTTCAGATCTTAATAGGATCCTTATGGAGTATCTGCATTACTGATGTCAGCGACATAATGCGCCATGTGCCGCAGAATTTCCACAACCTTGATCATTTTGTCTTGATTTAGTCACTTTTTGCTTGCTAATGGATGCGTCTGGCGTTAATGTTCTTGCCACCTGCTCTTGCGCTTTGCGCGATGGGCCGACAGTTCACAATGTCGTTTGCTCTTCGCCGCAACGGACGGAGATAGGAGACTTGGCCCGGTCAATGAAGAAGGCCAAGCTTACTAAGTCTGAACCACTTTTTTGGATGGATGTGATGCGCAGACAGAACGGTCTTTCGCGAATTTCCGAGAGCTGGAGTCATCGCTCTTTGCCAATGATTGCGATGCGGTCGATCGTTTCTGTTCCACGCCTCTTTTGAATAGCCCGGGGCGATAGTTTTCTTGCAAGTCTTCCGCTCCATGACCTCAGAAATCAACCATCGATGCCTAACAAGCGCATCGACTACCACTGGATTTCAAGGAGAGGCGCGATGATCATCAATCACTTTGAGAGGTCTTCGAATTATTCGTTTGGATCGCGATGCGGCAACGCGGCGTTCAATGGCACTTTCAAGCAGAGCAGTTTGAGCCAGGGAATCCGCACTCTGTTTTGCATGTTGGCCATTCTGTGTGTGTGCAGCCCGCTGATGGTGCGAGCACAGGAGCTGTCGGCCACGCTCAGCGGCGTTGTTACGGATTCTTCCGGCGCCGTGATTCCGCATGCCTCGATTTCCATCACGCAGAACGGCGTCAACGGCGATGTTCGCGTCGTGGAATCCGATGGCTCTGGCAACTACACCGCTACCAATCTGACCGCTGGNNGAACGGCGTCAACGGCGCTTCTCGCGTTGTGGAATCCGATGGCTCTGGCAACTACACCGCCACCAACCTCACCGCTGGAACGTACACCATCACTGTGACCGCAGTTGGCTTTCAGACCTTTAAGGCCAAAGATATTGTCCTCAACGTCTCCGACAAGCACACGGTGAACCCCGAACTCAAGGCCGGCTCGGTCACCACCACGGTTACGGTTGAAGACAACCCGGTGGCGGTCGAAACCGAGACCAGCGCCCAGGCTGGAACCATCTCCAGCCAGCAGGTTGAGGAACTCGAGATCAACAGCCGAAACTTCGAGCAGTTAATCACTCTGCAGCCTGGCGTAGTGAACCAGCTCGGCGATGAAGCCAACTCCGGCAGCACGGCGATTTCTGTCAATGGCGCGCGCACCTCGGCCAACAACTGGACCGTGGATGGGGCCGACATCAACGACTCCGGCTCCAACACGACCGCGGTAAGCGAGCCCAGCATGGAGGCCATCCAGGAGATCACCCTGGAGCGCGGCAACTATGACGCCGGCTTTGGACGCTCCGGCGGCGGCCAGGTTCTGGTAGCCACGAAGAGCGGCACCAGCTCCTTCCATGGAAACGGATACGAGTACGTCCGCACCACCGATTTCAACGCGAATGACTGGCTCAATAAGCAAAGCCAAGCTACCAACACGGTGAATGGAGTCCTGACACCACTGCCCAACACACCGGGCGTCTATCACCAGAACGTCTACGGCTTCACCATCGGTGGTCCCATCTACATTCCAAGGGTCTATAACGAAGACAAAAAGAAAACCTTCTTCTTTTGGTCCGAGGACTGGCACAAGATCAATCAGGCTGGCACCAGCCAAAGCCTGTTTACGCCGACTCCTGACCAGCTGGCAGGTAACTTCACAGTTCCAGCGCCCGCCACCGCTGGAGGCACCCTTATCGCACCTCCGGCACTGCCCCCTGGCGTGCCCGCGAGCTGCGAGACCTTTACCCGCAGTGCAGACGGAAGCGGTCAAGGAACTATCAATGTCGCCCAGCCCGGCTGCGTCAGCAAAGACGCGCAGGTCTACGTGACCAATGTCTTCGCCCCCAACGCGAATGCCTCTGGAGTGGAAGTCGTCAACGTTCCTGCGCAGAACGATTACCGTGACGACATCGTCCGCATCGACCACTACTTCAACGACAAGGTGCACTTTTATGCGCGCGGCATGAATGACATCATGCCGGTTACCGAACCGCTCGGCCTATGGGCGGGCAACAACTTTCCTAAGCTGGCCGCCGCCGCCGTCGACTCGCCCGGCAAGAACGTCGTGGGCAACCTCAGCTACGCCATCTCCCCAACCATCGTCAACGAGCTGGAGTTCGTCTACTCGCAAGGAACCTATCACTCCTCCTTCATCGGCACCCCCTTTGCCGATTCCGCCAGTGCGCTCAGCTCGCTGTCGCCACAGACACAGAAGTACCAAGATCCTTACGGACGCCTTCCAGGCGTTGCCATCAATAACATCCAGAGCTTTTCCGCTGGTTCCACTCCATGGAAAGAGCGCAACCTGGACCGCACATACTTTGACAACCTGGCCATCTCCGCGGGCAAGAATACCTTGCGCTTCGGCTTCCAGATCCAGCAGATGCTGAAGAGCGAAAACGCTGTCGCCGGCGAAGCCAACTTCACTTTCGCCCAGGCTTACAACCCCTTCGCCAACTTCCTGCTCGGGAATGTCTCCACCTATAGCCAGCAGAACGAAGACACGATCCCCGATCTCAATTACTACAATCGCGAGGTCTATGCTCAGGACGACTTCAAGCTGAACAAGAAGCTAACCCTCAACCTCGGCATTCGATGGAGCAGTTTCCCCTCGGCTACGGACAAGAACAACACTCTCACCAACTTCGATCCGCTGCTGTATAGCCCTGCAGCTGCTCCGGTGATTGATCCCACGACCGGGAACTTTGTTGCCGGCCAGACCCTGGCCGGGTCCGGGGCTCCCCTGATTCCGGTCACCTACGCCAACGGCATCATCTTCCCCACGGGAGCAGCCTGCGCCAAGGCGCAGACCTTCTCCGCGCAGGTGCAGTGCTCACCCTTCGGCAGTACCATCAACCCCAACACAAACGACAACTTCGCGCCTCGCATTGGTTTTGCCTATAACCCCGACGGACGAGGATTGACCTCCATCCGCGGCGGGTTCGGCGTCTTCTACGATCGCCTGCTCAACGGCATCTATGAGCAGAACGCCTTCTACGATCCACCGGTGGTGCAGACCGTCACAGTTAACGACACCTACTTCGACACAGCCGCCGGCGCCACTGGAGCCACCAACTACGGCCCCAACCTCCTCTGGACCACAGGTACCCCGACCTTCCGTGCCCCCAACTACTTTGACTGGAACTTCACCGTGGAGCGTCAGATTCTGCCCACTACGGTTCTTTCCGTAGCCTGGGTAGCGAATGAGTCGCGCCACCTGCTGGGTGAATACGACGGCAACCAGCCCACAGCTGCGGCCAGAATGGCTGCACCGGCAGGGACCGACGTCAACGCCATCCGTCCCTACCTGGGCTACAGCTACATGCGCACAAAGTCGCCCATCTTCACCAGTAACTACAATTCGCTGCAGGTGGACCTCAGCCACCGCTCCGGGAATCTGACTGTGAACCTGGCCTACACCTGGTCCAAGGTCCTTAGTACCAATTCGAATGACCGCAACACAGCTGCTACCGACACGTATAACTTGAAGAATGATTACGGTCCCACGACGTTCAATACGCCACAGGTGCTTCTCTTCAACTACGTCTACACCTTGCCCTTTTTCAAGTCGCAAAGTGGCTTCGAAGGCAGAGCACTGGGCGGCTGGGAACTCTCCGGCATCACCACACTGGAATCCGGCTCCAGCTTCTCCCTCATCCAGTCCACAGATCCCTTCGCGACTACCTACGGAGGACGCGGCTTGGGCATCGGCATAGTTGACCCCGATAGTGCCTCCCGCGTGACGCAGGTCGGCCCGGTGCACATGACCAAGAAGCCGGGGCAGTGGTTCACTCCCAGCTCATTTGCTCCCACAGTCGGCCAATTCAGCGCCTTGAAACCGGGTTCGCTCCTCGGACCTGGAATGGACAAGTGGGATGTGGCCCTCGCCAAAAACACCGCGATTGCCGAACATGTGAACTTCCAGATCCGGGTCGAAGCCTTCAATGTCTTCAACCATCCGATTTTCGGCAACCCCGCTTCTAGCGGCGTGGGCGGCACCAGCGGCATCGACAACAATATCGGCGACCCTGCATTCGGAACAGTCATCGCCGACCACGAACCCCGCATTCTACAGATGGGGGGAAAGATCCGATTCTAGATCTCTCTACTTCATTGCGACAAAACCGAAGGCCGGAGCGAGAGCCCCGGCCTTTACCTTTTGTAGCTATCTCCTCCGATGCACAGGACGATTCGGGCCTGAGTGTTACTGGGCAGGTGGTGCGGGAACCCCACCGTGGGGTTCGCTGTTATGCGGCGGAATTTGGGACATTACTTTGACGAGCTTTTCATCGGCGGACTTATTCAGGCTCCTTGATTTTTCAAATTCAGCATTCGCTTCGGCTGTCTTTCCCATGGAACGGTAGAGCCGACCCAGCCGCCAGTGCGCATTCACTTCGTCGGGCTTGAGCGCGATGGCCGTTTTAAACTCGCCCAGTGCTTCCTTTTTGCGGCCAGCCTCTGCGTACACAATGCCCAGATCGAGATGTCCCATGGAGCTTGTGGGGCTCATCTTCACAAGCGCTTCGAGCAGCGGCCTGGCGTCTTCAGTCCGGTTCATCTGAATATAGGAATCGGCCAGGTAGAGCGTGGCCTGGTTGTGTCCCGGAATATTCTTTAGCTCAGCCTGAAACTCTTGGGCAGCCTCTGCTGTATGGCCTTGCGTCCACAACAGGTACCCCAGGGCGAAGTGCACGCTCGGTTCTTTGGGATCGGCCTGGACAGCAGCACGCAACTCTCGGATGGCGTCGACCGGTTCTTTCATTTCGTCTAGCGCCTCTCCGGCCAGAATATGGGCTTCTGCTGACTGCGGGTTAAGCGACATAATTTGGTGAAATTCGTCGAGAACACATTGGTATTGATTCGACAACAAACAACTGTGCGCCAAGGTCAGAAGCAGAGGAAGATTCTGTGCGTCGCGATCGGCAGCTTGCTTCAGATAGGGAGTCGCAGCCGCAAATTCGGCGAGCCCATAGTGCGACATGCCGACTAGGATGACGAGCCGCTGCCCCTCTTCGGAAGTGAGCGGCTCGGTTTTCAGAAGAGGATTGAATTGCTGAAGGGCTTCTCTGTATTCGCCTGCTTTGAAGTACGCAAGACCCAGGTTGAAACGCAGGCGGGGCATGGCGGGATCCAGCGCCATCGCCTTGCGATAGGCCGCAACTGCCTCCGTATAGTGCTCCTGACGGGCTTCGAGCAGACCTAGATGGGCAAACGGCTCTGCATTCGTCGGGTATGCCTTGGCCAAAGCGCTCCACGCAGCTTCAGCCTCCGCCGTCTTGCCCTGCTGCTCGAGTGCGAATGCCGTCTGCCTCGGATCGTCTTGCGACGGGGAGGTCAAGCTCCAACTGGCTACGACCAGAACCAGGCCGATTGTCATTTTGCGATTCAACACGTATCTCACACCCGTCTCTCTTTGAATTCTCGTTTGCAGATAGGGCAACGCGCAACCCGCGTTCTACTAACTCCGGTGGTGGCGCCATGCGAGACGAGCGGATACGAATACATCTCTTGTCGAGACTCGAATCTCGTTTCTCTCGATGGAATTGTTGTTCATGCTGTTCAAGAGAAGCTATGCTCGAAGGGTAGATACCGCACTAATTCTTGAGGCATTCGATATGTCGAAATATTTTCCGCTGCGCCCGCTCCGAGCGGCGTTGATGAGTCTGTTGGTTCTCGCTTCATGCGCCTCTCAGTCGCTTTCGCAGGCCCGCCACCACGGCAAGGTTTTCGGGGGCTATTTTGAAGAATGGGGAATCCGCTATGCCAATTACAACATTGCCGATCTCGAGAAAAATGGCGTCGCCGATGAACTGACGCACCTCATCTACGCTTTCGGCAATGTGACTCCCACCACATCGCCGGCTTGCGCTGTTGCCGATCCGCTGGCTGCCTACGAAGATTCGACGCTTCCGAGCGTGAGCGGCAAGGCTTACACCGCGCCGCTCTTCGGAAACTTCGGCGCAATCCAACAGCTCAAGGCCCGACATCCCAATCTGACAGTGTTGATCTCCTTGGGAGGGCAAGCGGGAAATGTTGCGGGCTTCACAACCGCCGCGAGCACCGAGGCTGGCCGCGCCGCGCTCGCCGCTTCGTGCATCGATATGTTCGTCAAGGGCAACATCGCACCAGGCGTCTCGGCGCCCGGCCTGTTCGATGGCTTCAACATTGATTGGGAGTTCCCAACGGCTGCGGACAAGCAGAGCTTCACCGCACTGCTGAAAGAGTTCCGCACACAACTCAGTGCTTTGACCAAAACCACTGGGGAGAAATACACCTTAACGTTCGACTCGCCTGCGGACCCGCAGAAATATGTCAACATCGATCTGAAAGCCGCCGCAGACCAAGTGGACTTCCTTACCATCGACGGATACGACTATGCCGGAACATGGGACAAGCAAACCAATGAGTCCTCTTCGCTCTACGACTCGGTTGCAGACCCTGCGCCTAGCGACGCCGGCTCGATCGATGCGACCGTAAGAGCATATCTTAAGGCTGGTGTGCCGGCGGCCAAATACACCATGGGTATGCCCTTGTATGCGGTCGGCTGGACCGGCGTCTCCGCCGCCAACCACGGCTTATATCAGAACGCAACGGGCGATTCTCCGGTTCTCCTGGCCGACGGATCGGGTGTTTGTCCCAATCCGAGTAAAACTGCTGCTTCACCAGGTTGTGACACCATCCTGACTGCGGGTTTCCTGACTTACTCGACGATCGAGAACCTCACGAATAAAAACGGCTTCGTCCCTTGGTACGACTCCGAAAGAAGTGGAGCGACGCTCTACAATCCAGCGACTGAAACTTTCTATTCCTACGACAACCCCACTTCAGTAGCAGCGAAGACCGCCTACATCAAGAAGAACAAGCTTGGCGGCGCTTATGTGTGGGCGCTGAATGACGACGATGCGAGCGGGTCTCTGACAAAAACGATTGCGGCAGGCTTGAAGTAATTAACCCCCGTCTGTGCGCGCACAGTTACGATGCAACTTTCAATGCATACTATTCAGCGCTTTTGGGGGTTTCAAACAAACTGATTTCTGGAATCGAATTTCGTTAAAATGCACAATCCTCCGATTAGCTTAGGCTTAGTTTGCAACCTTCTCTGGCGTATCTCGCAAATTTCGCTAAGCGACTGATGACAGTCCGCAATCGTCTACAGCCACCGAGCCAGACCTGTGCTGGCAATATCAGGGAGATAACTGGCCAATATCCCGGATCACGCCCTACGCCCTGCAGGTAAGAAGTTATATTTTCTT
>PLKY01000031.1 GCA_003140785.1 Acidobacteriaceae bacterium | reverse complement strand
CTGCGGCTTCGTTCTGACCGCCCAACAGGAAGTTGCACCATTTTTGGTTAGGGAAGGGTTGCCCACTATTCGACCACGACCCGCTTCGAGTGGGGTGAGGGCTGAAAGATATCAGCATCATTCTTGGCGGTCCCGGTATGCTTGAAGAGGCTTGCCCCGCTCTATTCGGGCGGGGATACTTGGTGGCATTTTCTTTTTCGGGAGATATCCATCCACGCTTCGCTTTTGCTTGTCCTGGCGATTGTTTTCGTTGCCACGGTGATCCGGTCGGCGTTTGGCTTTGGCGAAGCGCTGATCGCAGTGCCTTTGCTGGTGCTTTGCATGCCACTGCGAGTGGCCGCGCCGCTGGCGGTGCTGCTCTCGATCGCGATTGCAGCCGTGGTAGTGGCGCAGGATTGGAGGCATGTTCACCTGCGCAGCACCGCCGGGCTTCTGCTAGCCACGGTCTTCGGGATTCCGCTCGGATTGCTAGTGCTGACCAATGGGCACCAGGAACTGGTCAAGGCGGGGCTAGGCATCCTGATCGCGTTGTTTGCGGTCTTTTCGCTGGCGGCGCGCGATGCGTTGCGGCTGAAGAACGAGCACCGGGCGCTGCTTCTGCTATCAGGATTTCTGGCCGGCATTCTGGGCGGAGCCTATGGCATGAACGGGCCGCCACTTGTAATCTACGGCTCGCTGCGCGGATGGTCCCCGCAGCACTTTCGGGCGACGCTGCAAGCTTATTTTCTGCCTGCCAGCATTTTGGGGATGATTGGCTTCTGGAGCGCTGGGCTATGGACCCGCACGGTGACGCACGAGTTCCTGCTTTCGGTGCCGGTAATGCTGCCGGCGGTGTTCCTGGGACGGGCAATCAACCATCGCTTCTCCGGAGCCGCGTTCCTTCGATACATCTACTGCGGACTTTTGTTGCTTGGCGGCATGTTATTTGTGGAGGCAGTCACGCAGCATGTGTGAGAAGCGACGCTTAGCCTATGGCTCGCTTATTTGACTTCGGGCTCAGGGTAAGTTCCGGATTGGCGACAAACCGGGAGTTTCATTTGCCAATTTGTTATCGTGACCGAATGGTCGAGCAAATAGAACACCTGAGAAGGCTCCTCCTTGAGATTGTCGCCCTGCTCACGCGGGGTCAGGAAGCGAGCCGTGCCCTTCGAATCGAGGTGGCAACAAGAGATGATCAGTCGTTAGAGGCATACTTGTGTTCCAACGATCTCTGGGGAGGAGCAGGTTCGATTGCAGATGAGGCAATCGTGTCCGACGCTGCTCTGCGTGCCCAGCTTGAGAGCCTGCTTATCCGGCTCGGCAATTTGCAGCTTGCCTCGCAAGTCGCAAATCCGCGAACAGAGAGTTGGGTCCGCGCGTTTCAGAGTTGGCAGGAGCTCGGCTTGAGACCGAATCGTCGTAATTCCTGAATCACCGTCATTCCGGACACTTCCGAATTGCCGGTGATTCAACCTGAACCCGAAAAGCGGCCCTTTTCCGCTGTTCGTGCTGCGCGAGTGCGTAAGCGATGAAGTGCTCATCGAAAAATTGCACATCCCGAGCCACTCTCGAAGCACGCCAACATTTAGAAGCTGGCGCAACGGCCGCATATCAGAAGCGATTTCGATGGCAAAATGTGTGCTTCAGTACAAGAAATGACTCGCGTAAGATGGCATGAGCGTAAATGACGTACCGGACTCTCAATCCAAAGCGGAGCTTCCCCATGAATGGGCGCGCATGGTTGCGTCGCGCACTTGCCGTGTATTGCCAGATATTCATCGGTTTTACGCACTCTATGGCTCAACAATCGAGCGGTCCAGGGGGTGAGCCTCCTAAGTTTGAAGTAAACGTTGTCAGGGTGCTGGTGCCGGTAGTCGTTCGCGATAAGCAGGGTCACGTTGTCCGTGACCTCAAAAAAGATGACTTTCAAGTTTTCGACAACGACAAACTGCATCCCCTCTCCGGATTTGAAGTTGAGGAAAATGCGGTGCCAGACAGCAGAAAGAATGACGGGGCTCAAGCGGCAGTTCCAGCCGTTCCTGAACGCAGCATCGTTTTTCTATTCGATGACATGCACATGAGTGCTGCGGATCTAGCGTTGGTTCGAAAGGCCGCCGCCAACGCGCTAACCGGCACGATGTCCGATTCGGACATGGCGGCCGTTGTCTCTCTTTCCGGCAAAACTAATAGTGGACTCACTCGCGACCAAGAAAAATTGCAGCAGGCGATCATGAGCCTGCAGCCACAAACCATCAACAACCTCGACAGCGCTGAATGTCCGAAGATTGACTATTACCAAGCCGATCTGATCGAAAACAAACATGACTCGGAGGCTTCCGCGGATGCTGTCCGGCAAGTGTTGAATTGCTCTCCAGGTCTGGATGTCAAGTACAACTACAACGAGGCTCAAAGTCTGGCAGAAGCGGCAGCAAGGCGGGTTCTCAACCTCGGCCACCAGGATATTCAGGCGACATACGCGTCCATTGCGGAGTTTGTACGTCGAGTCTCTGCACTGCCGGGACAACGCATGCTGATCCTGATCTCGCCCGGATTTCTCCCGATTGAACAAGAGGCGAGGACAGCGGAGTCGGGCATCTTGGACCTCGCGGCTCAGTCCAACGTGATGATAAGCGCTCTCGATGCGCGCGGCCTGTACACAACGGAATTAAAGGCCAACGAACGCAGCCCAAGCTTCAGCACCATTCTTTCTGCCGGCGGGAGCCTGCAGCTAAAGTCTGAATTCCGTCGCGGCAGCATGGCCATTGCAGAGGATGCGATGGGGGAACTCGCCGAAGGCACGGGTGGTGCCTTTTTTCACAATAGCAATGATCTGAATGCAGGACTCAAGTCCTTGGTGCAAGCGCCGGAGTGTGTTTACGTTCTCGAGCTTGCCGTCGAGAGTTCAAAGCCGGACGGAACCTATCATCGACTGAAGGTGAAGGTTGATCGAGACGGTCTGCAGCTACAAGCGCGCCGCGGATACTCTTTGTTGCAGCCCATGAAGCCGGCGACTGAATTCTCGGTGAATGCCGGAGAAATCCGCCTCAACCTTGTGGTTCTCGATAAGAAGAATAAGCTCGTTCTCGACCTCAAGCCTGGAGAGATTGCGATCACCGATGGCGATTCCCCGGTCAATCTCAGCAATCTTCGGCTCGTAAACGGTAAAGAAAAATCAGAGCACCTGTTGACGCTTCTCTTCGATCAACCAGGGCTTGTCGAGGACGGTCACGGGGCGGTAGACCCGTCGGCCATGAGCCAATCCCGGGATACCGCCACAAAGATCCTCAAGATTTTCCCTGAGAGCAGCTTCACTTTTTCAGTGTTGGATGTACAGCGGCGCCTCCAGCTGCAGCACAGTTTCACGTCCGACCGCAAGGCTCTTGATTTGGCAATCACCGCCGCGACTCAGCCGACCGGCGTAGCTGTAGCGAACGAACAGGAGAAGGCACTCGTATCCGTTGTGCGGACAGGAGCAGATTTATCCGGGACCGCTGTGGGTTCGAAGGATCGGGAGCTTGATCGGTCCCTCTTTGGGGCTCTCAACAACTCTGGAAGGATTTCGCAGGAACAGCACCTTCAGCCTGCCCTTGCTGGTCTCTTGGCGCTGATCCAATCACAAGAGCAGATTGCGAAACGGAAGGCCGTCATCTTTTTCACTTCGCCCAGCGGCATGCAGGCCGACTCGCGGACCAAAGCAGGGATCGACTCCATCATTGGCGCCGCGAATCGAGCCAACGTGACCATCTATGTTGTCGACCTCAGCCGTGTTGATCGCCGTGCGGCGCAATTGGAGACGATTGGGACGTCGGTGGATGTCGGCGTCAAAGGTCCTGCGGCAGGCGCTCTAAACTCCTCAGAGAAGTTTCCTGACCGCGACGCAACTGAGAGTGTCCTACAGCATTTGGCAGAGGCCACGGGCGGAAGTTACATCGTTGGCGAAGACGATTTCGTGAAGCCTGTAAAGCAAATGGTTCAGGATTTGACGACGTACTATGAAGCTTCGTATCTCCCGCCGATCCAGGATTACGACGGAGCGTTTCGTACAGTGGCCGTCAAATCTCTTCGGACCGGCCTCAAGATACGTTCAGAGGCCGGCTATCTCGCGTTGCCTGCTGGCGCCGGCGTGGCTATCCAGCCATTTGAGTTGCCACTCATGAAGATTCTTGGCGGAACCCAGTTGCCGAAGGATGTGACGTTTCACGCATCGATCTTGCATATGGAAGATGTGGACCAGGGTAGTGTCAATTCGCTGGCCATTGAGGCACCGCTCTCGAGCCTTGATGTTCAGGAGGATTCGAACACAAATCTGTATTCAGCTCATGTCTCGATCCTTGCCGACATCAAGGACAAGAGCGGTGCTGAGGTTGCTCACTTCAGCGAAGATATCCCACGACGTGGCGCTGCGAGCGACGTTGAAAAGTCAAAGCTTGAAGCCATCACTTTTCAGCGCCATTTCATAGCACCTCCTGGCCAGTACCTTCTCGAAACAGCGATCCTGGACCAAAACAGCGGTAAGTCGGGCGCTGAGCGCATTCCCTTCGAGATTCCCAAGGACTCCGGCATGCCGTCCTTGAGTGACGTTATCCTGGTTCGCAGAGCGGAGCCCTTTCGCGCCGAAGATGACCCCGCAGAACCGCTACAGCACGGGAACCAAAAGGTGACGCCTAACCTTTCAGGACAACTGCCAGTCGGGAACAAGGATGTTCCCTTGTTCTTCATAGCGCACTCCGATCCAGATGCGGTCGATGCGCCTGTGCTCAACGTTCAAGTGCTCAAGGACGGCAAGCCAGCGGAAGGCGCTCCGATGATCTCGCAGCAAATCAGGAAAGCCAGATTCTCTTCGTACTTAGCCAGCTTCTCGATCGATCCGCCCAGAGACGGGCAATACGAGGTGAGGGTGAGCCTGACTCAGGGGGGAAAAACCGCAGAAGCACACGCATCCTTCATTTTGGCTGGGTTCCAGCCAGTTGCGTCAAAAAGGCCAACCGCAAACGCTGGCGCAATCTCACCGGTTCCGCCCGCTCCAAGTGCGCCTGGCGACGCAGCTATCCCTGACACCTCGATTCCCCCAGACGTCCCTGCCGGGAGATTCGCGATCACATTTCCGACCACTGCCATCCAACCTCCAACGGCAGATGAGCTGAAATCCCTTCTTGCAGATACGGCCCAATTTGCAACCGAATATAGTCATTCACTGCCCAACTTTGTATGTGAGCAGATTACAAACCGCTCCATCGATCCGCATGGTAGAGGGCAGTGGAAACATGCGGATAAGTTCACGGAACTCCTGACCTTTTTCGATCATCAGGAATCACGAACGTTTCTCGTGAGGGAACATTACAAAGCCAAGAGCCACACGGACACAGGAGATACGGCCGGAGTTGTATCGGTGGGAGAGTTCGGCGGAGTGCTCGAGGGCGTGTTCCGGCCCTCATCGAAAACCGACTTTCAGTGGAAGGAAACGGCGGTGCTCGGTGACGGGACGGTTCAGGTTTTCGACTACCACGTTGCTCGTGCACATTCAATTCTCGATGTGGGAGCTGGTACGACAACCTTTGTCGCATGCCATGGTCAGGTTTTTATCGATAGTGCAACGCGGGGCGTACGCCGAATCACCATGGTGGCCGACGATGTACCGAATACCTCTCGCATCCATGCGGTCTCCGTTAGTGTGGATTACGACTATATCGCAATCAGGAATCACGACTATCTGTTACCGGCTGCCGCGCAAGTTGAGGTCACGCACGACCGAGCCGCCAGAGATTTGAACCAAATCGAGTTCCGGAACTTCCATCGGTTCAGCTCTAGTTCGAGAATCATCAACGATGCTACAGAGGCAAAAAAGTGAAAGGTTTGGCCTGAACGCGAAAGCGGGTGATCAGACCGGCCGCACTCCGGCCGTCATGGTTGCACGTGCCGAACGACTCGCATGGATCATCTTCAGTTCTGCTGAGTGGTCCTGGTCGACAAGCAACCGACAAAGTGCGCGGAACTCAGTTGACGCCAACAGGCCGACAAACTCATCCGGCCCGCCATGCGACCTTTTTCGAGTTCTGTCTGGATGGTGGA
>PLKY01000064.1 GCA_003140785.1 Acidobacteriaceae bacterium | reverse complement strand
AGAGTGGACATGCACAGGGTCAGATCATCGAGGCCATCTCGATCCGGGAACGACCAGCGGAGATCGAGGACCGAGCGATCCCAGGACACTGGGAGGGCGATCTCATCAGCGGCACAAAAAACAGCCACATCGTGACCCTGGTGGAACGGCACTCACGCTACACGACGCTAATCAAGATACCCAGTAAAGAGACNNTGTGAAAGTCTACTTCTGTGATCCCCACAGTCCGTGGCAGCGCGGCACAAACGAAAACACCAACCGGCTGCTGCGGCAATACCTGCCTAAGAAAATGGACCTGTCACGCTATACGCAGTCGGAGTTGGACAAGATAGCGCTCCGCCTCAACCAACGACCGCGAAAAACTTTAGAGTTCCAGACCCCTGCCAGTAAACTGCAAGCAAGTGTTGCGTCGACCTGTTGAACTCGCACCTCAATGCGGCCGGGATGCAAGGTAAGACGTACACCTGCTGCTTCCGCAGCTGCTCTCGCCGCCTCGATCATGGCAGGTTCGGGGTCGAGACCCGCGCAGCTTCCTACGAACGGAGCGAAGCCGATCGCCAACGGACCTGGGCCACAGCCAACGTCGAGTAGGGCTTCATCGCCCCTGAGGGCAAGCCGTTCGGCAACACTTTGGAAGAAAGTCGGAGGGTAGGGCTCTCTGTACCGGGCGTAGAACCTGACAGTTGAGGCAAAGCGGCCCATCGGCTCAAGTGTTACAGAAGGAGGCGAAATGGATCAAGGATGATGGCTGGCGGACGGTGCCCGATTCAATACGTGCGAAACCTATGACACGCATTGCTTCGCGTTTTCGTGCTTGGTGGCGGTCGCGCGGAGCTTCGATCTCCACTTCGCCGAAATCGTCCTTCAGCGTCTTGGCGCTCGTTCCGTTGCGCGAGTTCCCACTGGCCTTGCCGTCAGGGGCGTGCTTCTCATAGCCCAAATGATGGGTCAGTTCGGCATGCATCGCACGCTCCACAAGCGCACGCGTCAGCTCTTTCAACAACCCCTGCTCGCCGATCAGATCCTCTGGTCCCTTGTAATCCGCTAGAAGCCTAATTCCTTATTGAACGGCGTGGCAACTGATGGAATCAGTTTCTCGCTTGCACCTCCAGTTCAAAGTGTCGTCAGGCCTCCCGGTTACTTTCCCGTAAAAGCCTACAGAAAGCGACCGTGGTAACAGCCCACTTGTCCCTAAGGCCGACTTTGATTCGCTTGAATTTGGGCAGAACAGAACATCGGCGCGCCCATCCGTCTGGCAGTTTCGGTATTCGCCTGTGAGCCAGTCTCTGCTCATGTGCACATCAATGACACGTGTTTGTTCAATCCATCCAATACGCTTGAGATATCCCCACCCATACCAACCGAGCCAGATAGCCAAACCTATCACAAATAGGAATCCGGCACCTATCACGAAGCTTTTGAGCTCAGAAGAAGCAGAGTATTGTTTAGGGTCTGACTCTGCGAGGTCTCTTTCTTCAAATTTCGCCATGATTGATCGTCCGATTGCTTTGAGTAGTCGGAAATGACCTTGCCGTTGACTCTAGGACCATCCCTGCCGTGTTTTAGATTCCTGCAATCCATCACCGTGTCGGAATCAAGGTGACCCGTCTGGCTTTCTAGCGCAGGCAATTGAGTAGAACCCGTAAATGGAAAAGATCTTCACGCCAAGCAATCCGTAGCTTGGCATCATTCGGAGCCGCGACCAAGACTCTTGCAGTGCCTGCTATGGTCTGATGGTTTGGTTCTGGTCGAGCCAGCCGCCTCGATGAAAGCGGTGATGCACCATGCTTAGGGCAAGCAGATAAAAGGCGACTGCCAAGACAACAAAAAACAGGAATTGTCCAATTCGGAACCAGAGCCACTTTTGCCGTTCAGGGGCTTCCTTATTCGCATTCTTTGTCATTTGAGCTACTTATCCGCCAAGCCAAGCGACTGTCGTAATAATGCCATTCGAGCTCCTGGAGCGACGCAATAGTCTGTACTATTTTACTCAATATCGAGAATTGTTGAAAAGGCTCACCGGGGTATGGCAACGATTCAGTGCAAAATGGGCCATTTTGCTGAATACAATGGTTTCAGCCACCTCCGTTGCCGGCCAAATCGTCAAGTACGGCACCTGCTCGGAATTGCTCGTATTCCAAACATACTGTTTTTTTGTAAAACGAGGCAGGAGCCTAATCCTACTTAAGCGTATCCCGCAATTGGCTCTCGAGCATGTTCCGGATAGGACGCTCCGCCAGCCACGGGATAACCCACTCCCCAGGCCAAAGGAACATCCGCAACGGCCAGGAAGGAATTTGAGCTCTCCACAGACCCACGATCGCTCGAACCCGTTTGCCAATGAGCTTCACGATGAGTCTGATCTTCGCCTCCGAGATAGTCGCTCGTTTCCGCGTCGGAACCGGCTTCAACACGTTTTCTGAGCAGAGCGGTATGACCGGGATCCAACGCTTCTCATCCGCACCGATGTCTTCAGGCGTGGTTTGCAAGCTTGAATCGGCTGTGGAAGGCCCCGAATAGCTCGATCTGGTCTAAGCCGGTCTACCTTGTCCCAGCGAGGGATGAGAAGGACGGCGGTTCCGTCAGGTTTGAGTTCAAGTTGTGGGTCAGGCGCAGACGCGGAGTTTATGTTCCTCCAGCCATTTCTGCCAATCTTTCACCAGCTTCGCATTGCATTTATTCTCCTCGGCTTGCTGCCTCTCAA
>PLKY01000284.1 GCA_003140785.1 Acidobacteriaceae bacterium | reverse complement strand
TGGTCAATTGCACCACAGGCAGCTAGGGTTTCTTTAGTCTCTGGCTTGAAGCTGTCGGCTATTGAGTGCCTTTTGCAGAGATAGTGTTGCGCATCACATCGTTTGGTGCCTTGGCTCACATACATCATGGTTGATGTACCTGTAAATATGGTAGCCAACGAGTGTTCCAGATCACATTGAGCGCGATCGTGAAAACTTCTGGAGCGACCTTAGGAGTCCTACTTCAATGGGCGTATTCAAGGATGCAGGACACCTTTTCCGATTCACTGGACTCTTTGTTCTAGCCTTTCTCGCATTTCTCCTGATCCGCGGCTACGTGGTGCCGAAGACCTTTGGTCAGTATGGGCATTATCGCGCCGCGGCGATTGGCGAGATTGCCGGCCGTCCGGTCAAATTCGCAGGCCACAAAGCGTGTGAAGACTGTCACACGGACATCGTGGACGTGAAGATGAAGGGCAAGCATGCACACGTAAACTGCGAAGCCTGCCACGGCGCACTGGCCAAACACGCAGACGATCCGACATCGATGACTCCGACGAAGCCGGATACAGCAGTCTTATGTGCCCGATGCCACACGGCGAGTGCCGCCAAGCCCACCGGCTTTCCACAGGTTAATCCGGCCGATCACTCGAATGGAGTTCCCTGCGAGACCTGCCACAATCCTCATAGCCCGGCGATTGACGGTGGAGGTGCGAAATGAATATCAGCCGACGCCGCTTATTAATTCTGTTACCAGCTGCTGCCGTAGCTTGGGAGTCGGTGCTGGCCGGAACACCCGAGTCATCGCCGAACTACAAAATGTCTGAGCACTGGTGGAGTATGTTGATTGACATTCCCAAGTGCATCGGCTGCGGAAATTGTGTACGCGCATGCCAAATCGAAAACGATGTCCCGGAAGGATACTTTCGTACATGGGTTGAGCGCTATCACGTAACAGATGAAAACATGACAAGTCCCGATGTCATGTCACCAAACGGGGGCAAGGATGGATTTCCATCTGTAATGGAAGACCACGGCAAATACTTCTTCGTTCCCAAGCTATGTAACCACTGTGCGGATTCTCCGTGCACACAGGTTTGCCCGGTGGGCGCGACGTTCGTGAGTCCAGACGGTGTGGTCCTGATCGATCAAAAGTATTGCCTGGGTTGTGCATATTGCGTGCAGGCCTGTCCTTATGGCTGCCGCTACATTCATCCCGAGAAGAGAGTCGCGGATAAGTGCACACTGTGCTACCACCGGATCACCAAGGGACTCACTACCGCGTGCTGCGAGGCCTGCCCGACAGGTGCGCGTCAACTGGCCGATTTGAAGAACCCCAACGATCCGATCCACGCGTTTCTGAAGACGCACAGCGTACAAGTGCTGAAGCCGCAGATGGCTACAGGTGCGAAGGTCTACTACAACGATCTAGACGGATCAGTTCGTTAGTGATTCCGGTCGCGAGTCGTGCTATGGGGACACAGGTGAGTCTATGAGCGGCGTTGAAGGTTTCATGTATCCGAACGAGATTGAGCTTCAGTGGAGCGTTCTGATCGTTCTCTACCCCTTCATCACGGGACTTGTGGCGGGTGCGTTCATTCTGGCGTCGCTCGAGCGTGTGTTTCTAGTCGAAGCGGTGAAACCCACCTACCGGCTAGCACTACTGACGGCCTTGGCGTTTCTGTTGGATGCTCCCCTGCCTCTGCAACTGCACCTGGGTCATCCGGAGCGCTCACCGGAGATGTATTTCACCCCGCACAGCACCTCGGCGATGGCGATGTTCGGCTACGTGTACCTGTGGTACCTGATGGCTGTTCTGGTTCTGGAGATCTGGCTGGATTACCGGCGTGACATCGTAATCCTTTCGCGGAAATCAAAAGGCCTGTTGCGCCTGATCTACAAGGTGATGACGCTTGGGTCGAGCAACATCAGCCCGCGATCACTGGCCATCGATGAAAAAGTGGGCTGGGTGGTTACGCTTATCGGCATTCCTTCAGCCTTCCTGCTGCATGGCTATGTCGGGTTTATCTTCGGATCCATTAAGGCCAACCCCTGGTGGTCTTCACCACTCATGCCCGTCGTATTCATTTTCTCGGCGATGGTTTCGGGAATTGCAGCGGTGATGCTGCTCTACATGTCGGCGACTAAAATGCGGCGCAAGGCGATCGATATGCGTTGTGTAGATACCATCGCGATGTACCTGTTCTACATATTCATCATCGATTTCAGCCTGGAAATGCTGGACCTCATTCACCGCATATACGAAGCCGACGAGTCCTTCCGCAGTCTCAACTTCATGGTTCACACTCGTCTCTATTTCTCGCATATCGTAATTCAGATTTTCCTCGGAACGCTCACTCCACTGATTCTGCTCTTTCTAACCCAAGTGGTGAAGCTAACGGAGGTTCTGCGTAAACGCGTTTACGCCACTTCAGGCTGTCTGGCAATGATCGGCATCTTTGCTATGCGTTGGAACGTGGTAATTGGCGGACAGTTGTTTTCGAAGAGCTTTCTCGGGTACACCACTTACAAAATGGCTCTTGTGACTCGCGAGGGCTTTCTGGTAGCGATCGGATTAACGATCCTACCGCTTATCTTCCTGTGGATTCTGGTGAAACTACTGCCCCCATGGCCTGAACAGAGCTTGCACGCGCCAGCGCCTGGAGACTGAGAAGCATACGGCCTGTGCAGGATCGGGCGGAATTATGGAAGATCTTCCCGAATCACTAAGTCGGCTGATTGTGCGGCTCGATGAGCTGGAACAGCGAGTTACTGCGCTCGAGCGCCCTTTCTCTCCTCTTTCTTCTGCTCCTGCTGTTGAGCCATCTGCAGTGCCGACGGCGGCATCGGGTCCGGCAAAACCGACAGCAGAGGGGGGCGGGGCTTTTGCCGTGGTGGGCCGGGCACTCCTAGGAATCGCAGGGGCCTATCTGCTGCGCGCCGTGGCGGAATCGGATTTGGTCCCGAAACCAATTGTTGCCTCCGTCGCGATCGCTTACGCATTTACTTGGCTGGTTTGGGGCGCTCGGACGCGCGCTGGATCCTGGTTTCCGAGCTCGGTGTACTCTTGTACTTCATCCTTGATCCTGGCTCCCATGCTTTGGGAGCTGACGATGCGTTTCAAGGTCATGTCGGCGTGGACAGCCGCGTGTTCGATTGCCGTGTTCGCAGGCGTGGCCTTTGTCTTAGCGCGCAAACCGGCTCAAGTCCCTGTGCTTCGGATCACCAATATCGCTGCGGGTTCGCTCTCTCTTGCCTTGGCAATTGCGACACACGTGACGCTACCCTTCATCGGTGTGCTGCTGCTCATGGTTGCCTTCAGCGAGTTCGCGCTGAGCCGCGAACGCGCATCGGGTGCCCGACTATTCGTCGCTTTCGCAGCCGACCTTGCCGTATGGACACTTATCTTCATTTACTCATTCCCACAAAGCACCCGACAGGATTACCCTTCCATCGCTCCACACTGGCTGATCCTACCTGGATTCGCGCTCTTCTTGATTTTCGCGGCAAGCATTTCCATCAAAAGCATCCTACGCCGCAACAAGATTACGGCTTTTGAAACGCTGCAAACCACTATCGCATTTGTGATGACGGCATATAGTTTTCTTTTGTTTGGACCCCCCGCCGGCAGAGTCATCCTTGGAGTCCTTTGTCTTGCACTGTCAGTTGTAGTCTATATAGCGGTCTTCAAACCAATCGAGTGCATGCGCGAGCCGTTCAACGCTACAGTTTTCTCCTCGTGGACCGCCGCGCTATTTCTGGCCGGGAACTGGCTTTGTATTCCGGTGTCATGGACGCCAGCAAGTATGGGCTTGGCCGCGGTCGCCGCTACGGTGGCGGGCTCACGAATGCATCGATTGGCTCTCGAGTTTCATGGCACCCTTTACTTGCTGACGGCTGGAGTGGCATCCGGTTTCCTGGGTTACATCTTGCGAGTGGCGACAGAAATGCCCAATGAGGCCCCCTCATGGGGAATCGATCTGGTTTCTGGGTGCGCAGTCGTCTGCTATGTAACCGTGAGCTCTAACCGCGGAGACCCATGGCAACAGAAAACTCTACATCTCGTTTCCGCCTGCGTTGCCATTTGCGGCGCGACAGCGCTGATGGTCCAGGGATTCACCACACTGACATCTCTCATCGTGCATCCCGCAGCCCATCATCTGGCATTCATCCGTACGCTAACGCTTTGCGCGGTTGCACTCGCGCTCGCCTTCGGTGGTGCGCACTGGAGACGTTTGGAACTCACCCGGCTTGGTTTCGCGGTTCTGGTGCTTCTCGCTGTGAAGCTCGTGGCTGAAGATCTCCGCCACGGTCACCTCGGGTATACAGCTGCTTCCATCTGCTTAGTGGCGTTCACGCTGATTGCGATCCCGCGCGTTGGGCACACTCGACCGGCAACCTAAGACGAGACCTCGTCACAGCCGGGTTGTATTTTCGGGCAGCGCATTCAAATCCACACCATTTGGAACAGCGTAGCCAGTCAATTTCGGTCGTCTTTTTCAGCAGCTTGCGGCATCCCGAAAGGTAAGCCTTTTGAATCACTCTTAGACAATTGTGGTTTCGATCTGGAAACGCTAGTCAATTGGCCGGTTAACAGGCCAAACCGCGTTTCCAGTCAAATCACAGCCAGCGGATCGAGTTCCGGGTGTGTGGTCGATACGTACAGAACCCCCATTTTTGAGTTCTGTCCGGTTTGGATTTGTTCCGTGGGAAGAGATCGGAATCCAGACTGTTGCCGGCGGAGAATACGCGGTGACCACGCACACCGGTCCCTACAACCAGCTTGGAAAGACCTACGCGGAGTTCCTGGGGCAATGGTTGCCGCGCAGCGGGCGCGAGCTGGCAAATGCGCCATGCTTCGAGGTCTATCTAAGCGATCCGGGAAGCACGCCCGCTGAGGAATTGCTGACCGACATCTACGCACCGTTGCGTGAACAGGAGGCAATGCGATGAGCACGGCAGTGGCAGAGAAGCTGGATTTTTTAAAGGAGAATCCCGAATACGCGGCAAAACCGAAACCCGCGCTAGTCAAGACAGGCAAGGCTGTCTATCTTGCGGTAGAGGGCCAAGGCGCGCCTGACGGGCCCGCGTTCGGCGAGGCGGTTGGCGCGCTGTATGGGATGGCATTCACTATCAAGATGACGCGCAAATTTGCAGGTCTCGGAGACTATGCGGTCTCGACGCTCGAGGCCCTCTGGCCCGAGATGAACTGCGAACCCGGCGGCGACAAGGAGCCGTGGAAGTGGCAAGTCTTAATCCGGACGCCGGAGTTCGTGACCGCCGGCGATCTGGCCAAAGCAGCCGACGTGCTGACCAAGCGCGGCAAGGGGGCTGGCGTCAAAAAGGTGAAGTTTGTGCGGCTCAATGAAGGGCTGTGCATGCAGGCGCTGCACATCGGGGCCTATAACGAAGAGCACAAAACGATAGCAGCAATGAAGGAATGCGCCGCGAAGAACGGCTTGCGCTTTTCAGGCGCACATCACGAAATCTATCTGTCGGATCCGCGGCGAGTGGAGCCCGCCAAGCTGAAGACGATTCTGCCCGTGCCGGTGGCGAAGGGATAGAGGCCTGCGGAACAACTCAAGCAATGGTTCTTACCCCTCGTACGCAATCGAT